>NZ_AUMA01000008.1 GCF_000422565.1 Desulfovibrio aminophilus DSM 12254 | reverse complement strand
GGGTTTCCGGCCTGTTTCGCGCGAACCGCGCCCGGAAGGGTCGCGCGGCCTCCGGCCAGAATCGAGGCTTCCCATTCATCCTATTGAATTGTCAAGGAACTCCTCAAACGCGAACCTCCCGGGATTTCCCCGTGTGCTTGAGGTTCGCGCGGCCTCAAATCACCAGCGGCCCCTCCAGGTCCAGAGCCGGTTTCGCCCCCACGTGCTCCACCCGCCTCTGCCAGTTGGAGCCCAGGAAATAAAACCGCAAGCTGTCTTCCTCGGAATTCATTTCCCGCAGCAGGCGCGCCCGCAATTTGGTCCACTGGGCCGGGTCCACGATGCATTCGAACACGGAATACTGCACCCGCTGCCCATAGTCCTGACACGCCTTGGCGATGCGCCGCAGCCGTCTCCGGCCGTCCCCATCCTCGGTCTTCACGTCGTAGCTCACCAGCACGAACATCCCGGCCTCCTAGCGCCACAGGAACGGCGGATAGCCGTCCAGGTCGCCGCGCAGCCAACGCGCAAACAGCAAGGCCTGGAGATACGGCATGAGTCCCAGCGGGGCCTTCTCGTCCAGGAACGGGTGCCGCATCTCCTCCTGCTTGCGTTTCTGATAGGCCACCAACACGGCCTTGCGGGTGTCGTCGTCCATGCGCACCGCGCCGTTCTCCTCCACGCGGAAGCCCCGGGCCTGAACCTGTCCCAGGTTGACCAGCGACAGAGCCAGACGGTCGGCCAGCACGGGCCGGAACTCCTCCATGAGATCCAATGCCAAGCCGGGCCGTCCCGGCCGGTCGCGATGCAGAAATCCCACGGCCGGGTCCAGGCCCACGGACTCCAGGGCGGAGCGCACGTCGTGGGCCAGCAGCGCATAGAGAAAGGACAGCAGGCAATTGATGCGGTCCAGCGGCGGGCGGCGGCTGCGGACGCTGAAGCGGAACTCCTCCTTCTGGTTGGTGAGCAGATGGTCGAAGACCTCGAAATAGGCGTTGCCCGCCTCGCCCTCGATGCCCCGCAGCACGTCCAGGGGCAGGCCGGGGTCCAGACGGCGGCCGCAGTCCGCCAGTCGTTCCGCCGCGCCGCGCAAGGCTCCGGCGTTCACCTTGTCCTCGTGGTCGCGCGCGGTGCGCAGGAGCACGGCCCGGCAGTTGGCGATCTTGCCCGTGAGCAGACACCGCGCCGCGGCCGCCGAGGCCGCGGGGTCGTCGGCCCGGCGGTACTGCTCCCGCCGCAGGAGCACGTTGCCCGAAACCGGCCCCTGCACCCGGGCCAGGAATCGGCCGCGCTCGGTGAGGAAACTCACGCCCACGCCGTTCTCCGCGCAATGCCCCAGCAGGAACGGGCTGCACGAAACCTGGCCGAAACAGACGATGCCGCCGAGACCGTGGATGGGCAGGCGCAAGCGGTCCTCGCCCTCCACCCGCACGAGCACGCATTCGCCGTCCTTGGCCAGATAGGCCCCCTGGGTGGTCACATAGAGCGTGTTGAGATAGTGCTTCATTCGTCGAACGCCTTGCGCAGATAGGGTTCCACCGAGCGGCGCGCGCCCGGCAGGCACACGGACGCCAGGGAGCAGTTCCGGCAACGGCCCGAGGGCTCGGGAGGCGGCGTGCGGCCGGATTCCACCAGTTCGTGCAGTCGTGCGGCCGTCTCCTCCGTGCGCCGCCGCAGGTCCGCGTCAAAAACCACGTCCTCCCGGCGGCGGGTCTTGCCGTAGAACAAGGCCCCCCGCTCCACCGTCCTGCCGGTCATCTCCTCCAGACAGAGGGCCTGGGCGCAGAGCTGCACCCGGTCCCAGTCCTCCTCCTTGGCCCGGCCGCGCTTGTGCTCCACGGGGAAGGGCGCGCCGTCGGCCTCGAACTCCACCACGTCGGCCTGGCCAGAGAGCCCCAGCCGCAGGGAGCGCAGGGGCAGGCCGGAGACGATCCTCCGGCCGCCCCTGGTTTCGCTTCCCGCCTCGTGGACCTTCTCGTGGGCGACCCGGCCCTCGGCCGTGAAACGGTTCTCCTCCCACTGCCGCTCCACATGGATGAGCGCGCACTGGCGCGGGCAGAAGAGCAGATGCTGCAAGGCCGAAAGGGGCAGCAGGCCGTCCTCGGAGTACATGGGGCTAAAACCCGTCGATCTCCTCCGGGATCAGGCCGGGCAGATTCGCCAACGCGTAGCTGCCATCGGCGTTCACCACGAGGCTGTGGTGGACTTTGAACGAAGAATGCTGGCCCGCCTTGCAGTCGTGCTTCCACCAAATGACTTTTGCCACTGCCATGCTGCCTTCCGGCCTGGCGGAAGAAGCATCGTTCTCAAACAACTTCGGCAGAATGCCCTTGATGGTCTCAGAATCGGAATCGGAAAAGCCCGTCCGCTCCGCAAGCTGTGGGTTCATGCTGCCGAAGGCCACGTAAACGCCCTTGTCCACCCGGTGCTTCATACCCATGGTGTCCGCACCGCGCTTGGTGCCGTCGCCTTCGCCGCTTACGCTTTTAGTGATCTGAATGCTGGACACGCTGACGGGGGCGACGCTGACTGCGGCTTGCAAGGTGACCGGCCCGCGGATGGGAATGGAGACGCCGTCGCCGTCCTCCTCGCCGCCCTTCTTCTTTTTTCCGCTAAAGGCGAACAGCTGGCCGAAGGCCCGCACGTCGAACCATTTCGCGCAGGCGGCTTTGGCCGTTTTGTCCCTGTCCGTCCACTGCTCTTTGCTCAGTCCGGCCTCGGCGCGTTCGCGCAGGCTGTTCATGCCGTCGGTCTTGCGGTCATTAGACTGGACGAAAATGGATTCACCCTTCTCTTGCAGCCTGTCGCGCAGCTTACGCTTCAGGCAGACGTCGGAAATCTCGCCGAAGCCGTCGTAGTCCGCGCGTGGACGGTTGCCGTTGAGAGGGTCGCCGTTGGGGTTGGCGCGCAGGACCGTGATGATGACGGCGAAGTCGATCTTGTTCTGGAGGCTGCTCATTACTCTTCTCCTTCAGTTTCGGCTGCGTTGCTCCTGTCCTTTTTCCAAACCTGCCGTTGGCAGTGGTAGCCCAGCAGGAATTCCCCGGTCAGACGGTGCTCAGACTGAAAATCCTCTCCCTGAAAAAGACAAAGCACCTCGTCGAGCAGTGTGCGCATGTTATGCAGAAACCCTCCCCTGCTGCCCTGCAATCGTTGCATGTAAGGTTGCAGGGCCATTTCAATGGTGCGCCACGTGGAGCAGGGATGATCGGCGAAGCGCTGCATCAGCCTCGCCGCCGTGGTCGGCCGGTCCTCCCCGGCCACACGTAAGGCAATCTCCTCAATGTGTTCCGCAACGGCCAAAAGCCGCCCATACAGGTAATCACGTGATGTGCGCTCAGGTTCCAGGGCCATGCCGTAAATCCTCCGTTGTTCAGCCGCCGCGTGTCGCGCGTGGCGGCCCTTGTACATGGCGCAGGCAACGCCCAGCGCCTGTTCCCATTCCCAATGCTCCTTGAAACCAGGACGGTTGGCTGCTCGGCGCACACAGCTCTCGACCAGATCGGCTGGCGGCTCCCGACCGTCCACAATGCAGGGGACAAGGCGCTCCACCGTTGCCCGTTTGAGCTTGTCGTCCAGCCTGAGTCCGTAGGCCGCCTCGGCGATGTTCCTGGGCGTGGGCGCGCAGACGCGCCACGGGGCGACCGGCGCTCCCTTTTTCTTGCCCTTCCCCTTCTGCTTGATGGAAACGCGCTGCGGCCAAGCCATGTCCGCGTGCCATTTTTTCAGCCGTTCAAGAAACTCCGACCCGAGAAGTTCCCGGTAGTAGATAATGCTCATGCGGCCTGGCGTGGCGGAATCCAGCCCCATGACCACGATGCACTCCGTGGGGTCAAGGGTGGCCGCGTAGCCCGCGATGTACTTGTTCAGCCGCAGGGCGAAGCTCTGGCCCGCGTCCCTGGTGTGATCTGGCCCGGCCTGCGCGCCAGCGTCGTCCATGTCGATGGGCTCATCCAGCCAGTCGTGGGAATCCTCAATGGGAGGAGGCGTGGGCTTGCCGGATACCGCCCAACTGACGAAGACCTGCGTATCGTTGCGATACCCCTGCCGGGCGATGAGCCAGCGCAGGGCGCTGTGCGCCTTTTGGCTGACCTCGTAGCCCACGCCGCAGGCCTGCGTTCCGTCGGTGAAGCGCCCGCGAAAGGTGAAGCCCGAGGTGTCGTCGGAGGAGATGAGCTTGGCCTTGTCGCCGGCGTGGCGGAGTTTCGCCGGGTGCAGACTGCTCAGGGCGACGACATCCCCGTTCACCATGCACAGTCCCTTGGTTTCGATGGTTGCGGGGTAGTAGGCCGACCAATTGTCCAGAAGGCTCTGGTCCTCCCACACGCCGGAGGCTAGGTCGCCTGGGATTTCCACGCGCCAGCGCACGACGGCCTTGTCCGCAGACTGCCCCGCCGGGAGCACGGCCCAAATCGGACACTCCGCCGTCTCGGACGTTTTCGACGAGGCGATCTTCCCGCCCACGTCGAGCGGGAGCACGTGTTGCCGCACCAGATCCGCGATCACCGTGCCGCCTTCGAGGTACTTGAGAATCCGCACGGTCTTGGGGTGCGGTGACGCCGCAACCCACTTGCGCAACTGTTCCATGTAGTCCTTGTGCGGTTGGTCATCCTCTTTGGCGAAGCCGCTGGTGACCACGCCGCCGTATTTGCGGAAGTCCGCCGCGAGATATTGCAAACCGTCGCAGAGCGGATGGGGAACAGGTTTCTTCCCACTGCGCGTGGCCGACGCCTCGGTGCAGGGGATAACCGTCGTGGCGTCGGTCTTGTCGATGATACTCGCGCGGGAGCATTGCCCCACAGTGTCGAGGACGATTTCGATGTGCGCCCGCGCGGTGCTGTGGCTTTCCGGGACGCACGTCCCCGTCTCCCCCTCGGTCACAGGGAGGCAGGAGAGCGGCTTGTGCGTTTCATAGAGCGTCTGCATCCAACTCACGGCATTTCCTCCTCTTCCACCGGGCGGAAGTTGCGTCCCTGCTCAAACTGCTTGGGCTTCATTGCGCGTACCTCCTTGCGGACATGGCAGGCGTCCGGGCGGGGGAACTCGATGACGCCGCGCTTCATGACGGGCTGCCAAAAGCGGCTGCGCAACATGTGTTCCCCGGTCTCGTCCGGGTAGTCGAAACCGTGGAACATGAGTCCGAAGGCGAGCTCGTCGAGGCCGTCGTAGTGCCCCTCGCCTTCGCCGAAGGCGCAGGGCTGCACGTAGCCCTGGCAGTCGCGCGTGCCCAGGAATATGTCCTGCCTGCCGCCGCGCTCCAGCATGCGCCGGGCGATCCCGAAGTGCTTGCCGTCATTGCGGTCGTTGGCCAGCTCCGGGCGGTGCTCGTTCCATTCGAAATGCGCCTGGACCTGGTACTCGACATCGACCAGGAAGGTGTAAATGGCGAGGCTGTTGCCGCCGCCGTAGCCGAGAGGCTTTGTTCCTTTGGTCTGGGTGCGGATGGGTCGCAGCACCCGCACCTTATCGATGAACCAGATCAGCGTCGGTTTCCAGTAGATGGATTTGACGACGCCCTTCAGGGCCTCATACGTGGGGACGTGGTACGAGCACTTCTCCCCGCCGATGCGCGTGAGCGGATCGGTAAACAAGGCGTAGCGCCCGGTGAGCCGAAACGTGATGCCGTTATTCACGAAGCACCTCCCTAGCAAATATGCACGGCCATTTCTTCGACCTCGTTGACGGAAAGCCCGAATCGCCCGCTGTAATGCTGGGCATCCAAATACCAAACACCGCTTCCCTTTTGAGTCTCGTGCAAGGCCTGCGCTCCCTGGAGCCCCTTCAGCACATTGGGAAAAACGTTGACAGAGTAACGTTGCGCGCGTCGGAGCAGCGGTTTCTCTTGTTGCGGATGGAAAACGCCGCACAGTTGGGCGATGAGATCCTTCCCTTCGCCGTAGGGCACGAGCACACCGCAGGTGGGCGCGTCGATGACCGTGAATATCTCGCCCGCAGTGGCGAAGGACTGGCGCAAAGCGAGCGGTGCATGCATGTTGCCGGGGTTCAGCGGATTGCACGAGAGCAGATTGAACAGCGTGTCCCCATGCCCGGCATCTTCCGCGGAGACCGGGTAGGCCATTTCGTCGCGACGGTCGAAAAACGCATACGTGAAGTAGCGCTCCATGGCCTTGGGGTGCAGCAGCGAGCCGCCCAGCGAGTCGGGCTCCTTTCGGAAGTCGCCCAGAACGCGCAAGGTCATTTCGCGACCAGTCTGAATCTCCCTGAGTCTGCTCAAATTCTCGCGATCCGGGTTGACCACATGCACCTGGCCGGGCCGTCCATCCTTGCTTTCGCCGTTGCGGTTGCAGCGGCCAGCCGTCTGGACGATGGAATCCAGTCCGGCCACAAAGCGGATGGCCGCGCCGAAGCTGACATCCACCCCCGCCTCGATGAGTTGGGTGCTGACGCACAACACCGGTCGCCCGGCTTTGAGTTCCGCGCGCATCTCGTCCAGTACGCACAGTCTGTGCGCCGCGCACATGTCTGTGCTTAGATGCCGCACTTCGGCGATGCCTCGCGCGGCGCATTCCTCATACAGCTCACGCGCCCAGCGCTTGGTGTTGACGACCACGAGGCAACTACCCGCCCGACGCAGTTCGCCGATGGCGAGATCGGCGATCTCCGTGACGCTCCAGCCGCCAGGCTTGGTGTCGTCGAGAATCTCGGTCCGTTCCAGCTTGTCGAAGTACGCATCCCGGTGCGGCATCAGTTCGCACCGTGGGTCAAGGGAAAGCACGCCCAACTCGGGCCGGGCGAGCCTGTCCAGAAGCGGTTGCGTGGCCGTGCAGAGCACGACGCTGGCTCCGCATTCCCGAACCAGAAAGTTCACCGCATTGCAGAAGAGGTGCGCGCAGTTCACCGGCAGCGTTTGTATCTCATCGAAAACAATGATCGCCCCGGCGAGCCGATGCATGCGCCTGGCGTTGCGTGTGCCGCCCCGGAACAGGCTTTCCAGGAACTGCACCATGGTGGTGTAGATGACCGGAGCGTCCCAGCACTCCGAGGCCAGCCTCGTGCGGGGGCTTTCCTTTTCGGGTGTGAGGTTGGAGTGATGTTCGAGCACCACGCGGCCGAACTCCTCGCCGCATTCCAAGATTTCCCGCGCCACCTGGGCGTTCTGATCGATGATGGACGTGAAGGGGATGACGTTGATGATTCTCGACATGCTGTGATGCACTGCGTGGTGCAAGGCGAATCGCAGACCAGCCAATGTCTTGCCGCCGCCGGTAGGCACGGTGAGTGTGAACACGCCCTTGGAGCCGGTGGCTCTGGCGAGGCAATGCGCCGATATTTCGCTACGGATTGCGTCGATGGCGCGGTTACCTGAAAATTCCATGAACCGCTTTTCCAGCCGCTCGACGAGTCGCCGCCAAGGCGGAGTGCCGTGGGAACGCAAGGCGGCATTTTCCGGGTGCTCGGCGTCTGCGCTGTCGGTGTGGTCGGCATCGACCAAACAACTGAACAGCATCCGCGTCGCGAGCCCCAAGGAGAACCACGCCAGGGGGTTGTGGATGCGGCACGCCTTCGTGGGTCGCAGGGAACATTTATCGCAATATGCGGACGGCTCCGGCCGGAGCATTGCGGCCAAGCGGTCCCGCATCTCCTTCATGGTCGCGGGCAGCAGCTGCTCACCCGACGCGCCGAAGCCGTCGCCGAAGGCCTCGAGCGCTTCCTCGATATGCGTCTGCTCGGACGGCTTTTCCATGCGTCTCTTGAAGAGATCCTCGCCCCACGGCCCCAGGCAGTCGATAAGGCCGGAGTGATGCGAGCAGATGCAAAGGGCCAACATTTGAGCGAACAGGACGTTTTGCGCCGGGGCCCGCTCCTGCATGATGGCCTGCCATAATCTCTGGGCACCAGCGCTGGAGTGGTCGATTTTCCCCCGAAATCCCTTGGCGTCAACGTATTCCTCATCCTCAGGGTCGGTGATTCCAGCGGCGGAGCGAATGTAGTGCTGAAATGTTTGCGAAACCTTACCTTCATCATGTCCGCCACCGACGAGTTGCCCCGCAAGCGGAAATCCAATCGCCCTCGCAAAAACTCCGGCAAGCTGCGCGACATTCACTAGATGCGCTGATAAGTACTGTCCTGGGCGAGCGATGGGCTTATCGTGCATTTCCACACCTCAAACTGAATGAAACAGAGTGGTGATCCCTAGCCATCAGGCCAGGAAGGCCATCTACCAGACAAAAACAAGACGCTATGTACTTCACACAAAGTGAAACCGTCCAGAATGGAATGCAACCAATAATCCTTTGAAATCTGATCCATTCGCGCCGGGCAAGTGGCGGATGCGCTCGAACAGCAGCCGGGCGTGCTCGCGCCTGTTGACCACGCACAGGCACTGCTCCTGTCCGCCCATGACCTCGGCCAGGGCGGCGGCGTCCATCTCCCCGGCCAGTTCCACCCGCACCCGCCGGAACGCCTCGTAGAGTTCCGTCGGACCGGGGTCGCGCATGATCTCTCGGATGTCCGCGCCGCCGGGGAAATGTTCCGCCACTGCGGGCTGGGTGGCCGTGCAGAGCACCACGCTGCAGCCGTAGTTCACGGTCAGCTCCTTGAGCGCCGCCAGGGTGGGCTTGAGCAGTTCCCTGGGTAGCATCTGGGCCTCGTCCAGGATGATAACGCTCTTGGCCACGTTGTGCAGTTTGCGACAGCGCGAGGCCTTGCAGGCGAACAGGAATTCCAGAAACTGGACATTGGTGGTCACAACCAGCGGCACGTCCCAGTTCTCCATGGCCAGGGAGGCGGCCAGGGCCGTGTCCTGCCCTGCCCCGCCCTCGCTGGACAGTTCCACGCTGGAGTGGTGTTCGAGAACCGCGTCCCGCCCCAGAATCTCGCGGAAGACCTCGGCGTTCTGCTCGATGATGCTCGTGTAGGGAATGGCGTAGATGACCCGGCGCAGGCCGTGGGCCGCAGCGTGGGCCGCGGCGTGGTCCAGGGCGAAGGCCAGGGACGCGAGGGTCTTGCCGCCGCCCGTAGGCACGGTCAGGCTGAACAGCCCGGGCGGCAGGGCGGCGGCCGCGCGGCATTGCGCCAGGATGCTCCGGCGCAGACGATTGATCCGCGTATCCTCGGCTTCGGCCTGAAGCCGCTCCAGATGGGCGTCCAGGCGCTCTTTCAATGCCCCGAGCCCGGGCCTCCCGTCGCGGAGGGCGGCCTTCCCGGGATCGGCATGGGCCTCGGAGTTCAGGCGGTCCGCATCCACCAGGCAGGAAAAAATCATGCGGGCAAAGAAGGCGCAACTGAAGCCCAAAAGCCGTTTGTCCAAAGCCGTCAAGCGAGGGAAATCCGGCTCGGGCGGCAAAGCGATCTCCCCCTTATAGGCCGAGTAGTCCGGCAGACCAGACTTGGCCAAACGCTCTTCAAGGCTTCCCGGGTTAATCCAGTTGGCCAGTCCCCGACCATGGTGTCCGGCAATCACGTAGGCCAGCAGTCGTCCGGCACGATAGGCCCGCGCAGCCTCCTTGGCTCCGGCCGTGGAGTGGTCCAGGCCGTGCCCGTCCCGCTCCAACTGGTCCTGGAACTCGCGCGAATACTTGCCGATGTCGTGCAAAAGCCCAGCCGCCCGTCCCCAGGCCTCGGCACCGAACACCGCCGCGAAGTCCCCGGCCTGCTCGGACACCTCCCGCAGATGCACCTTAAGCCACTGCCCCGGACGAGCTTCAAAGCCGTTTTTCATGTCCCCCCCGTTGGCTCGAAAAACGAAGCTCTATTGAGAAACTGGTTTTCCTCTACGCACTGCACGGACAAAAGAAAACAGAGAATGCACTGAAATATTCAAAATAACTTCCCAACGCAGCAGGATACCCCAGCTATTCCTCACGCCTCCCCTATTGGAACCTTTGTCCGGGCTGCGGGCGACGTCGGTATTTACCGCCATTCTGGGACGCCATAAATATTGCAAAGCTAGAGAGGCTTCGAGCTATCTGAGCTAACAAACTATACTCAGAAAAACGCCTTTGGCACGTCGCACTAGGCTGCGAGTTCTGGAGATTGAATCCAGAAGAAGGCCGCGAATGCCATGACGGTCGAGATGTCCGGCTCGTTTTCGGCCCATTCAGCGCTGTAGAGAGAGCCGGAACGGGTGAAGACGAGACCGCGTGCGTAGTCCACCTCCTTCACCTGGGAAGTGATGAAGTTCCCTCCTCCTTCGGCCCAGCCCATGATGCGGACGATCTCGATCTCTTTGAACCGGATCAGGAACGGCCAAGCCGGTTGCACCACGCCCTTGAGCAGGATGCCGGTCTCCTGGCGTTTCCAGGGCAAGGCTGAATCTGCGTGGCCGAGGCCACGGCGAAACTCAGCACGTCACGATGGGCCCGGACCAGCCTGTCCAGGGTCAGACTTTCAAGCTCCTTAAGATGCAGCATCGACATGACGACCTCCTCATCTCTCTATTTACTAAACGATATCGGCCATGCACATCGCTGGAGTTGCCCCCGCTACCAGAAAGATGAAGGGCTTGGAGAAAATCTCTCCAAGCCCTTTTTCGTTGTTGTCCGACTGGAGCGACGTCCGCCCCTCCCCTCTTCCGCCGCACTCAGCGCGCCGGAGCGTCGAGATCGTCCTCGGAATCCGATTCGCAGAGAGACACCTTCTTCAGCTTGGCGCTCAGGGCTTGCTGGGAGATGCCGAGAATGCGCGCGGCCACGGTCTGGTTGCCGCAGGAGATGCGCATGGCCTGACTGATGAGTATCTGCGCGACCTTCTGGGTGGCGACCTTGAGTCGGGGCATGTTGTCCGCGGAGAAATCCAGGTTGTCGAGCGGATTGGCGGAGCGTCCCTCCGCCCCACGAGTCTCCGGCTCCCCTTCCTGAAAGATGTAACGTTTGAAGGTCTCCGACGAGAGCATCCGCGAGGTGTGGTTCATCAGCGCGTCCCCGACCATGGCCCGCAGTTCGCGGACATTCCCGGGGAAAGCATAAGACCGCAGCAGATTGACCAATTCGGGATGGTAGGACGGACGTTTGCGCCGAAGTTCCCGGGCGTCCTGATCCAGAAAGTGGTCCAAGAGCCTCGGTATGTCGTTGGGCCGCTCCCGCAACGGCGGAATGTGGACCTGGTGCGTGATGAGCCGGTAGTAGAGATCTTCGCGGAACTGCCCCTTGCGCCGGAGGTCGCCGATGTTCTTGAGGGTCGAGGCCACGATGCGCACGTTGGCCTTCTTCAGCGAGTCCGACCCCACGGGGAAGTATTCCTGCTCCTGCAGCAGGCGCAGAAGCTTGACCTGCGACGGCAGGGGCAGATCGCCGATCTCGTCCAGGAAAAGCGTGCCTCCGGCGGCCTTCTCCACCAACCCAGGCCGGGCGCTTTCCGCGCCGGTGAATGCGCCCCGCACATGGCCGAACAAGGTGTCCGCGAACATCGGGTCGTCGAAGGCCGCGATGTTCACGGCCACGAACTCGCCCTTGCGCCCGCTGAGATCATGGATGGAGCGGGCGATAAGCTCTTTTCCCGTGCCGGTCTCCCCGGTGATCAGGATGGGCCGCGTGCTCGGGGCCACGGCCTCGCAGTATTTGAAGATCGCGCACATCTTCGGATCCTGGGTGACGATCTCGGCGAAGGCCTCCGGGTGCAGCAGGGCTTCATCCAACAGGGACTCCCGCAGCAGGGCGTTCTCCTGCTCCAGTTCGCGCACCTCCAGGGCCTTGCGCACCCGGTTCCTCAGATGGTCCTTGTCCACGGGCTTGATGATATAGTCCTGCGCCCCGTTGCGGATGCACTCGACAACGGAGTCCACATCGTTCACCGCGGTGATGATGAGCACCGGCACATCAGGGCAGATGCGCCGGATCTCCAACAGCAGTTCGGAGCCGCTCAGGTGCGGCATGATGAGGTCCAAAAGAATAAGCTCGACATTGTTTTTCGCCAAAAAAGGCAACACCTTGCGACTGTCATCCAGAGTCACGATGTTGGTGTAGCCGGACGAGACGAGTGTGATCTCGAACCCGTCCAGGGCGGCTCGCTCGTCATCCACCACCAGAATGGGGCGCGCGGGAAACGTGTGTCGGTCCATGGCTGACTCCTCTCGGCTGTCGGATCAGGCGCGGGCATCGGGCACGGGGAACAGGAGCTTGACGCGGGTGCCCTCCCCGGGCTCGGAGGATATCTCCATGATCCCCCGGTGCTCTTCAATGATCCCCGCTGAAACCGACAAACCGAGTCCCGTGCCGCCCTGATCGCGCTTGGTCGTAAAGAACGGATCGCAGACGTTCTTGAGGTATTCGGCGCGGATGCCGTGCCCCTCGTCCTCTATCTCGAAGCAGACATGCCCGTCGTTCTGGCCGGTGCGGATTCTGATGGCCTGGCTCCTGCGGGTCAATGCCTGGTAGGCGTTCTGAATGAGGTTGACCAGAACCTGCTCGACGCGCCGCAGATCGCCGCGGAAGCTGGGCAGATTCGGGGTCATCTCGACCTCGAGCCTGTTGGTCGCCTTGCGCAGGGGATTGGCCAGCAGCTCCAGCGACGAGGTCAGAGCCAAATTGATGTCCACTGTGCCGCCCATGTCCAGGGGACTCTGGCGGGCATAGTCCTTCAGGTTGCGAATGATCGTGGAGACCCGTTCCGCACCCTGGTGGATGCCACGCAGAAGCTTCGGAATGCTCGACCTGGCGTAGTCGAAGGGCATCCCGGCGATCCACAGGTCGCTTTCCGCGTTCTTCTTGTCCAGCATCGACAGCAGGCCGTTCCAGACCTCCTCGAGCATGCCGATGTTCAGGCGGATGAAGCTGGCCGGGTTGTTGATCTCGTGGGCAACGCCGGAGACGAGAATGCCCAGCGAGGCCATCTTGTCCGCCTGGCGCACGGACTCGAAGCTCCGTTTCAGCTCTTCGGTGCGGGAGCGCACCTGGGCTTCGAGGCTCTCGTTGAGTTCCTTGAGCCGTTCCTCGCTGCGCAGGAGCCGCTCTTCGGCCAGCTTGCGTTCGCTGATGTCGTCCAGGAGCCAGATGCTGCCGTGCCGTACGCAGTCCGGATTGACCGCACTGATGGACAGGACGCACCAATGGCGCCGGGCGGGCGAGATGGTGACGGGCAATTCCACGCAAAAGCGGCCTCCATCCGACAGGGCCTGCTGCACCTCGTCCATGATCCCCGGCCGGATGCCCGCGCGGCGCAGGAACGAGTCGAGCTGGATGGCTCCTCCCGGCGAACGCTTCCCTACCCCACAGAGCCATGTGAATCGGTTGTTGCTCCAGACGAGTTGGTCATCCTTGGCATAGGCGATGCCGATGGAGGCGTTCTCAAGGATGAGCCGTTGCTGGTTGCCAGTCTCCTCCAGGGCCGCGCTCACGGCTTCTCTCCGCTTGACCTCCACCTCCAGTTCGTGGACATGCCGGTCCAGTTCATCCTCGGCCAACAGGCTGGTCTCCTGGATGAGCGAGAACCACCAGATCCAGATGCCGGTGATGAGCATGGAAAAGAGGAACAGGGTGACGAAGATGTCCGACAAAAGCTTTCGGTCGTAGTCCGTGCTGGTGGCGAAATAGGCGTAGCAAAGGGCGAAGATGAGCGCCAGGGCGCAGAGGATGTTGAAGAAATGGATGCAGAATATCCTCACCCTGCGGCTGAAGTGGCGCGAGAGGGAGGTTTCGAAGGCGAAGTTGAACACGCGGTCGCGCCAAGTCTTTCCGTTGACGGAAACCTTGCAGAAGCCTTTGCAGATGCTGTCCAGGGAGCAGCAAAGCGAGCAGACCTGCTCGTCGTAGGCCGGACAACAGACCGTGTCCCTGGCCTCGTAAAGCTTGTTGCAGATGGTGCAGGCCACGAGATTCTCCCCCTGCGACGGGGAGACCTTGCGGGCCAGATAATATTTCCCGCCCGTGATCAGGGCGAGGAGCACCGTGGCCGGAATGGACACCCCCAGGCCGATGAGCGGGGCGAAGGCCTTGGGATAGGCCCCGAAAAGGCCCAGGTGGCAGAGAATGGCCGCGCCCGCGGCGATGAGCATGGCGCCGAAGCCCACGGGGTTGACGTTGTAGAGGTTGGCCCGCTTGTACTCGATGTGCGCCGGACTGATCCCCAGGGGTTTCAGGATGGCCAGGTCGGTGAAGATCGCCCCGACCCAGGCCACCGCGAAAATGGCGTAGACCATGAGCACGGAATGCAGGATGTAGAACACCCCGAACTGCATGAGCAGCACCGAAATGGTCACGTTGAAGATGAGCCAGACCACCCGGCCCGGGTGACTGTGGGAAATCCGCGAGAAGAAGTTGGACCAGGCCAGGGAACCGGCATAGGCGTTGGTCACGTTGATCTTCACCTGGCAGATGACGACGAAGAGCGTGCTGACCGCCAGGGTCAGCCCCCCCGGCCCGAACATGGCTTCAAAGGCGTTGAGGTAGAGGTTGAAAGGCTCCAGCGCGTCGCCCATCGTCGCCCCGGCCTTGCGCATGAAGAGCACCGCCAGAAAGGAGCCGCACAGCAGCTTGATCGCCCCGATAATGATCCAGCCTGGTCCTGCGGCCGCCATGGACACCCACCAGGCCACGCGGTTCTCGCGGGTCTTGTCCGGCAGGAAACGGAGATAGTCCACCTGCTCCCCGATCTGCGGCACGAGTGAAAAGGCCAGGGACAACGCCCCGCCGAAAAGCAGCGGATTGAACGCCTCCGCCGCGCCGCCGAGACCGGCGAAGGAGGTCCAGGATTCCAGGGCCGTGGGATCGGTATGGAGGATATAAGCGAACAGCGATACGGAAAGAATGATCCAGAACGGTTGGGTGTAGAGCTGCAGCTTGTTGATGAAGGTGATGCCGTAGAAGACCAGGGGGATGATGACCACGGAACTGACCAGATAGCCGATGGCGAGCGGGATGCCGACGGCCACCTGGAGGGCCTTGGCCATGATGGCCGCCTCGATGGCGAAGAAGATGATCGTATAAGAGGCGTAGACGAGCGAGGTCACGGTGGAGCCGAAGTAGCCGAAGCCGGCTCCCCGCGTGAGCAGATCCACGTCCACGTTATAACGCGAGGCGTAATAGGAGATGGGCAGGCCGGTAATGATGATGATCAGCGAGAGACAGAGAATCGCCAAGGTGGAGTTGATGAACCCGTAATCGAGGATGAGCAGCGCGCCGATGGCCTCCAAGGCCAGGAAGGTGATGCCGCCGAGAGCCGTATTGGCCAGCAGCCAGCACGGCCAGCGGCGAAAAGACTTGGCCGCCCTGCGCAGGGAGTAGTCTTCAAGGGTCTCATTGCTGACGAAGGCGTTATAGGTACGACGCCTCTTCAATACCTTTATTGAAAGGTTCATCGCTCCTGATCCGGAAAGCAGATACCTTTCCTTCATACAACACCTATTTATCAGTCTATTGGGCGTAAAATATAATCAAACTCATCCTGACGACCGTATTATTCACTGCATTGGTACATTCGTGATGCAATTTTGTACAGATATATAATTTAACATCAAGCGCAATTACAGACAAAAATCTTTCTTTTCTCATCTGTAAATGTAATTAAGCATTCACTTCCCCCCGCCTGCAGCTCGGGCTCAAAAATCATCCTTCACTGAACAGCAGGTGCTCCGCCCTGCACTGTGGGGAGCAAAACTCCCTCAATGACTCCCCGGGATGCGGCGCCGCTTGCGTCGAGGGTTCGGCTCCCGGCTGGAGTTCGACCAGAAACCGGCGGCCGCAGTGGTCGCATATCCTGACGTAACGCTGGATGAGAACGCGCAGGCAATGGTCCGAACACACGGAAACCTCATCGCCGCCCGCGGCATGAAGCGCGACGGATCGGCGGCAGGGACGCCCGCAGATGCGGCACGGAGCGTCGGGCAGAGCTGCGGTCAGGTCGCCGCCGCATGCCGGGCAAAAACGCCTGGGCACGTCCGGAAATGGTTCGCCGCAATGCGGGCAGTCCGTTCGCATGGAAGTCTGGCAGTGCGGGCAGGACAAGCCGACAACAGGTTGAGCTTCCAGGCCCTGCACGAAGGAATCCCGGACCCGGCTCCCGTCGGGGCCGCGCCGGTATCCGCATTCCGGGTTGGGGCAATAGGCGAAATATGTCCGAGACATTGCGCTCTCCTCCTTGATGATTTCACCCTTCCCGATCCCTGACGAGAATCAGGCCCCCTCGGCAGAGAGCGAATTGGGTGCCAAAAGACGTCATTGTCACAATGAATTGAAATAATGGCATAAAAAAGTAAAATATCACCTGCGGGGCAAGACATGTGGCACAAATAAAATTGTGGCCAAACTGCGATTTGGCCTCCCTCCCCCTTATCCGACGCCGCGACGCCTCCGGACGCTTCGACAACTTCCGTTGTGACCGTTCATGGGTAGGCGCGGCGAGAGCGGAAAGACGGCACGCCAATCCGTCTTTCCGCCCATTTGGAAGGTAAACCTGCTGGCGTGTGATGCGGAGGGTGCCGCTCTCTCACGCCGGATCGCGCAGCATGCGGAGGTTCTCCTCTGGGGTTCCGGCTTTGCCGGCGGGTACCGGGGCGGTATTCCGGAAGAGCGCTCCGGCGAAGAGAAAGAGCCAAGTGACCACGATGAACGGCCAGGTCAGGGCGGGCATGCCGATGGGCGCGAGGAGCACACCGAACGAGGCCGTGGCGATGGAGCCGAGAACCATGCAGCCCAGGGCGTAGAGGAACGTCTTCCAATTAAGGTAGAAGAAGACGCCGCCCATGGCGATGCCGCAGAGCACGGAGTTGAAACCATACAGGCCGAGACGCACCGGGGCCTCGGGCGATTGCATGACCAGGGCCGTGAGCAACCCCACCAGCGAGCCGATGACGGCGAACAGGGCCGAGAGCCGCGAGTTCACCAGGATGGCTATCGCGAAGATGATGCCCGTGACCACGTTGTCCTGGAACATGACCTCCCCAAGGCCCTTGGCGACGCCGTCCTGGAAGGTCGCCCCGGCCACCGCGCCCATGTCCATAGGCGCGCCCGGAACCGGCAGGGACGGGAGGATGAGCGTCCCGGGCTGGAACAGGGCGAACTTGTAGACGCAGAACATGAGCAGCCAAGTGGCCAGGACGAAGGGCGCGGTAAGGGCCGGGACGCCCCACTTGCCCAGGAGATTCAAAAGCGCGGCCATGATGACGGTCGAGAACGCGCCGTTCAGGATCACGTAAAGCAGCATGGACGGTTCGAAGGCGAAATAAAACGGCAGGGCGATACCCGCCAGGGTGCCATTGAAGCCGAAGAGACCGGCCCGAACGAGTTGTTTGTCCGCGCCGAGCAGTTGGGCCGTCAGCGTGGCGGCCATGGTGCCGAGCACCGCGCAGACGCCGAAGGTTACGGAGTTGTAGAATATCCCGGCGAAGAACAGCAGGCCCGTGATGGCGTTGTTCTGAAACATGACCTGCCCGCAGCCGCGACAGACCGAGTCAAGAAACTCGAAAAACGGATTTTTCAACAGCGATTCGTAGCTCATGACGTTTCCCCCGAGGTTGTGGTTCCCGTAAATCAGGCGGGCGCCTTCAGTTCGGCCTTGAGCTTGTCCCTCTCCTTGGACTTCGCCAGGCCCTTGAGCATGTCCTTTTCCCAATGATCCGCGTTGCGATAGTGCGTGAGCGAAATGATGCGCGTCGTCTCGCACGAGTCGCAATACGGGCAACGGCCTCCGGATTCGCTCTTGTGGGCGAAGACCTCGAAGTCCGTGCGGCAGCTTCTGCAATGGAATTCATAGATCGGCATCGTGGTGCTCCTTGGGTTCGTTGCCTTGGGCTGTAGCCACAAACGTGCCATCGGCAGAACTTCTGCAACCATCTCTATTAATGCATATTTTTTTGTAAATGTGCGCGGACTCCCAGGGCAAGTCCAACAAACACGCTTGTCGTCGCAACACCCGGACGACCCGCCCGGGAGCGGCCTGAGCCGTTCCGATAATCCACGCCCGCCACCGGAATTCTGGTGGGAGTTCCGGGCTTCCGATCCGGGCTCCGGCCGGGAACCGGCCGGGCCTGGGGGGAAGGGGAACGGTCCAGCCGGATATGGCTGAACCGTTCGTTGAGGTCGCGCGGTTTCATGGGACAGCCTGTTCGGGTTGCTTCGCCGTGCGGCCGCTGGATGCGTTTCAGGAAGCTTCCTGGGCCGCCTGCTGGGCGTAGAACCGCCGCTTGAGCCGCAGGTCGTGGGCCAGGAAGAAGGTCACCGCCAAAGCGAAGGTCAGGAATCCGGCGAAGATGTACAGGGTGGCGCTGTAGCTGCCGGTGGCCTCCAGGACGTGGGTCACGATGGACGGGCCGACCATGCCGGCCAGACCCCAGGCCGTCAGCTCGTAGCCGTGGATGGTGCCGAGCTGCTTGGTGCCGAACATGTCGCCCAGGAAGGCCGGAAGGGTCGAGAAACCGCCGCCGTAGCAGGTCAGGATGATGAAGATGAGGCACTGGAAGAACAGCGGATTGGTGGTCTTGGTCAGAGCCAGGAAGGCGAACACCTGGATGATGAAGAACGCCATGTAGGTGCGCGCCCGTCCCAGGTAGTCGGAGAAGCTGGCCCAGCCGATCCGGCCGCCGCCGTTGAACAGGCCCATGAGCCCGACCATCGCGGCCGCCTGCATGGGCGAAAGCCCGACCACTTCCTGCGCCATGGGCGAGGCCACGGAGATCAGGGCGATGCCGCAGGTGATGTTGATAAAGAGCATGACCCACATGCAGTAGAAGCGCCGGGTGCGCAACGCCTCGGCCACGGTGAGCTGGGCCAGATCCTTCTTGATGACCTTGCGGCCCGACTCGGAAGCCGCGGCGGAATAGCCGGGAGGCAGCCAGCCGGCGGGCGGCGGGGCGATATACAGCGAGGAGCCGAAGATGAGACAGAAGTAGATGGCGCCCAGCAGGAAGTAGACCTTCCAGATGTCCATGACCAGGAACAGCTTGGCCATGATGGGGCCGAAGATCATGGCCGCGAAGCCGAAGCCCATGATGGCCATGCCGGTGGCCAAGCCACGGCGGTCCGGGAACCACTTCACCAGCGTCGAGACGGGGGTGATGTAGCCCACGCCGAGCCCGATGCCGCCGATCACTCCGTAGCAAAGCAGAAACAGGGGCAGTGAGCCGATCTTGACCGCCAGGCCCGACCCCATGATGCCGCAGGAATAGAAGATGGCCGCGAGGCGGCCGGATTTGCGCGGCCCCATCTTCTCCACGGACCGGCCGAGAAAGGCGGCCGAGAAGCCAAGAAAGAGAATGGCCAGACTGAAGGCCATGGTGATGTCGCTCTTCTGCCAGCCGTGGAGTTCCTTGAGCGGCAGGGTCATCACGCTGTAGGCGTAGACCGAGCCGATGGATATGTGGATGCCCACGGCCGATGCGGCTATGAGCCAGCGATTTTTTACCTTTTCCATTCCGTTCTCTCCTGTGCGGCCGCCCTTGGGGGCTCCGGCTCCGCCGTCGGTCTCGGCCGGAGCCCCGGGCCGCTGATGCTGCTGGGAGTGAAAAGGCGGCCGTTTCCGGCCGCCTCGACAAGACACTTTGCGGGGCCTGGACGATTACAGGCCGAAGCGACCGCCGGTGGTGGGGTAGCCGTAGATCGTGCCGTCCTTGATCTTGATCTTGTCTTCCCAAGGCAGATGGTACTTGCCCTTGGCGAAGTCCTTGACCCAGTTGTAGGGGCATTCCTTCACGCCGCCGGGCTGCGCCACGTAGCCGCGAGTGCCGACGTTGTAGATGTTGTTCTCCAGACCCCAGTCCGTGCGGGCCTGGTCGGCCATCTTGGGGAACACTTCGCCGGTCACGATCTCCCAGGGGTTGCGATGTCCCTGAACCAGGGTCGTGCCGTCGAAGTTGCAGATCTGGCCTTCGCCGAAGTAGTAGAAGACGCCGTCGTAACCGGCCAGGTTGACCGCGGCGGTGTACATCAGGTTGTGCCAAGCGTTGGAACGGTTGGTCAGGATCCACTGCTCGTTGACCTGGGTGCTGTAGCCGGAGATGCGGATGTACACGTTGCAGCCGTTGTAGGCGGCTTCGCGGGCCTGCTCCGGGAACATGCCGTCGTGGCAGATGCAGATCGAGAGCTTGCTGCCGCCGGGGCCTTCGCACACGGGCTGGCCGAGGTCGCCGGGCATCCAGGGCTCGATCGGAACCCAGGGGTTCAGCTTGCGGTACTTCAGGGCGAGCTCGCCCTTGTTGTTGAAGATGACCGCGGTGTTGTACGGCATCTGGTTCTTGTTCGGGTTGCGCTCCATGATGGAGAACACGCCCCAGACGTCGTTCTCCTTACAGGTCTGGGCGTAGCGCTGGAACAGGGGGCCTTCCACGTCGAGCAGGAACTCGTCGGTGACCCACTTCTTGGTGTTCAGGCCCTGGCTGCTGTATTCCGGCCACACGATGAGATCCATGCCCGGATAGCCGGCCTTGGTGGCGGCGGTGGCGGCGCAGATGCGGTCGATGCTGGCCTCGATCTCCTTGCGGGAGTTGATGACCGGAACGGGATACTGAACCAGGCCCATCAACATGCCTTCAGTCGGTCTGCTGATACTTCCGATGCTACCCATTGTGATTCTCCTGGTGGTTGTGTCGTTCAGTGATGCTTCTTGCCTACCGTCATGACTGGCCAGTCAGTGTTTGATCGGGAATAGCCACAAGCGTGCCAAGCATTTTTCACTCTTAATATGTTGATATAGTTATATTATTTTTCTAGACCGCAAAGCTCGTGGCACAATGGGCGTTGTGGGTGGGGAGCGGCCGGAACACGGGAGCGAAGCGGCGCGCGAATCGGAAAGGCGCACAAGCGGCATTGTGGCCTCCCGGAGTCCGAGGTCAGTTGGCGGAGGGGCGCGGGCGAAAAAAAACGCTCCCGGCCCAAAGGCGGGAGCGTGTCGGAGCGGAGGGAGGCGATTTACGCGCGGTGACGGGGTCCGGGATCGCGACGATCCAAAACCGCCGCCCCTGTTGACGCCTGATGCAAAGAGCGAGTAATGCCGCCAGGATGAACGAACAGTCCAGCGGCAGCGGCAGAACGGCCTTCCAGGCCTTCGATCGGGTCGCGGTGCTCAGCGGCAACAAAATCCACGCAAAAATCGACAAGAGGATCCTGCGGCTGTTCGCACCAAGCGTGATCCAGGTGTTCGAGAAGGGTCAGGCAGCCCTGGACCAAATCGAGCGTCACGGGGTCGATCTCGTTCTCTGCGACTCGGGACTTGCCGACATGACCGGCCTGGATTTTTTGGGAAAAATCCGCGGGGAACTGAAGCGGCGCAGCCTGCCGGTAATCATGGTCTCGCTCATGAACAGCCGGGAATACGTCCTGGACGCCATCGGCCAGGGCTGCTCGGGATACGTGATCCGGCCATACGCTCCCAAGACCCTGGAGCGCTATCTCGTGGCGGCCAAACGCATGGCCGACTACCCGGAAGAGCAGCGTGTACGGATGGAAAAGGCCCGGGCCCTGGCCGAACAGGGCGACCACAAGGCCGCCGCCGAGCACTACGAGGAGATCATCAGCGGGGGCAACGAGGCCCAGTTCTACTACGACATGGGTTGTTCCTTCCTGGTGAAGAAGGAATACGCCAAGGCCGTGGTCGCCTTTCAGAAGGCCATCAAGTACAATGAACTCTTCGCCGAGGCCTACAAGGGGCTGGCCGAGGCCTACAAGGCCCGGGGAGATTTCGAACGCTACAAGACGAACATCGAGAAGGCCGCCGAGGTTCTGGCCCAGCTGGACCGTTTTGAAGAGGCCAGGTTGACCTTCATCCAGGTGCTCAAACACAACCGCGAGGCCCACAACCCCTACAAGCTGCTCGGGCTCAAACTGCGCCGCGACGGCGACTTGGCGGGGGCCGTGGAAGCCTATTTCCGTGCCCTCGAAATGACCCCGGACGACGAGCAGATTCACTTCAACCTCGGCAAGGCTCAGCATCTCCTCGGACAGGAGGCCGAGGCCCGGGAGAACATCTCCCGGGCCCTGGACCTCAATCCATTTTTCGAGGAAGCCAAGAAGCTCTACACCGAGCTTTTCAAGAAGCCCTTCCAGGCGCCACTCGGAGCGGCCTTCAAGGGCCTGTCCTCGGCCGCCCGTCTGCGCGGGTTGGACGCCGACTGACCCACCCCGCCCGCTCAGACCGTGACCGGCAGCACGGTGAAAGGCAGCGCCCGGCGCAGAAGCCTGCGTTGAACGCCGAAGACCACCTGGTTGTGCAGCAGCCTGCTCCAGAACGATTCCCTGGGGAACACGAGTTGTCCCGCGAAGAATACTGACCAGGGGTAGCGCTCGGCCACCTCCTCGGCCAGACCGGCGATCACCTCCACCACGTCGGTGCCCACCCCGAGCACGCTCTCGGCGTGATAGCCGCGTCGCCGCATGAGCCGAACGTACTGCCCCAACTCGTCGGAGAGCCGATCCCGCAGTTCCTCCATCTCCCGTTTTCCGCGATAGACGCCCGCGTCCACGGCCCCGGCGCAAAGGAAGACGTAATTGCTGAATTCGCCGGGAAAGCGTCGGTGGATCGCCAGCAGGCTGTGCAGCCCCAGGCCGTTGTAGCCGCTCACCAGGACCACCGCCGTGCGCGCGAAGGAGCCGGCCGGCGCGGAGAGATCGCCCGGTTCCGGGTTGTCGGGCAGGCGGCTCATGTCCTCCTCCACCGCCTGCTTGAGCCCGTCCAGTTTGCGCACCAGCGCGCCCACTCGCCGGTAGTGACGCCGGATGAGCAACGCGGCCCCGGCCAGGGCCCCGGTGACCACCAGGGTGGCCCAGCCACCCTCGAAGAACTTCACGGCCACGATGGTGGCCAGGATGAAACCCGTGAGCACCAAACCCAGACCATTGAGCAGCAGCCCCTTGCGCCAGTGCGGCTCCTCGCCGCGCGCCTGCCACCAGTGTCGGACCATGCCCGCCTGGGACAGGATGAAAGTAACGAAAACATTGATGCTGTAGAGCACGAGAAGCACTTCCACCGAGCCCCCGGTGATCTCCATGAGCACCAGGGCCGCGCCGCCCATGAGCAAGATGCCGTTCTGGGTCACCAGACGGTCGCTCAGGTGCGCGAACTGGGCCGGGGCCCAGCGGTCCAGGGCCATGTTGGCCAGGATCCGCGGGCCGTCGAGGAATCCGGCCTGTGCCGCGACGAAGAGGATGGCCGCCTCGGTCACCAGCACCGCCGAGACGACCACCGGCCCGGCCACGCCCCAGGAACTGATCATGGCCCCGAAGAGCACGGCGTTCAAGGTCTTTCCGGGCTGGAACTCCACCCGGTGGAGCATGTAGTTGAGGATCAGGCCCACCACCATGAAGGACAGGGACAGGGCCATGTAGAGCATGGTCCGCTTGCCGGTGCGGGCCCTGGGCTCGCGCAGCACCGGCAGGCCGTTGGACACCGCCTCCAGGCCCGTATAGGTGCCCGCGCCCATGGCGTAGGCCCGCAGGATGAGGGCGATCATGCCCCAGAACCCCAGCTCCCGTTGCGTCGCGCCCACGTCGGCCGCTGCCCGGGACACGATCTCCGGCAGGCCGTCCAGATGCTGGCCCAGACCATAGAGGATGAGAAAGACGTGCCCGACCAGGAAGGCCAGGAAGATCGGCACGAGGACGCTCACGGATTCCTTGACCCCGCGAAGGTTGAGCACGGTGAGCAGAATCACTCCCGCGAGGGCGAAGGCCAGCTTCCCGCCCTGCCACGATGGAGGCAGGAAGCTGAACACCGCGTCGGCCCCGCTGGCGATGGAGAGCGTGATGGTCAACACGTAGTCGATGAGCAGGGCGCAGCCGGAAACCATTCCCACGGAGGGCGAAAGCAGGCGTCCGGCCACCAGGTAACCGCCCCCGCCCGTGGGGAAGAGGTCGATGATCTGGGTGTAGCTCGCGCTGATGACGCAGACCGTGACCACCGTGGCCAGGGCCACGAACAGGGAGAGGGCGTGATGCCCGCCCAGGGCCAGGAAGGCCTCCGAAGGACCGTAGCAGGACGAGGACAGGGGGTCGGCGCCCAGGCCGACCCAGGCCAGAAACGAGGCCAGGGCCAGTTTGTGGAACAGGCCGCGATCCTCGGGATCGAGGGGGCGGCCGAGAACAAGCGCACGGAAGCGCGCCGTCAGCGAAGACCGGGACATGCAGTCCCTCCTTCTTGGCTGGGGGAATCCGCGCGGTGCGCGGCGGTCGGAAAGGGGAGTTTCGCCCGTCGAAGAAGACTGGGCGAGAAGTTTTCCTCGCGCGCGTGACCGCAGGGAGGCTCCCCCCGCAGCCTTCGGAAGGAAGTCTCCTCGACGCCTGCGAGGTTAGCTGACGGGCTCGGGCCGAGAAGTGCCCTACGCCTTGCGGCGATGCGCCCCAAAGGGTGGTTCCCCCGCTCCCGCCCCAGGCGGGATTCGGCGATATGGCTTTTTTACGCCGGCACCGTGGGACTGTCAATTTTCGGGGTTCAGAGCAGCCGGATGCGCGGACACTGGGACTTGCGGGGAATGTACAGGCCCATCTCCGGCGGCTGGGGCAGGGGCTGGGGCAGCACGTCGCGCAGGAAGGACGAGGCCTGCTTCAGTATCTTCTGGTCGGGATTGCGGACGGTGAGGCAGAAGACCTCGCCCCAGTTGGTGGCGTAGACCACCGAGGCGGTGACGATCTTCTGGGCATCCTGGGGCACGGCCAGGTTGAGGATGAAGAAGGCCCGGGTCACGCGCTCCGGCCGGAGGGTCTCCTCCATGTCCACCTCGAAGGTGCTTTCACGGGGGAAGAACTCGTACAGAGCCTGGAGCGACTTCTTCAGATCATCAACGGACATGGGCGCGATGCTGCGCTCCCCATGCACGTGCGTGGACGGGGAATAGAGGCCGTTGACCACCAGCCAGGCCAGGAGCAGGGCCGGGTCGGTGTCCTTGCGCAGCACCTGCATGTCCTTGCTGGAGATTTTGCCGCTCCCGGCCTCCTGGCCGCGGGCCAGCCAGACGGTGCGGCGTCCGGGGGCCTTTTCGGCCTCGAAATAGAACTCCGGGAACAAATGGCCGCTCAAGTCCAGGAACGGCACCCGCTCGACCTTGTGCTTGCGCGGAGCGAAGTTGGCCTGGATCTTCCGTCCCAGCCGGGTCAGATCCTCGGGAGAGATGCGCGCGCCGGCCCTCTCCCCGCCCTGCTCCAGCCGCTCCTGGATGCGCTCGTAGGTCTTGATGAGGAAGCGGCTCAGCGTGGCCCCGGCGGTCATGGAGCGGGCGAAGCTCCAGGTCTGGCCCAGTCCGCGCACGGCCTCCTCGCTGATTTCCTCCTTCCCGCTCAGGAAGGTCAGGAAGCTCCGCTCCTCCTCCACGCAAGGGAAGCCCAGGGAGACGTCGAAGGAACCGATGCCCGCCTTGAGGGTGAAGGACTCGGTGAGCAGGTCCACGGCCTCCTGGTCGTCCAGGGAGCGATAGTAATCCCGCAGGTTGCGGAAGAGCACGGTGTAGGGGTCGGCCTGCCAGGCGGGGGAACGCCGGGTCACGGCGTCCTTGATCTGGTCGCAGAGCATGAGTTCGCCGGAGGCGTCCCGTCCGGCGTACTTCTCCAGCAGGCCGAGCTTCATCACCGACTTGTACGGGCTGTGCAGGCCCTTGACGATCTGCCAGAGGGACGCCCCGAAGAACTCCTCCGGCGGCACCGCGTCCAGGCGGCCCAGGTCCACCACTCGACCAGGCCCCAGCAGCGGCGACCGGGACGCGGCCAGACCGTATGATTCCCATGTTTCACGATCCGCGCCGGGCGGGGTCAGCCACCAGAGCGGCTCCTTGCCCGCCACCCGCAGGGCCGTGCGGTAGAACTCCTCCTTGAGCAACAGGGCCTGGGCCGTTCCCGCGCTTTCGCTGTCGCTGAAGCCGAAATCGTTGGCCCGCACGGAGGGCAGGCTCATGAGGAAGAAATGGACCTCGGCCCCGAACCCGGCCTGGGCCCAGGCGGCCACGGCCTCCAGCTTGCGCCGCAGGCGGGCGTCCTCGGCCGGGCCCACGCCCTCCGGGTCGTAGCAGACCCAGATGTCCATGTCCGAGGCGTCGGTCTGAGCGATGCTCCCCAGGCTGCCCATGGCGTAGACCGCCTCCAGCAGTACGGGCCGGGCCTGGGTCTCGGGCGGCGTCACCCCGGCGAAATGCTTGCGAGCCAGCCGCAAGGTCTCCAGGTCCGGGCGGTATCCGGCCAGGACGCAGGAAGGGACGTTCTCGATGGCGTCGCGGGTCTCGAAGTGGCGGGAATGCAGCAGCCAGGGCAGGAGCCGGAAAAACTCCGCCTGGCCGGGGGTCATGCGCCGCAACGCCAGACGCTGGCGTCGGGCGTTGTCCCCGAGCATGCGGCGCTCGAAACGCCCCAGGGCCCACTGGCGCACCCAGCGGCGCACGGCCGGTCCATGCAGCGCTGTCCCCTCCTCCGGCGGCAACTCCAACCGGATCGTCTGGGCCTCCAGCAACCTCCGCCGCAGGGTGTCGGCCCGGGCCTGGAGCAGAGCGGGCTCCAGGGCGTCGCTCTCGCGCACCCGACAGCCCGGGAAGAGGCAGTCCACAGTGCGGCATTCCACGAAGGAGCAGTTCAAGACCGCCGTATCGCGCAGCAGGCAGTCGGTGAACAGCACCCCTTCGAAGCGGCAGGACTCCAGCGCGGCCAGGGAGAAGTCCGAGGCCTCCAGGTCCGTGGCCGTGAAGGCCGCCTGCCGGAGCGAGGCTCCGGCCAGACCGAGGTGACGGCCCTCGCTCTCGTTCCAGGCACAGCCCTCCAGGGACGCCTCGCCGAAACGGCAGTGGGACAGGTCGCAGCCGTCCAGGCCGCCGCCTTCCAACATGGCCCCGGAGAAATCGCAGCCCTCCAGCACGCAGCCGCTGAAGCGGCACTGTTCCAGCACCGCCCCTTCGAAACGCACGCCGGAGAGCAGGCAGTCCTGGAAAACGGTCTTGCGCAGCCTCGCTCCGGCGAAATCGACGCCCAGGAGGCGGCACTTGATCAGGGAAACCTCGTCGAAGGCCGCTCCAGTGAGAACCACGTTCTGCAGGGTGCGCTCCTCGACCACCGCGCCCGTCAGTTCCGCGCCGCCGAAATTCTTGTCCTTGAGCATGCGGGCGTGGACCAGGGTCTCCCCCAGCTCAGGGCGTTTCTCGCCCAGGAACATGGAGAACAAGCCCTTCCTGGGTGCGGCCGGATCGCCGGATTCCCGGGCGGCCTGGGCGGCCGAGGCCCGGGCGACGGCGTCCGGGCGGGTCTCCATCCTCTCCAGATAGCGGTCCAGGGCCTCGGGCAACCCTTCCGACCCGGCTTCCACGGCCAGGCAGGCGCGCAGGAAATCCGTGTCCGCCCGGGCGATGAAGGCCAGCGTCTCAGCCAGGATCGCAGGTCGGACCTCGGGCTTGAAGGCCTCGAGAAAGTTCTCGAAGGCGGCCTCGGGCAGCGTGGCGGCCCGAGCGGCCATGGCCCGGCGCAGGCCCGGATCCTTGCGGCAGAACAAGGCCAGGGCCTGACCCGTCCTGGGCCAGTTGATGCCGATGAGAATGTCCATGCAGTGGGCCACTCGCCCGTTGCGGGCCACCTTGAGCACGGCCCGCACCGCCTGGGACAGGGCCGTCTCGCCCGCCTCCAGACACCGCGAAAGAATCTCCATGACCTCGGCGGTGCTCCGCTCCGGATGAGTGGCCACGAGGCGCGCCAAACGGCGACTCATGTCCGGGTGCCCCAGTCCGCGCACGGCCCGCGCCGCCTCGGCCAGTTCATCCCCGGCCAGGGGGTCGCGCAGCAGGCGCTCCAGCCAGTTCCGGAAGGAGCCGCGCAGCAGAGTCTCGCGCAGGGGAAACGCGGGCGTGTCGCCCAGGCGGTCCAGTACGCCGAGGGCCTTCAAAATATCCCGTGGCGGCGCTTCACCGAGGGTCTCCAGAACGGCGCGGGCCCAGGCCGAAACGGACCGCTCCAAGGTCCAATGGCGACGCAGGAGTTCATGCAGCAGATAGAAACGCGCTTCCGCCCCCAGGCTCTCGGCCCGTCCTCCGAGCATCTCGGCGGGGTTGCGCCAAGTCTGGACCTGGGCCGAGGCGGCCAGCCAGCCCGGCCGCCCGAGCAGCAGCAGCCCCTTGAGCGAGGCCAGTACGGCCTGTCGGCTGCCCGAAAGGCTTTCGCAGCAGCCGGAGAGAAGATCGGCGACCGTATGCGCCGCGCGCACCGCCTCCGGCGCCGGGGAGGCGTCCTCCAGGGCCGGGGCCAGCACGGCGGCCACGCGGGTCAGTTCGTCCAGGCAGTCCGAGCGCACGGGGAACGTCAGCCGCTTCAGGGTCTCCAATGCCCCGGGCAAAGAATGCAGATCCAACCCCATGCTTCAGCTCATCCAGAGACGGAGGGGACTGTCAAGGATTATCCGGCGAAAGGCGCGGAACAGAGGCGCGGAGGATGCGGTCATGTCGTGAAGCGTGTCGCCAGCCAGTCCAGCACCAGGGTCGGATTCGCCTGGGCTTCCAGGGCGTCCTGGGCTTCTCCCAGGGCCAAT
Organism: Desulfovibrio aminophilus DSM 12254; assembly: GCF_000422565.1. Classification (NCBI taxonomy): domain Bacteria; kingdom Pseudomonadati; phylum Thermodesulfobacteriota; class Desulfovibrionia; order Desulfovibrionales; family Desulfovibrionaceae; genus Desulfovibrio; species Desulfovibrio aminophilus. The sequence continues at coordinate 266,636 of NZ_AUMA01000008.1, read as the reverse complement.
CCAAGACGACGCAGGCCCGAGGCGTCGAAACGGCGGGCCAAGCGGTCGGCCCCCGACGCGCTCTCACCGGTCAGGGTCCGACGCAGGCCGCGCATGACTTCCAGGATCACCCTCCGGGCCAGATCGCGGTCCACCGCGCCTTTGGCCATGGTCCGACCGAACCAGCCCCGGCCGGTCTCCCAGACTCCGTACAGCGCATCCGCCCACTGGGAGGCCTCGGCGTCTTCGCGGGAATCGTCGGGCCAAGCCAAGGTCAGGATGAAGCTGCGCGAGACCAGGGTGGGCAGGAGCCGTTCGCGCTGCGGCGCGGTGAGCACGAAGACATTCCCGGGCCGGGGCTCCTCCAGGGTCTTCAGCAGGGTGTTGGCGATCTCGGGGTTGCGGTCCTGGAACTCGGGAAAGATCGTCACCCGGCGTCCCTCGCCGTGCGGCGGTTGGCCCCAGGTGGGCCGCAGTTCACGGACCCGCTCCACATGCGACTTGTGGGTCGCTCCCTCGCTCTCGAAGAAAGCGCCGTCCACCAGGATGAGGTCGCGGAAGACCCGCTCGTCGATCTGGCGGCAGGTCTCGCAGGTTCCGCAGGCCCCGCCCGGGCAGTTGAGCAGCTTGGCCCAATAGAGGGCCAACGTCTCGCGCTCGTCCGCGCCCCCGCCTTCAAGAACCAGGCTCTGGGGAGGATGGGCCGCCAGGGCGTCCAGACGACGCCGGACGTGTTCCTGGCGAGCCGGGATATGGGAGCCGCCGTCCACCGTGAGATTCCTAGAAGGTCTGGCCCCGCTCCGGGCCAACGGACACGAGGCCCACGGGCACGCCGAGCAGCTGCTCGACCCGGTTCAGATAGGCCCGGGCGTTCTCCGGCAAATCGTCATAGCCCCGGGCCTTGGTGATGTCCTCATTCCAGCCCGGCAGGGTCTCGTAAATCGGCTCCACGTGGGCCAGGGCGTTCTGTTCCTGGGGCGGGTAGAGCACCTCTTCGCCGCCGTAACGGTAACGGGTGCAGATCTTCAGCTCGGACAGACCGGAGAGCACGTCGAGCTTGGTGATGGCCAGCTCGGTGGGGCCGTTCAGACGCACGGACTCGCGCAGGACCACGGCGTCCAACCAACCGCAGCGGCGCTTGCGGCCGGTGGTGGCGCCGAACTCGCCTCCCTGGCTCTGGAGATAGTCGCCCACCTCGTCGGACAATTCCGAGGGGAAGGGGCCGCCGCCCACGCGGGTGGTGTAGGCCTTGACGATGGCGATGATCCGCGTGAGTTCGCGGGGCGAGCAGCCGGAGCCCGAGGCCGCGTTGCCCGTGACCGTGGAGGAGGAGGTCACGTAGGGATAGGTGCCGTGGTCAATGTCCAGGTGTGTTCCCTGGGCTCCCTCGAAAAGAACCATCCCGCCGGACTTCTTGACCTTCTGGATGGCCGTGGAGACGTCGCCCAGGTAGGCGCGGATGCGCTCGGCGAAAGGCTTGATCTCCTCGAAGACCGCCGCCGGGTCCATGGGCTCGCAACGGAAGAGGTGGCGGAAGAGGACGTTCTTCTCCTCCAGGGCGCGGGCGATCTTCTCCTGGAGCAGCTTGAAGTCGGCCAGATCGGCGGCGCGGACGCCCACCCGGGCCACCTTGTCCTCGTAGCAGGGCCCGATGCCCCGGCCCGTGGTGCCGATCTTCCCGGCCGCGTCGCGGGCCGCCTCGCGGCAGCCGTCCATGCGCCGGTGATAGGGCATGATCACGTGGGTCTTCTTGGAAATCATCAGCCGCCGGGGCGTGACGTCCACGCCCTTGGCCGCCAGGGTGTCGATCTCACGACAGAAGACTTCCGGGTCCAGGACCACGCCGTTGCCGATGAGGCAGACCTTGCCGGGGTGCAGGATACCCGAGGGGATGAGGTGCAGGATGCACTTGTCGCCGCCCACCACCAGGGTGTGCCCGGCGTTGTTGCCGCCCTGGAAACGGACGATGGCCGCGGCCTTCTCGGCCAGCATGTCCACGATCTTGCCCTTGCCCTCGTCTCCCCATTGGGAGCCGAACACGACGATGTTCGACATTGGCTTCGCTCCTCGCGGCGGGCGCGATACCGCCCGCGGACAGGGGGAGTCGGCTCCCCCGTTCCGGTTCCGTGGCCTTTTCGACCTATTTCTTCTTGGGTTGCAGCTTGAGGACCTTGCCCGTCCGGGAGGATTTCTCCGGGGTTTCCCCCGGTTCCTTGGCGGCGGTAGGCGGGACGTCGCCGACGGGCGTCCTGCTCGGAACGGTGAGCGCGGCGAGGTCGATGTCCCCGACGGGCTCGGGCTTGCGCGACTGGGCCCAGTTGTAGTTGAAGAGCTGGTTCTTCAGGCGCATGCCCTGGATGATGCCGAAGAGCAGCGCCGATTCCTCCCAACGCTTGGTGGGCTCGAAGCGGCGGACCTTCTCGGCGTATTTCTCCCACAGGTCCATAAGGGACGCTTCGTCGTAGGCGTTGATCTGCCGGGCTATCTTCAAAAGCGCCCGCTCGATGTAGCTCTCGGACATGCTCGTTGTCGCTCCCTGCCTGAATGATCGGCGCAAGGCCGAATCTCTCATAACAGAAAGACCAGGGACCGCCAACGACTATCTGCCGGGCCCGGCCGGGTGGGCCGTTTGCCCGCCGAAGCGGCCTGTGCTATGGAGGCGTCCCACGTCAGACAAACCTGGAGCAGCCCATGAGCGACCTCAAAAAGATGTACTCCACCCTGCAGCAGGATCCCTTTCCCGCGGAGATGCGCCTGACCCTCGGGGACCAGGAACTGGTCTTCCACAAGCGCACCTGGCGCATCGGCGACGAAACCCTGGGCCTGCGTTACGGCGAGAACCCGGACCAGCCCGCCGCGCTCTATGAACTCAAGGAAGGCGGACTCTCCGTGGGCGGTGTGGCCTTCCGGGGTCCGGGCAAGGGTCTGGTCTCCGCTCTCACCGAGGAGCACATGATCCAGTCCGGCAAGCACCCGGGCAAGATCAACCTCACGGACGTGGACAACGGTCTGAACATCCTCCAGTACCTTTCGGCCAAGCCCGCCGCCGTGATCCTCAAGCACAACAACCCCTGCGGCGCGGCCTGGAGCGATGAGGGCCTGGCCGTCGCCCTGGAGCGGGCCCACATGTCCGACCGCATCGCGGCCTTCGGCGGGGCCATCGTGGTCAACCGTCCCTTGGACAAGGCCACCGCCGAACACATCGACTCGGCCTACTTCGAGGTGGTGGCGGCCCCGGACTACGAGTCCGGCGCGGTGGACATCCTCAAGAAGCGCAAGAACCTGCGCATTCTGCGCATTCCCGGCATCGCGGATCTGGCCGGGCTCTCCCGCGAGCCCTTCCTGGACGTGAAGTCCCTCATGGACGGCGGGGTCGTGCTCCAGTTCTCCTTCCGCAACCGCATCCTGGACGCCGCCGACTTCATCCCGGCCACGGCCGAGAAGGACGGCAACCACTTCGCGGCGCGCAAGCCCACCAAGGCCGAGGCCGAGGATCTGCTCTTCGCCTGGGCCGTGGAGGCGGGCGTGACCTCCAATTCCATCCTCATGGTCCGCGACGGAGTGACCACGGCCATCGGCACGGGCGAACAGGACCGCGTGGGCTGCGTGGACCTGACCATCGCCAAGGCCCACACCAAGTACGCCGACCTGCTGGCCTTCCGGGAACTGAACCTGTCCATCTACGAGTTGCGGCTCAAGGGCCGCGATGACAAGGCCCTGGCCCAAAAGCTGGCCGACATCGAGGCCCGCGCCAGTGAGGCCCGGGGCGGCCTGCCCGGTTCCGCGGCCGTGTCCGATGGATTCTTCCCCTTCCGCGACGGCGTGGACCTGCTCATCGCCTCCGGTGTCACCGCCATCGCCCAGCCCGGCGGCTCCATCCGGGACTTCGAGGTCATCCAGGCCGTGAACGAAGCCGCCCCCCAGGTGGCCATGGTCTTCACCGGCCAGCGTTCCTTCCGCCACTAGGACGAAAAAACGGAGCGGCCGCCACGGTTGTTGCACCGCGACGGCCGCTCCGTGAACCGGACCACGGCCGTCATGCCCCGTGCGCGGCGGACTCCAAGCGCGTCATGCAGCGTGTGCAATGGGTGGTGGCGGGCAGAAGCTCCAGCCGTCTCCAGGGAATGTCCTCGCCGCATTCCTCGCATATGCCGAACTCGTCCTCGTCCATGCGGTCCAAGAGAAGGCGCAGCTCGGTCAGGCGGCCTTCCGTCTTCTCCTTCCAGCCGATGTAGACCACGCGCGAGGCGCAGTCCTCCACCCGGCGATCACCGTTCTCGTCCAGCCCGTTGCAGGCCCTCCAGGCATCCAGCGCCTGCCGGATCTCCCGAATCTCGTCCTCCACGATTTCTCGCAATCTCGACAACTGTTCCGCGGTCATGACTTCCTCCTTTTCCGGTTGTTCGTCGCGGACAAAAAAAGAAGACCCCTCCTCCGGCTGACCGGAACGAGGGGCCTTCGTGCGGGCGTTCTCCAAAAAAGCGCGCTACACGAGGGCCCCCTTCTGCGCGAAGAGGAGCTTCTCCTGGACAGCCGGGCTCATCCCGGCGTCATGCATGCGGCGCGTTTGCATCATCGTTCGTTTTCCTGGGGAATGTCGTTCGGATTCGTCCTTACCATACCTCATGCAATGAAAAATGCAACCGCCCGCCGCGCCGCGTTTTTTTCCCGTTCACCGCCACACGTCCGCCTGGACCTCCGTCCCCTCATGGGCTATGGGATGCCGGCGCCGCGGCTTGACCTGCTTTCGGCCGGGCGCTACCCCTGGACGCGAACAGCGATTCCCTCACCCTTTCTGCAAAGAGAGCGACATGCCCAAGCCCCCCAAGATCGGCGGGTTCATCCATCCCGGCTGCGTGGTCGAATTTCTGCAAGGCAACCAGGTCCATCTGGCCTGGGTCCAGGAGGAGACCTCGGGACGCCTGCGCCTGTACACCCACACCAAGCGGGAGACGGTCCTGCCCGCCGCCCGGATTCTGCCCTGGACCGGGCCGGAATATCCCGGCCAAGCAGGACGGCAGGAGATGCTCGACCGTCTGACCGAGCATCACAAGCGCCGCGAGGAACTGGAATCCCGGGTCAACGCCATGGAAATCTGGGAGATGGCCCAGGGCGAGGTGGACACGGCCCCGGTGGATTGGTTCGCCGGGCTGATCTGGGAAAAACCCGGACCGGACGAGATCGCGGCCATGGGGCGGGCCCTGCTGGCGGCCAAAACGCATTTCAAGTTCCAGCCCCCGGATTTCGAGATCCATCCGGCGGAAAAGGTCGACGCCCGCTTGAACCAGCAGAACGAGGCCCGCGAACGGGAACGGCTGGTGGACGGCGGGCAGGCCCTGTTCAAGGCCCTCTGGGAGCGCCGCCGGGGAGGCCAGGGTCCGGCCCTGCCGCCGATGGACGAGGACGTGGCCGAACGCCTGCGCGGCCTGCTCCGTTCGGTCCTGGCCAAGTCCCTGGACGAACGCGACGCCAAGCTCTGGGAAACCCTGCGCAAAGGCCTGCCCGACCACCCGCACCTGGCCCTGCTCCTGGCCGAGGCCTGGGGCGCGGTGGAGCCGCATCACAACTCCCTGCTGGACGAGGCGGGCTTCGCCTGGGGCGACGCCTGGAGTTCCGACTTCGCGGGACAAATGGAAGACCAGCGCCGGGTCTTCGAGGCGGCGCGCCGGGAGCCCGAGCCGCTGCCCCTGGTGAGCATCGACGCGCCCACCACCCGGGACATCGACGACGCCTTCCACATCGAACGCGAATCCGGCGGCTACCGCCTGTGGATCGCCCTGGCCTGCCCCACCGTGACCTGGGCCTTCGGCTCCCCCCTGGACCAGGCCGTGTTCTCCCGGGCCACGAGCCTCTATCTGCCCGAGGGCACGAGCCACATGATGCCCGAGGCCCTGGGCACGGACCTCTTCAGCCTGCGGGCCGGAGAGACGCGGGCCGCGCTGCTGGTGGAGATGCGCCTGGACGAGCGGAGCCTGCTGTTGTCCGTGGAGCCGCGCCTGACCTTCGTCCGCGTGGCGGCGAACGTCTCCTACGCCGACGCCGAGACGGCCCTGGAGCGGGGAGATGATCCCCGCCTGGCCCTGGCCTTGGAGCTGGCCGAGAAGCGGCTGGCCCGGCGCGTGGAGGACGGGGCCTCGGTGATCCAGCGGCCCGACCCGGAGGTGATCCTGGAAGGCTCGGGCCGCGACGTGCGCGTGTCCGTGGAGGTCAAGGAGCCCCACCCGCGCGCCGAACTGCTCATCAGCGAGTTCATGATCCTGGCCAACGCGGGCATGGCCGCCTGGGCCCGGGAACGCGGCGTGCCGCTGCTGCACCGCACCCAGGACATCGCCCTGCCCCCGGAGGCGGCCGGCGTCTTCAGCGAACCCTCGGACATCTTCGCGGCGGTCAAGCTGCTCACCCCGCCGAGCCTGGAGGTCGCGCCCCGCCGCCATGCGGCCCTGGGCGTCCCGGCCTACAGCCCGATCTCCTCGCCCATCCGGCGCTACACCGACCTGATCAACATGGCCCAGGCCTCCTCGTTCCTGGCCACCGGCGCGCCCCGGCTGGACCGCGAGGCCCTGGAAGCCCTGCTGCCCAACCTCTCGGGCCGCATCCAGGCCGTGTCCGTGATCCAACGCTACCGCCCGCGCTACTGGAAGCTGCTCTTCCTGGCCCAGCACGGCCGCACCCCGCACCCCGCCGTGCTGGTGGACGACTCCGGGCCCTACCCCACCCTGGCCCTGCCCCAGCTCCAGATCAACGTGCGCGCCCCGCGCCACATGCTTGGGGACAAGCTCTACCCCGGCCAGCGCTTCGACCTCGTCTTCGGCCGCGTCGATCCCCTGACCAACGAGCTGAAGGTCCTGGAGGCCCACGAAGGCTGATACGTGCCCGGCCTCGTGGATCACGGAGGTGGGATCGGCGGACGTGAACAGCCGGATCAGGGCCCGGCCGTCGTCCAGGAAGGTGACGGCCGCGCGGGGGGATTTGTCGGACAAGGCCTCATGGAACAGGGGCTTGCCGTCCGATCCGAGAGGCGTTATAGCTTCATCAGAAGTCGTTCCCGCTCCATCCTGGGAATCGGAAGCGGATTCGGAGGACGACGCCTCCGCTCCCTCGCCTGGACGAGTACGCATAGGCCCGGCGAGCGTAGCGCCGGATGGGCCATAACCCCCACCGGAGGCACCGGAGGCATCGTCCTTCCATCCCGTCGGCAACCATGTTTCCCGCCCCCCCCGAAATGGTACAGCGAAAGCACGGCCGTGTGCCCGTCATGGGCGACATTCACCCTTTCGTCTCCGCCGCCTCCTGGAGCTGGGCCAGGATCGCACGCACGGCCTCCAAGCCGATGCCGGGGCCCTGCCCGGGGTCCGCGTCGCGCGGTTTGACCAAATCCGCGTCAGTATATATTCTCTGTCCTGTCGTGATTGCGCGTGGGTTCGCCCCAGGCAATCGGAGCCTGGAAGTGCGCGCCCAATCACGGCCTTCTTTTGCGAGCGCATTGTCGCCGGACGTGGAATCGTCTATATTTGAATCGCCAGGGGCGGAGATTGCCCGGATGACCTCCTGGGAGACACCTCCGTAGGACTCCATGGAACGCTCCCCCCTGGCTGCGGACTGGTACAGCGTGGGGTTCACCTCGCGCAGCTTGACAAGATCACTCTCGGAGTACATTTTATGACCAAAGCCGTTGCTTGGAGCACCCGGGGGCAATTGCAGCCTGTGTTGGTTCACCCACGCGCGGCTTTTGTTTTTTGTCCTGATACCGGAGCTTCCCGTTGGTGATCTGGTCTAGAAACCAGGCGGGCTTGTTTCCATAAACCGACGTGACCAGATTGACGAACGTTCTGTCCTTGTGAACGTCGAGCTCCACCAGCACCATAACCGTCTGCCCATTCTCCCCTTTAAGGCCGAACATCACGACAAGCCGCTCCGGCTGAGTGGCGCTGTCAAAAATCATGATCGGGTCATCCATGGCCCGGGGTATCTGCTTTGCTACTCCAAGCGATACCACGGGGTGTTCCTTCATTAGCCGACTGAGCTTTCCGGCGGTAATCACAAGGTCTAGCGGCTTCGCCCCGATGTAACACAAAGGGGGTCCGCATGATCCGAATATTCGAGCTGCGATCCTTTTTGGCGTCAACGGCAGAGCGATCCAGCTCTTCAGCAAACCGTGCCGCGTCTTCTTCTAAACGCTGTTTTGCGTTAGCCCCGATACCGTTTTGGTACAGCGTGGGGTTCGCCTCGCGCAGCTTGACAAGATCGGCTTCCGTGTATAGCTTTTTTCAGTCGCGAATGGCGGCGTCCCTCCTGCGGGCAATTGGCGCCCGACAGAGCCCGCCCATTCGTGACTTTTCGTATTGTTTATGTAGCGCAGCCTTCCTTTTTCTATCTGCTCCAGGAACCAATCGTTCCGCGGGGATTTCGTCTCCTCATAATTCTTGACGTACATGCTGGGCACAAGGTTCAGACTTGTAGCCCTTGGAACCTTCGCGCGCCAAAACCACGGGCACGACGACTGTTGCGCCGTGTGCGTCTTTCAACTCAAGCATCATGGTGAGATCGGATATGGCGGTCTGTGAATCCGTTTTGAACACCATGATGGGATCAGCCATCGCCGCCGGGATCTGTTTCACCAACTCGGCTGGAAGGTTGTGCTTCCCGGAGAGAACCTTGTCCATAACGCCGTAAAGCATGCGGATAGGCAGATTTCGCGCCCCCAGCATCTGCAGGACCAAGGGCGTTTGCCGCAGCATGGTCACCGGACGTGTTCTGACCAATGTCCCGTTGACATATCGGTCAACGCTTCTCCCCCAGCCTTCCGCGTCGCTTGCGAGCGCCTCGTCCGCCAGCCGGACATCCTCCCGGCTGGGCTGGAACAGTTCCTTGCCGCCGGACGTGGAATCGTCTATATTTGAATCGCCAGGGACGGAGATTGCCCGGATGACCTCCTGGGAGACACCTCCGTAGGACTCCATGGAACGCTCCCCCCTGGCTGCGGACTGGTACAGCGTGGGGTTCACCCCGCGCGGCTTGACAAGATCACTCTCGGAGTATATCCTATGTTTATAGCTGGTTCGTGGACGCCCCGGGGGCAATTGGAGCCCGTGTTGGTTCGCCCACGAACGGCTCATTTTTTGTCCTGATACCGGAGCTTCCCGTTGGTGATCTGGTCTAGAAACTAGGCGCGCTTGTTTCCATAAACCTACGTGACCAGATTGACGAACGTTCTGTCCTTGTGAACGTCGAACTCCACCAGCACCATAACCGTCTGCCCATTCTCCCCTTTAAGGCCGAGCATCACGACAAGCCGCTCCGGCTGAGTGGCGCTGTCAAAAATCATGATCGGGTCATCCATGGCCCGGGGTATCTGCTTTGCTACTCCAAGCTATACCTCGGGGTGTTCCTTCATTAGCCGACTGAGCTTTCCGGCGGTAATCACAAGGTCTAGCGGCTTCGCCCCGATGTAACACAAAGGGGGTCCGCATGATCCGAATATTCGAGCTGCGATCCTTTTTGGCGTCAACGGCAGAGCGATCCAGCTCTTCAGCAAACCGTGCCGCGTCTTCTTCTAAACGCTGTTTTGCGTTAGCCCCGATACCGTTTTGGTACAGCGTGGGGTTCGCCTCGCGCAGCTTGACAAGATCGGCTTCCGTGTATAGCTTATTTTTGGAGGCATTGGCTGGAGTAAAGGGGAAATAGACCCCGGCGCTGGCAGTCCAATGCTTCCATTTATGCCCGTTCATGTAGCGGGCATTTTTTTATAGCTGCTTTGCACAAACCATGTGTTTGACGGTATACCTTCGCGCTCTTTGGCATAAGCGCTCTTAATAATATTAATTTGCGATCCTGGAATTTCTCCTGTTGCTTTCAACACCACCGGCACGACCAGTGTCGCCCCGTTGGCATCCGTCAGTCCCAGCATGAACACCAAGTCGCCTTTGGCGCGGCTGGCCGGATTATCCGAATCAAAGATGGCGATGGGGTCCGCCATTGCCGCCGGAATCTGTTGAAGCAAATCCGGCGTGATATTGGGATGCGCGCCGTCAAAAAGATGGGGGGCGGCGTAGATGCCTCCTGTGGCGGCGGCCTTTCCGGTCACGGTGTCCGCTCCGAGCAGTTGCATCACAAGCGGCGTTTGGCCGAGCATTTTTTGAGGGCCGGACGGCGGCCTTCCGGATGAGGCGATTGCGTCCACCGTCTTTTTCCATTCCCGCACATCGCTTGCGAGCGCCTCGTCCGCCAGCCGGACATCCTCCCGGCTGGGCTGGAACACTTCCTTGCCGCCGGATGTGGAATCGTCTATATTTGAATCGCCAGGGGCGGAGATTGCCCGGACTACCTCCTGGGAGACACCTCCGTAGGACTCCGTGGAACGCTCCCCCCTGGCTGCGGACTGGTAGAGCGTGGGGTTCGCCGCGCGCGGTTTGACCGACTCCACGGCAGTGTATATTTTTTGTCGAACCGGGATTGAGCGTGTGTTCGCCCCAGGCAATTGGTGTCTGGAAGTGCGCGCCCAATCCCGGCTCTTTTTGCTGGGGCTGCCCGGGGCAGGAACGGCTCTTCGGCGTTGTCCTTGACAACCTGCGGCGTCCCCGCGGCGAAACACAATGAATGCCCACTGCTGGCCACGTGGGATTTCGGCTTATGTCGGATGAAGGCGTGGAGGTACCCGGTGGGCATTTCCTTTCCGGCTTCAGCCCGCAGAGCCGAACGTCAAGTTCCCCATACCCGTCCGGAACGTCCTTCACCGTCAGCACCGCATGAACGCGGCCGCCGGTGCGGGCTGGAACAAAGAGGGAACCTCGTCTATCTTGTTTCCGCCAGGGGGGGGAGATTGCCCGGACCATGCAGGCCGCCTCCGGGCCAGCCTCCGAGAAACGCTCCCCCCCGACCCTCCCTTGCAGCTCCCCTCTCCACGGTGTCATGTGCCCCCCCGCCGAACGGTCTTGCCGGGACAGGCGGCGTCCCTCCCGCGCGGACGTTGCCGATCCGGGCGGAAGCGGATACAAGGGGAGCCACGAAGGAGACGTACATGACCCTCTTGTGGATGGTGCTCGCCTATCTTCTCGGCTCCGTGCCCTTCGGCCTGATCCTGGCCAAGACCCTCTGCGGGGTGGACCCGCGCGAGGACGGCAGCCGCAACACCGGGGCCACCAACGTGGCCCGGCTCTGCGGCACGAAATACGGCGTCCTGGTTCTGGCCCTGGACATCCTCAAGGGGTACGTCCCGGCGGCTCTGGTCGTCTCCGGCCCGGCGGGAGCAACGTCCGTCAGCCTGGTGGCCCTCTGCGCCATCCTCGGCCACGTCTACTCGCCCTGGCTCAGCTTCAAGGGCGGCAAGGCCGTGGCCACGACCATCGGCGCGTTCCTGGCCCTGATGCCCCTGGGCACGCTCCTGGCCGTGCTGGCCTGCGTCGGGATCATCGCCCTCACCGGATACGTCTCCCTCGGCTCCCTGACCCTGGCCCTCTGCCTGCCGGTCTTCGCCCTGCTCACCGGCAAGTTCGCCTTCCTGCCGCTGGCCCTGGTGGTCATGCTCCTGCTCTTCTGGCGTCACCGCGAGAACATCCGCCGCCTGGCCCGGGGCGAGGAGATGCCCTGGCGGCGCAAGAAGGAGGCCGAATGAGGGCCCACCGGGTGCCCCCGCGCTACGCCGTCTACTCGATCATCGCCTCGCTTCTGACTCTGACTCTCAAATTCACGGCCTTCGCCCTGACCTCCTCGGTGGGGCTCCTCTCCGACGCCACGGAATCCCTGGTGAACCTCACCGCCGGGTTCATCGCCCTGACCGCCCTGCTCATCGCCGCCCGCCCGGCGGACGAGAGGCACACCTACGGCCACGGCAAGGCCGAGTATTTCTCCAGCGGGGCCGAGGGGGTGCTCATCATCGTGGCCGCCGGGGGCATCGCCTGGGCCGCCTGGGAGCGCTTCCACGCACCGGTGCCGCTGGACAACCTGGGCCCGGGCCTGCTGGTGGCCGTGCTGGCCTCGGCAGTGAACATCGTGGCCGCGCGCATCCTGCTCTCGGCGGCCCGCCGCTTCGACAGCATCACCCTGGAGGCCGACGCCCGGCATCTGCTCACCGACGTCTGGACCTCGGCCGGCATGATCGCCGGACTCTGCATCCTCTTCGTGGCCCCCACATGGCTCATCCTGGATCCGATCATCGCCGGGATCATGGCCGTGAACATCGTCTTCACCGGCGTCTCGCTCATCCGGCGCTCCGTGTCCGGACTCATGGACGAGGCCCTGCCCGAGGAGCAGATGCGCGCCATCGAGGAGGCCATCCGCGCCGTACTGCCGGACGCCGAATACCACGGCCTGCGGGCCCGCAAGGCCGGAGCCGCGCTGTTCGTGGACTTTCATCTGCTCGTGCCGGGGGAAACCACGGTCCAGGCCGCGCACGACCTGACCTGCGACATGGAGGACGCCATCCGCGCCCGGCTGCCGCGCAGCCAGGTCACGGTGCACGTGGAGCCCCTGGAGGACGACGCCTCCAAGGACGGTGACCACGTGGGCGGAATCTGCGGCGGGGGAAGAACTCCGGCGGAATGACCCCGGCTATTCCCCGGGGGCCCTGGCCTTGTCGCGCTTGTCCCAGGGGATGAGATTCAGGATCGCCTGGACCAGCGGCTCCAGGCCGGGCCGCTCCAGGGCCGAAAGCGGAATGCCCTGGGGGTGGAGCCGCCGGGCGGTCTCCCGGGCCTCCTCGTCCAGCAGATCCCACTTGTTCAGGGCCAGAATGCGCGGCGCCTCGTCCAACTCCAACTCCCGCAGAATGCTCTCCACGGCCTCGATCTGCTCCTCGACCTCGGCATGCGAGGCGTCGGCGACATGCACGAGCACGTCCGCGGACTCCAGTTCTTCCAGGGTGGCCCGGAAGGCCTCGCGCAGGTCTGGGGGCAGGCGGCGAATGAAGCCCACGGTATCCGTGAGCACAACCTCGCGGTCGCGGGGGAAGCGGATGCGCCGGCTCGTGGGGTCCAGGGTGGCGAAAAGCCTATTCTCGGCCAGCACCCCGCTCTGGGTCAGGGTGTTCAGGAGCGTGGACTTGCCCGCGTTGGTATAGCCCACCAGGGAAACCACCGGCAGCCCGGCCTTGGCTCGGCGTTCGCGGGTCTGACCGCGCTGGCGGCGCACGTCCTCCAGTTCCTTTTTGAGCCGGGCGATGCGGTCGCGGGCACGGCGGCGGTCGATCTCCAGCTTGGTTTCGCCCGGGCCGCGTCCGCCGATGCCGCCCACCAGCCGGGACATGGCCCTGTTCTTGCCCACCAGACGCGGCAGGGCGTACTTGAGCTGGGCCATCTCCACCTGGAGCTTGCCCGCCCGGGACGTGGCGTGCTGGGCGAAGATGTCCAGAATGAGCTGGGTACGGTCCAACACGCGGCGCTCGGTGAGGTCGGCCAGATTGCGCAGTTGCGAGGGTGAGAGATCCTGCTCGAAGAGGATCACGGCCGCTCCGGTCTGCAAGGCGCGCACCTCCAGGTCGGCCAGCTTGCCCTTGCCCAGGATGAACTTGGAATTGAGCACCGAGACGCGCTGAACCACCGTGCCCACGGGCGCAAGCCCGGCCGTGCGGGCCAGTTCGGCCAGTTCCTCCAGGGAGCGCTCCTGCACCGGACGCGGTGCTGCGGCCACGCTGACCAGCAACGCCCGCTCCCCGCCCCCGGCCTCCCGGGCCGTGTCCAGCCGGGCCAGTTCCTCTTCCAGCGCCGCCACCTGCGCGCCCAGGTCCAGTCCCTCCACCCGGTCCCAGCGCGCGGGTTGCGCCACGTCGTGGCTCTTGCCTTCGGGGTTGGGCGGCAGGAGGTGGGCCCACTGGAAGCGCTCGGGCTCGCCCGCGTCGCTCACCGTCAGCGCGCCCACGCTGTCCAGTCGCAGGAAGACCATGTCCATGAGGTCTTCCTGGGACAGGGTCTCGCCGGAAAGGTGCGTGTGCAGGAGGCGCAGGCCGCGCAAGCGCCCGGCGCCCAGGCGCAGACGGGGCAGTTCGGGGATGAGGATGCCCCCCGGGTCGCCCACCAGGACCATCAGGGGATAGCCTTGCCGATCGATGAGCAGGGCCACCTGGCGGCCGATCTCGCGGCTGATGGAGGCCAGTTCCCAGGCTTGCTCGTGGCTGTAGGGCGCGGCCTGGGGAAAACGCCGGGCGTAAAGCCGGGTCAGGCGTTTGATCTGGCTGGGCTTGAGGCCCTGGACGTTGCCCTGGGGCTTCTGGGCGATGGTGAACTCCTCGGCTAGGCGCGGTGCCCGGACAGATAGTCCGCGATCATGGCGTCATAGGCGCTGACCAGCCGGAAGGTCTCGGCGGCCATGTCCTTGCGCAGCGGGAGCGAGAAGCCGCCCCGTTCGGCCAGCTCCGTCAGGACGCGGCCGTAGTGGGCCACGCCGGGCACCACCAGGATGCTGTGGAAGTTCTTGGCCGAGGCGCGCAGCAGAGTGGGCCCGCCGATGTCGATCTGCTCCACCGCCGCGCGCAGGTCCAGGCCCTTCCGGGCCGCCTCGGCGAAGTTATAGAGGTTCACGCAGATCAGGTCGAAGGGCTTGATCTTCAGCTCGTCGAGGGTCGCCATGTGGGCGGGATCGTCCTTGTCGGCCAGGACGCCTGCGTGGACGTGGGGGTGCAGGGTCTTGACCCGGCCGCCGAGGATCTCGGGAAAGCCGGTCACGTCGCTCACGGAGGTCACGGGCAGGCCCGCCTCGCGCACGGCCTTCATGGTGCCGCCGGTGGACACCAACTCCACGCCCTTTTCGTTCAGGGCGCGGGCGAAATCAACGAGTCCGGTCTTGTCGGTGACGCTCAGAATGGCTCTGCGGGGAACGAGAAAATCCATGAGCACGCCTCGCTTTTGAGCAGGCTGTGCCAGATTTGCCGGAGGTTGGCAAGCGAGGAAGCCGCCCGTTCCCACGTTGGATGATCCCCCGTCCCGCCCGGGGGAGAGCCGGACGGAACGGGGAATCATTGGGAGGGGAGACCGAAATTCGTCCTAGAGCTGAGCCAGGAGTTCCTTGGCGGGCTCGAAGTCCGAGTTGCCTTCCAGGATGCGCTCCAGCTCGGCGCGGGCTTCATCCTTGCGATCCAGGCAGACCAGGCAACCGGCCAGGGAGTACCGCACCTCGGACTTGCCCGGGTCGATCTCCAGGTAGCGGGAGAGGTGCGGAATGACCTCTTCCAGACGGTTCTGTTCGTGGCCCAGGCGCACCAGGCTGAACAGGGCGACCATGTTCTCCGGGTTGACCTTGAGGGCCTCGACGAAGTGGCCGATGGCGTCCCCGCCGCGTCCCTGCTCCATGAGCACGAGGGCGATGCCGGCGTGGGTCTTGTCCGTGGGGTCCACCTTGTGGGCCTTCTGATACATGCTCAGAGCCCCGTCCAGTTGACCACGATGAATGGCGATGGCGGCCAGACCGAGATAGGGATCGGCATGCACGCCGTTGGAGCTGGCGGCCTTGGTGTAGTACTGCTCGGCCTTGTCCAGCTCACCCATGAACAAGTAGCATTCGCCAAGTTCCTTGTTGATTTCGTAGTCCAGATGACCGCTCATGATCTTCCCCTCCATACTCCTTGCCCGCCGGTCGGGCGGGAAAACGTGTCGGGCCCCATGCGGGCCTGCTTCGCATTTGCAACGCTCATGCCAACCTATCCGAAGAGAAAAATCGTCCCCAAGGGGCCGGCCCTCGGAAAAAGTTAATCAACATGCTTATTCCATTGGATAAAAATGCACGGCTTTTTATTCCGCGCGGAGGTCTGGGCGTGGTGGCGGTCGGATCGCCGCCAAAGCGGCCCGGAAAACCTTGCCGCCCGATTTCCGGCGCGTGCAGAATCGTCATCTCTCTGGTAAAATCAATGTAAAACAGCATGTTAATTTGTTTGGCATGACGGTTGCTCATCATTCCCGACAGACGGCCCCGGCCCCAGGCCCGGCCCACCGGGAAAAAACGTCCGGAACCGGAGGAAGTGAGCAATGAGAAGCCTTTTTGACGGACACATCGAACTCCAGGAGAAGGTCCTCGACCTGCGCCTCCAACGTCAAAATCTCGTCATGAGCAACATCGCCAACGTGAACACGCCCCAGTACAAGGCCAAGCGTCTGGAGTTCGAAAAGGATCTCCAGTCCGCCCTGGCCCTGGACGTGAGCGGCAAGGTCACGCGGACCAACGATGCGCACATGCCCGCGGCCTTCGACGAATCCACGTTCCAGGGCACCGGGATCAAGGAGTTCAAGCCCCGCTACATCCACGGCGAGGACTCCGTCGACCTGGACAAGGAAATGACCGTCATGGCCAAGAACGCCATGCTCTACAACGCCCTGACGGAAATCATCACCAAGAACTTCACCGGGATGCAGAAGATCATCAGCGAGGGAGGGAAGTAGCGTATGGACTTCATGACCGCGCTCGACGTCGCCGCCACGGGCATGAAGGCCCAGCGGGACTACATGAACGTCATCTCCATGAACATGGCCAACGCCAAGACCACGCGCACTGCGGACGGAGGCCCCTACCGCCGCAAGAGCGTGTCCTTCGAGTCCGCGCCCATCCTCTCGCCCTTCGACGAGGCCATGCGGGACCAGCTCAACCGTGACCTCCAGGGCGTGACCGTGCGGGGCGTGGTCAACGACACCCGGCCGTTCAAGTACGTCTACGAGCCGGGCCATCCCGACGCCAACCAACAGGGCTACGTGGCCTACCCGGACATCAACGTGGTCGAGGAAATGACCAACATGATCACGGCCATGCGTTCCTACGAGGCCAACGCCCAGTCCATCCAGGACGTGAAGAGCATGTTCAACAAGGCCCTGGCCATCGGCCGCGGCTAACCCGAGGGAGACGAACCATCATGATCGGCAGCGCATACGGCATCCAGGCGTACCAGAAGGCCATCGGCCGCCAGACCGCCATTGAGGGCAAGGTCTCCCAGGGGTTGGCCAAGAACCAGCCCAAGAACGGCGGATTCCTGGACGCTCTCCAGAATTCGCTCAAGGAAGTCAATGAGATGGAGGCCGAGAAGAGCGCCCAGATCACGGCCTTCGCCTCCGGCAAGAGCGAGAACGTCCATGAACTCATGATCAGCCTCCAGAAGGCGGGAGTGGCCATGAGCTTGACCGGCGCCGTGCGCAGCAAGGTGCTCTCGGCCTATCAGGACCTCATGCGGATTTCCTTCTAGGAACTGAGAACCGGCGCGCAACGAGCGGAACAGACGGAAACGAGGAGTCCGAGACATGCCCCCCGCCATCAAGCAGTACTTCCAAAAAGTGACCTCCTACTGGGCCGACCGCACCATGTCGCAGCGCATCCTGCTACTGGGTCTGGCGCTCTCCGTCACCGTCGCCTTCGTGCTCATGATCTACTGGCTGAACAAGCCGGATTACCGCGTGCTCTACTCCAAGCTCTATCCGGAGGACGCGGCCAAGATCGTGGAGATGCTCAAGGCCGGCAAGGACAAGTATCAGCTCCAGGACAACGGCCAGACCATCCTGGTCCCGGCCGATCGGGTCTACGACCTGCGCCTGAAGATCGCCGGCGAGGGCAACCTGCACGGCCAGGGCATCGGCTTCGAAATTTTCGACGACCTGAAGATCGGCCAGACCGACTTCGTCCAGCAGATCAACTACCAGCGCGCCCTGCAGGGTGAGCTGTCGCGCACCATCAGCGAGTTTCCCCAGGTGGAGAAGGCCCGCGTGCACCTGGTCATGCCGCACAAGAGCCTGTTCATCGAGGACCAGCTGCCGCCCTCGGCCTCGGTCGTCCTCAAACTCAAGGACAAGGGAACCCTGGAAGCCAAGCAGATCCAGGGCATCGTCAACCTCGTCAGCATGTCCGTCGAAGGTCTGGACAAGAAGCGCATCACCATCACGGACATGAACGGACAGCCCCTGTACATCCCCGAGGACGAGAGCACGCCCGGGCTGTCCACCACGCAACTGGACTACAAGGCCCAGATGGAGCGCAAGCTGGAGCGGCGCATCGAGGAACTCCTCATGCCCGTGGTCGGCCCCCAGAAGGTCATCGCCCGCGTCAACGCGGACCTGGATTTCAGCCAGAAGACCATCCGCAAGGAGATGTACGATCCCAACGCCACAGTGGTCCGCTCCGAAAACCGCAGCGAGGAGACCACCCAGGGGCGCGCGGCCATCGACGGCGGCGCGCCCGAGGCCAACTTCCGGGGCGACGGCTTCGCCGGAACCCAGTCCACCCAGGACTCCACCCGCGAGGCCCGGACGACCAACTACGAAATCAACAAGGAAGAGCAGAGCATCGTCTCCCCCGTGGGAGAGTTGCAGCGCCTGAGCGTGGCTGTTATCGTCGACGGCACGTACGCCAAGGACGCCCAGGGCCAGATGGCCTACACGCCCCGCTCGGCCGAGGAGATGCAGCGCATCCAGAACCTCGTCCGCTCGGCCGTGGGCTTCGACAGGAACCGCGGCGACGCGGTGGAGGTCTCCAACATCTCCTTCGGCGCGCCGGAACTGGAAGACGGCCAGACGCTCATGCGGACCATGCTGGAATACGCCCAGCGGCTGGGCAAGCCCTTCCTCAACGGCCTGCTGATCTTCCTCTTCCTCATCCTGGTGGTCCGGCCCGTGATCATGGCCCTCATCCGGCCGCGGGTGGCCGAACAGGAAATCTCCGAGGTGGCGGGCCTGCCCGGCATGGAACGGCTGGCCATCGAAGAGGGCGAGATGGACGAGGAGGCCCTCGACGCGGCGCGAAAGCTGGAGAACATCAAGGCCCAGGCCCTCCAACTCTCCGAACAGAACATGGAGCAGGCCGTGAGACTCCTCAAGGTCTGGATCAAGCAGGAGGCATAGCGTGAGCGGCTTCACCGGTCCCCAGAAAACGGCCATCGTACTCCTGGCCCTGGGCGAGAAGTTCACCGCCGACGTCTTCAAGCGCCTGGAGCGGGCCGAGATCGCGGCCATCTCCAAGGCCATGCTGGACATCGATTCCGTGCCCAAGGAGCAGGTGCTGGAAGTGCTCAAGGAGTACAACGAGAGCCTGGCCTACGGAGCGGAACTCCTGGTGGGCGGCCCGGACCAGGTGAAGCGCCTGCTGGCCAAGGCCCTGGACCCCGAAACCGCCAAATACATCATGGACTCCCTGGAGATCGACACCGGCCCCACGCCGTTCCAGGAGCTGGGCAACGTGAGCCCGCGCATCCTGGCGCAGATACTGCGCAACGAGCATCCCCAGACCCTGGCCCTGATCCTGGGCCACCTGCACCCGGACCAGGCTGCGGAACTGCTCTCCAACCTGCCCGCCGGCGTGCGCGCCGAGGTGCTCATGCGCCTGGCCAAGCTGGAGTCCGTGGCCGCCGAAATGCTCATGGAGGTGGACAAGGTTCTCCAGAGCCAGCTCATCGCCATGGGCGGCAAGGAAGGCAAGAAGGTCGGCGGCGTGCAGGCCGTGGCCGAGATATTGAACGCCGTGGACCGCGCCACCGAAGAGGAAGTGCTCTCCGAAATCGAGGAGGAGTCCTCGCAGATGGCCGAGGACATCCGCAACCTCATGTTCGTGTTCGAGGACATCAAGGCCCTGGACGATCGCGGCATCCGCGAACTGCTCAAGGAGATCTCCAACGAGGATCTGACCACGGCCCTCAAGGGCGCCTCCGACGATCTCAAGGAGAAGTTCCTCAAGAACCTCTCCGAACGCGCCGGGGCGATGATCCGCGAAGACCTGGAGATCATGGGCCCGGTGAAGCTCTCCGAGGTGGAGGGCGCGCAGCAGAACATCGTCAAGACCGTGCGCCGCCTGGAAGACGAGGGTCGCATCGTGGTCAGCAGAGGGTCGGGAGATGTCTTCGTCTGACGCCCAGGAAAAGTTCTACACCGGACGGGTCATTCTGGGCATGGACACGCCCGGCCCGGACGTCATGACCATCCAGGAAATGGAGGGCAAGAAGCCCCCCACCTGGGACGAGGACACCTGCTCCGCCCTTCTGGAACGCGTACGGGTCAAGGCCCGGGACGCGGCGGCGGAGATCCTGGCCCAGGCCCGCAGCGAGGCCGAGCAGATCCGAGAGCAGGCCCGCAACGAGGGCCAAGCCGAGGGCTACGCCCAGGCCCAGGACGAGGTCTCCCGCCAGATGCGCGAATTCGGCATGACCCTGGGCAACATTCTCCAGGCCGTGCAGACCCAGGAAGTCGAGATATTCGAATCGCAGCGCAAGGACTTCGCCCGGCTCATCCTCCTGGCCGTGCGCAAGGCCCTGGGCGTGGAAATGGCCGAACGCCGCAAGGAAGTCCTGGACTCCCTGCTGCGCGAGGCCCTGGAAAAGCTTGAAAGCCTGCGCCAGATCACGGCCCGGGTGGCCCCGGAAGACGTGGAAGGCATGGAACTGCTCCTGAACGAGGCCAAGGCCGCGTTCCCGCGCCTGGACCAATGGCAGGTCAAGGGCGACGCGGGCATCGCCTCGGGCGGCGTGGTCCTGGAGACGCGCGTGGGCATGATCGACAATACCCTGGACACCCGCTGGGCCGAGGTGCAGGCCATCCTGGACCGCCTGGCCGGAGCCGCCTCCGGGGACGCGGACGGCGGAGCGGCCCATGGCGGCGCTTGATCCGCGCGGCTGCTGCGCGCTGTTCGAGGAACTGGACGCCTGCCGGAGCTACGGCAAGGTCACCAAGGTGGTCGGCCTCATCGCCGAAGGCCAGGGCATCAAGGCCCCCATCGGCTCGGTCTGCCACCTGCTGCCGGAATCCGGCGACGAGGCGTCGGCCATCGCGGCCGAGGTGGTCGGCTTCCGGGGCGGTTCCTGCCTGTTCATGCCCTACGGCGACCTGCGCGGCGTGGCCCCGGGCTGCCTGATCCGCAACTCCTCGATCCCGCCGCACGTGCCCGTGGGCGAGGCCCTGCTGGGCCGCGCCGTGGACGCCTTCGGCGAACCCCTGGACTCCTTGGGGCCCTTCGTGCCCGAATCCTTCCGCCCGCTTTTCGGGGAACCGCCGAACCCCATGTCGCGGCCGCGCATCCTTGAGCCCCTGGACGTGGGCGTACGGGCCATCAACGGACTTTTGACGCTGGGCAAGGGCCAGCGCGTGGGCATCATGGCCGGTTCCGGCGTGGGCAAGAGCACCCTGCTCGGCATGATGGCCCGCTACACCAAGGCCGACGTGAACGTCATCGGCCTGGTGGGCGAACGCGGCCGCGAGGTGCTGGAGTTCATCGAGCGCGACCTGGGCCCGGAGGGTCTGGCCCGCTCCGTGCTCGTCATCGCCACCTCGGACAAGAGCCCGCTCATCCGCATGCGCGCGGCCTACACCGCCACGGCCATCGCGGAGTTCTTCCGCGACAAGGGCGCGGACGTGCTGCTCATGATGGACTCGGTGACGCGCTTCGCCATGGCCGGGCGCGAGGTGGGGCTGGCGGCCGGAGAACCTCCCACGCGCGGCGGCTACACCCCGAGCGTCTTCGCCCACCTGCCCAAGCTCCTGGAACGCGCGGGCAAGAGCGTCGAGGGCTCCATCACCGGCATCTACACCGTGCTCGTGGACGGAGACGACTTCACCGAGCCCATCGCGGACTCCACTCGCTCGATCCTCGACGGACACGTGGTTCTCACCCGCGATCTGGCCGACCAGGGCCATTTCCCGGCCATCGACGTGCTCAAGAGCATTTCCCGTCTGCGCTCGGACATCACCCCGGCCGAGGTCCAGGACGCCGGGCGCGTGGCCCTCAAGTACCTCGCCACGTTCAAGCGCGTGGAGGACATGGTCAACATCGGGGCCTACCAGCGCGGCTCCAGCCCGGAGATCGACACCGCCCTGCGGCTCATCCAGCCCATCAACGCCTTTCTGCAGCAGCGCGTGGCCGACCGCCAGCCCCTGGAGGAGAGCTACGCCCAGCTCATGGCCCTGGCCGCCCAGGCCGGGGGCGACGCGGCCGCCAAACCGCAGGCCAAGCCCGCCGCGGCGAAGCCCGCGCCCAAACCCGCCAAACGCTGACCGGTCCGGAGCCCAGACGGTCTGATACGGATCAGCCCTTCCCCGCCTTCATCAGGGCGTGGAAGAAGTCCTGCACATATTTGCCCGAGACCACGTCGGCCAGGGAGAAGGACGGCGGCCCTTCCTTGGGGAAACGCGAGGTCAGGGCGAAGAAGAGTTGGGCCGAGGACTGCTTCAGGACCGGCTCGAGCACGTTCTGCCAGAGATCCTGCTTGGTCTCCTCGTCCAGTTCATGGGTCCGGCACTGCAGGGGCCGGAAGTCGAAGATCAGGCACTTGCCGTCTTCCGACAGCGGACAACGCGCGCCCGAGGCCGAGAGACAGAATTCCGTCGGCGCGGTGGTGGGCACGGCGGCCCGAGCCTCGTGCTCGCTGCGGGCGGCGGCCACGGCGCGCTCGATGAGCTGTTGGCGGGCCTGGCTGGTGGTGGCGGCGTCCACCTTGCGCCGCACATGCACGGCCTCCACCAGGGAAAGATGCACTGGAATGGAGCAGCAGCGGTCGTGGTCCCGGCCGCAGCGCGACCCCTCCCCGCTCTCGTAGGAGAAGAGATCCTCGGCCCGGGACACCAGGGCCTCGTAGTCGGCCAGAAACGGCCCAAGATCCACGAAATTCTTGTACTCCAGGCACGGTTCGCGCACCGTGAGCTGCCCGGCCTTGCGGCCGTATTTGCGCACCGCCCACCATTGCTCGAAGTTGCTCGGCTTGGAGCGCAGCTTGCGCAGCTTGAGCCAGGCCAGCTTGTGGCCCAGACCCCGGCGCAGGAGATAAGCGTTGAGCACCGTGCCCGTGCGGCCGATGCCGTGGCGGCAATGGATGTAGACCTTCTTGCCCAGATAAAGGGCCTCGTCCAGCCACTCCAGGGCCTTTTCCAGAGTCTGAAGGTCCGGGGCCTCCTCGTCGCTGATGGGCAGATAGTAGACCTCGAAGCCGGAGTCGGCCTCGATCTCGTGCAGATCGCAGAATTCGCCGCAGAGGTTGAGGATGGCGGTGATGCCCTGTGCGCGCAGCGTGTCCAACTGGCCGTAGGACATGGGCGCGCCGCCCACGGCCAGACGGTCCGTGATCCAGGTGATCCCGTCCGCCGCCTTGGGCGGGCTCACGCGCGGCCCCGCTCGATGCGCCGCAGATGCTGGTCCACCAAACCCTCCACCTGTTCCCGGTCCTTGAGCCCCATGTCCATGAGCCGGGTCACGGCCGTGAGGTAGCCCAGGGCCGCCAGCCGCTTCTGCGTGTCGTTCTCGGGCTTGCGGGCGTACTTGGCGTCCAGCATGTCGCCCCGGGTGGAGCACTCGAAGCCCAGCCGGGTCAGCACTCCGGTGAGGAACTCCAGGCGCAGCAGACGCTGCTCCAGGCTCCCTCCCCCGCCCTTGAAGCGGAACTGGATGTAGTTGCCGTTGACCTCATGGCCGCAGACCGAATCCAGAACCGAGAAATGGTAGCCAAAGCGGATCATGCAGTGCAGATAGTCCGCCGAGATGATGGCGTAGCTGGCCAGCAGACGGGAGTTCTTGGAGAAGATGCCCGCGCTCACGCGGTCCAGCTCCTCCCAGTCCACATGCACCAGATCGCCCCAGCCCACGCTCCGGTCGGCCAGCCCCCACCAGAAGGCCCACATGGGCTGGCTCTTGATGTCCTCCGGCAAAACCTCGGAACGGGATCGGCCGGAGTCGAACAGGCCGTCCTCCAGATCCAGGAGGTAGAGCACCAGAGGCAATTCGGTCCGCAACTTGCGTGAGCTGGCCAGCCCCCGGCCGCCCTTGCCCACCAGGCTGAACATCTCCGCCACGCCCTTCTCGTGACAGAAGCGCACCATGTCGTGCAGGGACTTGCAGCCTTCGGGGCTGAACTCCGGGGCCTCGGGATCGGTGAGGCTCAGCTTGGCCGTCAAGGGCAGGATGCGGGCGAAGCGGGGGTCCGCCACACGTTCGCCCTCCACGCTGGGCGGCGGCAGCAGTTCATCCACGCGCCCGGCGTAGACCGCCCCGGCGTCGGCGTCCACCGTGACCTCCGCGCCCTCGGGCAGGGACTGGAAGCCCCCGGGACCGACGAGCACGGGGATGCCGTTCTCCCGGGCCACGGAGGCCAGATGGCTGGCCCGCGACCCGGTTTCGGCGACCACGGCGGCCAAACGCCCGGCGAACTGGGCCAGGATCGGCGGCAGGGTGGAGGTCACGGCCACGGCTCCGGGCGGGAAGGAGGTCAGCTCGCCCACGGTCCGCAAATGCCGGACCGTTCCGGCGGCCACGCCGCCGGAGGCGCGGATCAGGCCGGAGGCGAGGACTTCCGCCCGGGGGACGGATCGCGCTTCATGGCGCGGGGCATCCATGTGGAACTGGCGGGACTGGAGGATGAACAGGCGGTCCTCGGCGTCCACGGCCCACTCCACGTCCTGGGGCCGTCCGAAAAGGGTCTCCAGCTTGAGCCCCGCCTCGCGCAGGTCCGCCAGCGAGGCCTCGGAAAGCGGCACCGGCCCGGGGCCGCTGCATGCCGCGAGTATTTTCGGGCGGCCGCGGCGCGAGAGCAGGAGGCGGCGCGGCGTGCGGCTGCCGTCCACAAGGCTCTCGCCCAGGCCCGAGACGGCGAACAGGGACATGGCCTCGGGTTCGCCCGAGAGCGGGCATCCCTCGGGGTCCAGGGTGTAGAGCACGCCCGCGGCCTTGGGCTCGATCATGGGCAAGATCAGGACCGACATGGCCGTCTCCGTGTCCGAAAGCCCGTGGGAGATGCGGTAGACCAGGGCCCGGGAGCAGTATTTTCCGGCCAGAACCCGTTTGTAGGACTCGACCGCGTCGTCGGGCCGCACGTGCAGTTCGCTGGCGTACTGCCCGGCGAAAGACAGTTCCGAGTCCTCGGCCAGGGCGCTGCTGCGCACCGCCAGCAGGCGGCCGCCCCGGGACAGTTCGTCGGCCGCGGCCTGAATTTGGGCGGCGAGCCCCTGGGGCACCTCCGCCCCAAGGATGACCTCCATGAGTTCGCCCGCCAGACGCGGCACGTCCTCCGGGCGGGAAAGCACGATCTGGCGCAGTCTGCGGTCCAGAGGGCGGCGCAGTCCGGCGGCCTCGATGAAGTAGTGAAAGGCGTTGGCGTTGACCAAGTAGCCCGGGGGCACCGCGAGATCCGTCTCCACGGCGACTCGGCCCAGGTTGGCGGCCTTGCCGCCCGCAAGCTCCTGGCGTCCGGCGGCCTCGGCGAGCGAAAGCAGATACGGCGGAGCGATGTCCCCGCCGGGCCGGTCCAGGGCCATGCGCAGATAGAAGTCGATCTTCTTGAAGTGCTCGGGCAGGCCCATGTAACGCGTGGGGCTCATGGCCATGAGGTTGCCGACCAAACGCTCCACCGCCGCCGAGAGCCGTTCGCAAAGCCAGACCACCCGGGCCTGATCGGCCTTGTCCTGGCCGTAGGCCAGCTCCTCCAGGTCCGCGATGAGCGAGAGGCAGATGTCGTCGGAGCGCAGGAGATCCTTGAAGGCGTTGTACTTGGCCCGCAGCAGAGACCCCGGGGCGAAGACCTGATAGGTCCAGTGCCGGAAGAGCTGGGTGATGAGCGACATGACGGCCGCCGCTACCCGGCCAGCACTTCGGCCACCTTGGCCTCCAACTCGCCCTTGTCGATGGGCTTGACGCAGTACTCGCCGGCCCCCAGGCGCAGGGCCTCACGGGCCGTCTCCAGCGTGGGATAGCCGGTGAGCATGATGGCCTTGGTGTCGGGGGACAGCTTCCTGATCTCCTCCAGAACCTCCACCCCAGTCATCTTCTTCAGCTTCATGTCCAGAATGGCCAGGTCCGGCTTGTTCTTGCGCACGAAGGCCAGGGCGTCCTCCTCCTCGGTGAAGGCCGTGACCTTGTGGCCTCCACGCTCCAAGATGCGCTTGACCAGGACGCCCGCGTCCGAAATATCGTCCACCACGATGATGTCGGCCATGACTCACTCCTCTTTTGCGCCATCTCCGGGGGCCGGCGTGTCTTCATCGTCCCGTTCCCCGTGGTCCAACGGCAGATGCACCGCGAACACCGATCCCGCGCCATGCTCCCCGGCCGCCTCTCCCCGAGGCAGTCCGAAGTCCGTCGGCACCGGGCTCTGGGCCGAGATGTCCCCTCCGTGTTCCTTGACGATTCCGAAGGATACCGCCAGCCCCAGGCCCGTGCCCTTGCCCACGGGCTTGGTGCTGAAGAACGGATCGAAAATGCGCCCCAGGATGGCCGGTTCGATGCCCGAGCCGGTGTCCGCCACCCAGACTGTCACCTTTTGGGCCCCGGTGTCCAGTCTCGTGCGGACGAAAACCATACCCCCACCCGGCATGGCGTCGCGGGCGTTGGTCAAAAGATTCATCCAGACCTGGCGGAGCTTGTCCGGGTCGCCGTAAAGCACCGGCATGCGCTCGTCCAGGTCGGTGACGATGCGCACATTGTCCAGTTCGAAGGAATGGCGCACCAGGGTCACGGTTTCCATGACCGAGTTGTTCAGACACATGTCGCGCCTGGCGCTGCGGGCTTGGCGCGAGAACCCCAGCAGGTCGGCCACGATCTTGCGGCAGACCTTGGCCTGGCGTTCGATGGTCCCCAGATCCTCGCGCACCTGCCCCTCGGGAACGTCCTCCTGAAGAAGCTGGGCGTAGCCCAGAATGATCCCCAGGGGAGTGTTGATCTCGTGGGCCACGCCTCCGGCCAGTTTGCCCATGGACTCCATCTTCTGGGCCTGGATGAGCTGGTCCTGGTAATCCTTGATCTGGGTCACGTCGCGGGCCGTGCGCAGAACGCCCACGATGCGGTCGTCGCGGTCGAAGACCGGCACCTGCACGGTATGGAACCAGCGTTCGCCGTGCCCGGCCTCGCGGCGGGTCTCGGTCTGAAAGCGTTCGCCGGTGAGCAGCACGCGACGGTTGGCCTCGGTGCGCGCGGCCGCCAGCTCGGCCGGGAAAAGATCCGCATCGGTCTTGCCCGCCACCTCGTCCACCTCGCGCGAAACCGAGGCCGCGAAGGCCCGGTTGCAGGCCTGGTAGACGAGGTGCTCGTCCAGCAGGCTGACCAGGTCCGGGGTCACGTCCAGGATGGTGCGCATGATCTGCTGCTGGCGGGTGAGAACCTTCTCGGCCTCGCGCAGCTCCGCGATGTGGGTCTTGAGCGTCATGGCCATGGCGTCGAAGGTCTCGGTCAGATCCTGGATCTCGTCTCCCGCGTTGGCCAGGAACACCGGACATTCCCGGCAGGACTCCAGCTTCTGAGGAAAGGGCCCGTCGTCACACTCCAGACAAAGGGTTCCGGCCACGTACCAGCAGCGCCGCCGCTTGTCCCCGTAGGCCGGACACTCCTTGCGGTCGCAGTCCATGATGTCCCAGCAGTTGCGGGCCAGTTCCCCGCCAGCCTGCATGTCCAGGTTGCCGGTGACCATCTCGGCGGCGTGCGCGCGCAGGATGTTGAGCCGCCGGGTCACCTGGCGGGCGAAGATGGTCGAGAGCACCACCGAGACGAACAGCCCTCCTCCGGCCAGCCCCAGGATGATCCCGCCCAGGCGCTCCACCGGGGCCCGGGCCCGGGTCCAGGACAGACCCACCCGGGCCGTGCCGAAGGACTCTCCGGCCACGCGCACGGGCACGGCGAAGTCGTAGATGCGCTCGTCCCCGCTGTCCAGAAGGCGCACGGACAACGTTCCGCCGGGGCCGGGGGCGTTGGCGGTGATGAGATCCACGGGGAAGCCCTTGGGATAGCTGTGGGCCAGGACGCCGCCCGCCTTGTCCAGGATGAAGGCGTACTCGATGTCCCCGCTCACCCCGCGCAGGTCGTCCACCAGGTTCTTGAGCCGCAGGAAATCCTGGGCCAGGACCGGATCGGCCGAACGCACGGACAGGCTCTCGGCCAGCACGCGGCCGCGCATCTTGACCTCGTCCACCAGGGCCTGGGAGGCCACCCGGGCGACGGGCGCGCCCATGACCAGGCTCAGGAAGAGCACGATGCCCGTGGTGCCGAGGTTGATCTTGGAACTGAACTTGAGCCGGTCCAGGGCATGCATCCGGCTACTCCTGTGAAATGCGGTTCGCCAAGCTTCGAATGGAATCGTAGTCCGCGTCCATGGCCGGAATGATGCCCTTGAAATGAGCCGCCGCCAGTATCTGCTCCGCCTCTTCTCCCCCCTGGTCCAGGCGGAGCAGGGCCTCGGTGATGACCTTCAGCCGGGCCGGATCGAAGCCCCGTCGGGCGGAGTAGACCCAGCCGGGATAGGAGCGGCTCTCCGCCAGGACGCGGATGGCGTCCAGGTCCACCTTGTCCTTGACCAGCTCCAACGTGCCGTTGCGCACCGAGCCGATGTCGTACTTGCCCGCGTAGACCGCCAGCACGACCTTTTCCTGCTTGCCGCCCGGCCCGGGGGCGAAGGCGATCTCGGCGAAGTCCTCGCGCTGAATGCCATGGCTCAGGAAATAGTCCAGGGCGAAGACGAAACCTCCGGCGGACCCCGGGTCCACGGCGATCCAACGCTTGCCTCGGCAATCCTCCAGGCTGCGGATGGCCCGGTTGTCCTTGCGGCAGATGATCTGGCTGTGGAAATCCGGCCTGCCGGACTCCTCCACGATGCGGGCGAAGGCCCTGGCGCCCGCGCGGGCCAGACGGATGTAGATGAAGGGATTGGAGAAGGAAATGTCGATCTCGCCGCGCTCAACCATCTTCACGTGTTCGTCGAAGGTGTCCGGGAAGACTTGGCGGAAGGGGTATCCCGTGACCCGGGAGAGGTATTCCACCAGGCGCCGGTGGCGCTCGAAGGAGATGCTGTGGGAGTACTGCGGGAGATAGGCGTAGGTGATGGCTTCGGCCTGGGTCTTGAGGGTGATGTCCACGCGCCGGGAGAGATCCACACGGGTCGCCGGTTCATCCCGCTCCCAGCCCACGGCCAGGATCAGCAGCGCCAGCGCGGCCAAGCCGACGGCCCAGTACTCCTTGCGCATGCGACGGCTCCTTCAGACTCCTTGCCGCCCGCCTCCCGTTCCCGGGGCGGAATGTGCGGCATCCTCGCCGATGTCCAGGGTGGCGGCCGCCCGCATCCGGGCATACCAGGGGATGCGCCCGATCGTCCGAGAATAGAGAATCCGCGCCAGGATGTACAGGGGGAGAAAGAAAAAGACGTAGTTGGCCTCGAAATCCATCAGGGGGAGCTTGATGAGCACGCCCTGAAAACGGATGTCCAGCCAGGCCAGGGCGAAGGGCACGGGCCAGATGCTGGACGTGAACACGGCGGCCTGGCTGAAGAAGTACTTGCCGAAGGCCTCGTGGGCCTGGCGGTTGACGGCCTTGAAGTTCTCCTTGCTGCCGGTCTTGGCCGCCGTGATGGAAAGTTCGTGGTGGCGGACCATGTCCTTGAGGTAGCCGCCGAAGACCTTGCGGTTCAGACGCAGTACGGCCAGAGCCGCGAGATCGCCCAGGAACACGCAGACCAGGGAAAGCGCGAAGATGCCAAGGAGAAACGCGGGCATCGGCGCGTCCAGCCAACGAAAAGGCTGGATGAGCCAGGGATCCAGGATCAGCAGGAAATCGCGGAGTCCGTCCATATCCCACGCAAAAGGGGCCCCGGGCCGCTTGCCCGGAGCCCCTTGGTTGTCGGTGACGCCGTCGGCTAGCCGAAGATGCGGTAGTTGAAGAAACCCCTCAACACATAGTCGATGCCGACGTAAAGCGAAAGCACGATGAACAGACGCTTGAGCCAAAGATCGGAGAAGTACTTGGAGGTGCGCGGGCCGATGACCGAACCCACGATGATGCCCACCAACTCAAGCCCGATGAGGCTCCAGTCCACCGGGGTGCCCTTGGTCATCAGGGTGGCGATGCTCGTGATCATGGAGATGAGCACGGCCAGGGCCGAGGTGCCCGCCGCCAGATACATGGGCAGCTGGGCCACGCTGGTCAGGAAGGGCACCAGCAGGAAGCCGCCGCCCACGCCCAGGAAGGCCGCCACGGCCGCGATGACGATGCCGCCCAGCAGGGGGATCAGCGGATTGAAGGCGAACTCGACTCCGTAGAAGGTGAATTCGCAACGGGTCAGGGTGAACTTGGTGGTCTTCACGCCCATGGCCTTGGTGTCCACCTGCTCGCCGGCCTTCTGCTTCTTGACCGATTCCTCGAAGGCCTTGGCCGCGGCCTTGGCCTTCTTTTTGCTGGCCTGGCCCGCGCCGGAGGTTTCCCAGAAGAGGTAGCAGCCGAGGACCAGGACGAAGAGGCCGAACCAGCCCTGGTACTGGGAGAAGGAGATCTTGCCAGCGGTCAGCGTGGCCGACCCCCAGGCGCCCAGGAGCGAGCCCGCGCCCAGCGCAACGGCCAGGGGCAGCACCAGACGGCCCATCTTCCAGTAGTTGAAGGAGGAGATGAGCGCCGAGGTGCCGACCAGGAACTGGTTGGAGGCGCGGATGGAGTCGGTGGCCAGCTTGTTCAGCGCGGGGGCGGTGGTCTTGAAGCTCTTGGCGTAGGCGCCCAGACCGAACACGGTCATGTGGCCCACACCGGCCATGACGCCGCCGAACGCACCCACGGTGGAGAAAATCCAGCCCACCCACACGGCCCAGACGAAGGCCAGGATGAGGTTCACGCTCGGAGCGCCGGGAATGCCGAGAAAGCCCGCCGGTTTGCTGGGATCGATCTGACCGGCCTCGGCGCCCTGCGGCGCGCTGGCGATGGCGTCGGACAGTTTGTCGGCCCAGGCGGGCTCGAACCACAGGCAGACCCCGACCATGACGAT
This sequence comes from Desulfovibrio aminophilus DSM 12254, assembly GCF_000422565.1. Classification (NCBI taxonomy): domain Bacteria; kingdom Pseudomonadati; phylum Thermodesulfobacteriota; class Desulfovibrionia; order Desulfovibrionales; family Desulfovibrionaceae; genus Desulfovibrio; species Desulfovibrio aminophilus. The sequence continues at coordinate 236,008 of NZ_AUMA01000008.1, read as the reverse complement.
CAGGGCCACGATGAAGAGCATTCTTTTCGAGTGCAGCACGTTGATCCTCCTCACTCTTTCATGCCGTTGCAAATTTTCCCGCCGCGCCTCCCCGCCGGAGCGCGCGCCGTTCATACCGGAATCAGGGGCGCGTGAAACTCAGGGCCTTGGCCGTGCAGCCCGTGACGCAGGCCGGGTCCAGCCCCTGCTCGATGCGATCCATGCAATAGTCGCACTTCATGATCTTGCCGGTCAGTTCATTGAACACCGGCACGCTCCAGGGGCAGGCCTCGATGCAGGCCTTGCAGCCGTCGCACAGCTCGGTGCGCACGTAGACCAGCCCATCGGACTCGCGCATGGTCATGGCCCCGGTGGGACAGGCAGGCACGCACTTGGGCTCCTTGCACATGAGGCAGGGCTGATACTTGGTCACGAATTCCGGCCGGCCGTCCTTGCGCGCCCTGGGCCCTTCCACGAAGATGTGGTTGAGCTGGATGCCTACGGGCACGTGGTTCTTCACCTTGCAATGCACCTCGCAGGCCTTGCAGGCGATGCAGCGCTTCTTGTCCAGCTTGATCTTGTAGATGCTCATGAACGCTCCTTGCCGGGCCAGGTGACACCCCGCCCGCCCCATCCCGTGAAAATGGCGACACCGCGTCCCAACCTCTGGGACACATAGACCATTGGAACCACATCCGGCGACTTTGTGTCAATGAATTTCCCTTTTGTTCACAAATTCCCAATATGTTGCTTGAAACCAGATGCCCGCTCCCCGACTTTGTCCGGGAAATTGTTTCTTTTTTCACATTCTCGATTTTGCTTGCCCAAGCCGCTTCAGGTGCCCTAAAAATGATAATCCCGTGATAGTAACCAACGGGCCTTCCGGCTCGAAAGACGACTTTTCCGAGGAGGTTTTTCCCATGACCAAGACCACGGTGAACAGCGTCTGCGGCATGTGCTCGGTGCGCTGCCCGATCCAGGCCGAGGTGGAGGACGGACGCCCCGTCCGCCTGCAGGGCGGCCAAGCCCTCAAGGGATCCCTCTGCGCGCGCGGCGCGGCGGGCATCGCCCTTTACGAAGATTCGGAACGCCCCCAGCATCCCATGATCCGCGAGGGCGCGCGAGGCGAAGGCCGCTGGCGGCGCGTGAGTTGGGACGAGGCCCTGGACTACGTGGCCAAGCGCCTGAACGAAATCCGGGCCAAGCACGGCGACCGTTCCGTGCTTCTCTCCGACCGGGGAGGCCCGTTCCGCGACGTGTACCGCGCCTTTCTGCGGGCCATCGGCACGCCCAACTACTGCAACCACGACTCGGCCTGCGCGCGCAACGTCATGAACGCGGCCATGTCCGTGTTCGGCTTCGGCCGCAAGGACGTGGTCTACGATTACAAGAACTGCAAACACCTCGTGCTCCAGACCCGGAACATCTTCGAGGCCATCAACGTGGCCGAAGTGAACAACGCCCTGGACGGCATGGGCGCGGGCTGCAAGCTCTCGGTCATCGACGTGCGGGCCAACATCTCGGCGGGCAAGGCCGACAACTTCTACCTCATCCGGCCGGGAACGGACTACGCCCTGAATCTGGCCGTGATCCACGTGCTCCTGGCCGAGGATCTCCACGACAAGAAATTCGCGGAGATGTGGATCAGCGGGCTGGACGAACTGAAGGTCTTCACCGCCAAGCACACCCCGGAATGGGCCGAGGCCGAGACCGGCATCCCGGCCGAGCGCATCCGCGACCTGGCCCGTCAGTTGGCCGCCGCCGCGCCCTCAGTCATCTGGCACCCGGGCTGGATGGTTTCCCGCTACTCCGACTCCTTCTATGTCTGCCGCACGGCATACATCATCAACGCCCTGCTCGGCGCGGTCGGAGCCAAGGGCGGACTGCCGCTCACGGCCAAGCCCGGCGACGTCGGGAAAAAGGGCCTCAAAAGCCTCATGGAGCAATTCCCCAAGCCCGCCGAAAAACGCGCGGACGGCGTGGGCTGGATGTCCGGCCGCACGCACTACGACGCCGGGCCTGGACTGGTGCATCTGGCCTACGAGGCCATCGTCACAGGCGAGCCTTACCCTATCAAGGCCTACATCGTCCAACGCCACGATCCGCTCATGGCCTTCCCGGACTCCGCCGACGTGAAGAAGATCCTGGACAACCTGGAGCTGCTCGTGTCCGTGACCTTCTCCTGGTCCGACACGGCCTGGTACTCGGACGTGGTCCTGCCGATGTCCACCTACCTGGAACGCGAGGACACCATCGCCACGAAAAACGGCCTCAAGCCCTCCTTCTTCGTGCGCAAACGCGCCTGCGAACCGCTCTACGACACCAAGTCCGTGTGGGAGATCTACTGCGGGCTGGCCAAGCGCATGGGCATCGACAAGCTGGCCTACGAACGCATCGAGGACATCTGGGCCTTCCAGTTGCAGGACACCGGTCTGACCATCGCCGACTTCGAGAAGAGCGGTTCCGTGTCCCTGGCCGCCGATCCCCTCTACCGCAAGATGGAGGAGCTCAAGTTCAAGACCGAATCCGGCAAGGTGGAGATCGCCTCTTCCCGCCTGGCCAAGTCCGGCCTGCCTTGGCTCGCGCCTTACACCTCCCCGGAACGTCCGCCCAAGGGCCGCTTCAGGATCACCTTCGGCCGTTGCGGCGTGCATACCCAGGGCCACACGGTGAACAACCCCCTGCTCTTCGAGCAGATGCCCGAAAACCTGCTCTGGATTCATAGCGACGCTGCGAAGGAACTGGACATCGCCGACGGCGAATACGTGACGGTGTCCTCCAACGGCCATTCCGGCCGGATCAAGGCCTTCGTCACGGACTTCATCCATCCCGAGGCGGTCTTCATGATCCACGGTTTCGGCCACACCCTGCCGGTGGAGAGCCGGGCCAGGGGCAAGGGCGTCGCGGACAACGAACTCATGCCGAAGGGCATCGAAAAATGGGATAAGGGCGGGGGCGGCATTGCCATGCAGGAGCATTTCGTGGCAGTGACCAAATAATTTGGCGTTTCTCTCCCACCTCCGGCGCGGCCGTCCGTCCCCGAGGGGCGGGCGGTCGCGTCATATCTTGCCCGGGAGGAGTTCATGAACATCGGACCGTACAGCTTCGAGGAGTTCAAGCAGAAAGCCGCGGAGTTCCACGGCTACCCGGCCCCAGGCCTGCTCATCGGCGGCTACATGGTGGCGCTGGCCAAGTCGCGCATCCCCGAGGGCACCCTTTTCGAAGCCCTGGTGGAATCCCAGAAATGCCTGCCCGACGCCGTGCAGATGCTGACCCTGTGCAGCACGGGCAACGGCTGGATGAAGATCGTCAACCTCGGCCGCTACGCCGTGACCCTCTATGACAAGTTCACCGGCGTGGGCGTGCGCGTGGCCCTGGACCCGGCCAAGGTCGAGATGTGGCCCGAAATCAAGGGCTGGTATCTCAAGCTCAAACCCAAGAAAGAGCAGGACACGGAACGGCTCTTCGACGAAATCCGTCGCGCCGGGCCGAGTCTCTGCTCCGTGCAGGAGGTGCTCGTGCCGGAACGCGCCCGGCGCAAGGCCCACATGGGCGGCATCGCCGTCTGCCCCATCTGCGGGGAGGCGTATCCCTCCCGCGACGGCGGAGCCTGCCGGGGCTGTCAGGGCGAAGCGCCCTACCTGCGCCGGGACGAGACTGAAAGCGCGCCATCGGAAGGCCCGCGGCTGCGCGCCGTGCCCGTGGACCAGGCTCTGGGACGCAAGGCCCTGCACGACATGACCCGCATCGTGCCGGGCCGGGTCAAGGATCCCCTGGTTCATGCCGGACAGACCCTGGAGGCGGGGGATCTCTGCGAACTCCAGCGCATGGGCCGCTTCGAGGTCTACCTGGAATCCGAAGCGGTTCAGGATGAAAAATGGGTGCATGAAAACGAAGCCGCCCTGGCCTTCGCCCGGGTCATGGCCGGTCCCGGAGTGCTGCACGACCCCGAACCGCGCGAGGGCAAGATCAACTTCACGGCCGGGCGTTCGGGCCTGCTGGTCCTGGACCGCGAGCGCCTGCTGGCCTTCAACATGGTTCAGGACGTCATGTGCGCCACGCGCCAGGGCGACATCCTGGTCGAGGAAGGCAAGCGCCTGGCCGCCTGCCGGGCCATTCCGCTGTACCTGGCCCGCGCCCGCTTCGAGCAGGCTCTCGCGGCCCTGGCGGAGGAGCCGCTCTTCTCCGTGCTGACCCTGCGGCGGGCCCGTGTGGGCATCCTGGTCACCGGCACCGAGGTCTTCCAGGGGCTCATCGAGGACAAGTTCGCGCCGATCATCAAGAGCAAGGTGGAGGCCCTGGGTTCGGAAGTGGCCTGCGTGGACATCGTGCCCGACGACCGGGCCCGCATCGCGGACAGCGTCCGCCAGATGCTCGCCGCCGGGGCCGATCTCGTGATCACCACGGCCGGGCTCTCCGTGGACCCCGGCGACGTGACCCGCCACGGCCTTCTGGACGCCGGGCTCACGGACTTCCTCTACGGCGCGCCCATCCTGCCCGGGGCCATGACCCTGGTGGGCCGCATCGGCGAGGCCCAGGTCCTGGGCGTCCCGGCCTGCGCCCTGTTCTACAAGACCACCAGCCTGGACCTGCTCCTGCCCCGCCTGCTGGCCGGGCAGACCCTGACCCGCCGCGATCTGGCGCTTATGGCCGAGGGTGGCTTCTGTTTGGGTTGCAAGTCTTGCACCTTCCCCAAGTGCCCGTTCGGCAAATAGAAGACCGCAACAAAAGAGCCCCCGCCCCGGCGGGGGCTCTTTTTCCTTCTCCGGCGGGGGCTACTGACTGACCCTATCCAGCTCGGAGAGCGAGGCGGCAAGGCTCGACAAGCCCGAGGAACGGGCGAAGAGCACGGGCTTGAGGCAGTGCTTGCACATTTTCTTGACCGCGGCGCAGGCCTCGTGGCTCACGCAGTCCACCGGACAGATCACCGCGTCAGCCCCGGCCAGCTGCTGCTGAAGCCGGTGCGGAGACTGCTCCAGGCCGCCGTCGTGATGCAGGAGTTCACAGCCGAGGCGTTCGGCCAGCAAGCGATAATGACAGCGCAGCCCGCTGCGCCCGCCCACGTAGAGCACGCGCTTGCCACGCAAACGGGGGCAGGAGCAGCTCTCCGGGTGGCCGCAAGCCCCGCCGCAGGCCGGGCTCCCCTCCAAGGCCATCGTCAGCGAGGCCTCCAGGGCCGCGACTTCGCGTTCACGGCCGGACAGGTTCTCACGCGCCTTGGACAATTCGCGGCTTCCGCGTTCCAGCAAGGCGGCCTGGGCGACGATACGCTCCTCGGCAGCCTCCAGCCGCAGGGCCAGATTCTCGGCCTGCCGCCGCAAATCCTCCCGCTCCCGGGTGAGAAGCTCCAGGGCCCTGCCTTCCAGCAATTCACGTAGGGAAAGCCGATCCCGCTCCACGCTCTCGCGTCGGGCCCGCTCCCGGGCCAGGTCGCGCTCCAGGGCCGCGTTGCGCTCCTTCCAAACAGCCACGGACTTGCGCAACACGCCCTTGCGCTCGGCCAGGGTCTCGGTCAGTTCGACGTTGCGCGCCTCCAGTTCGTTCAGCCGCTTCAGGTCGGCGCGGTTGGCCGCGCCCTGAACGTGCGAGAGCATGTGCACCTCGCCGTAAACCCGACGCAGGCAATCACTCGAAACGTCGGGATGAGACATGACGGCCCAGAAGGGGCCGGCGATGTCACCCCGGTCGGCATACTCCCGCCAAAGCTCGCATATCCCCTCCCCCGGAGTATGGAGAAACCGCCGCAGGACACGACGGTATTTGCGGTCCAGGTGCTTCTGCACGGCCCGGGCCGGACGCTCGGGCCGCTTGCAGAGAACCACGAACAAGGAATGCATCTCGAAATCCGTGGTCCCTTCCGCGATCTCCAGGCCGACGCGGACGGCGATACGGCGCAGCTCGGCCGTGGTCAGGCAGGTGCCCACGATGGGGCACTGAAAATCAACGTGTTCCCAAATATTTTTGCGGTTCATATCGTCCCTCCAACCGATCCTAATTGATTTTGATTTTCAATATCAATATAGCGGCAGAAGGGCAACTGAAAAATCCCACCCCGCAGCACTTGACAGACCATCATGAAAATGATTATCAAAATCTTAGCGACAAGACACTCCTCGACTCTCTGGGGCAACGCGCTTCGACCAGAGCGCGAGGCCCCGAAGCCGGACTCCTCGCAACGGGCCCGCCGGCCACTCCCTCCGGCGGGCCCCGGCCGCTTCCGCTCCGCGTCGGAAGCACAAAGGGCCCCCACCGACGGTGGAGGCCCTTTTCATTTTTTCCGGAAGGCGTGGCTGCTAGAAGAGCTTCTTGAGTCCTTCCAGGGCGCCGCCCTTCTTCTTCGGCTCCTGCTGCGGCTGTGTCTGCTGCGTCGACGTGCCGGAGGATTCCTTCTTCTTGCCGCCGAACACGCCCTCAACGGCCCCGCCGATGGCCCCGCCGACTCCCTGGACCGCTCCGCCCACCCCCTTGACCAGACCGGCGGCCGCGCCCTTGAAGTACTCGGCCAAGTCCACGCCGAAGGACGGATCGGACAGGCTGCCCTTGATGCGCACTGGCACCAGGAGCCCGGTGTCCGAGGAGGTGGCGGCCACGAGCCGGGCCCGCACGAGGTAGTCGATGCTGTCGGCCGGCAGGTTCACCTGCCCCTCGCCGTCGGCCCGCACGTTGGGCGAGCGCACGTCCAGGTCGCGGTTGACGATGACGCCGTTGGCGGCCACGGCCGTGGCCGTGATGGAGCCGAACGGTGTGCGGTCCGAGGACTTGCCCTGCACCGTGCCACTCTTGCCGCCCGCCGACATGACCGCCTTGGTCATGGCCTCCAGGTCCACGCCCGGGAACACGCCGTCGTGGATGTCCAGGGCCAAGTTGCCGCCGAGCCCGCGCTTGAGGGCCGGGACCGTGGCCCCGGTGGTGCGCAGATCGGCCTTGAGGTTCAGGTTGCCGTCGATGTTGTCCTTGCCGCTCATGTCCTTGAGCAGCGGCCCGAGTTGGACCTTGGACAGGGTCGCGCGCACGGCGCTGTGCGGCGTATCCGGGCGACAGTCGATGGAAAGCGCGGAAGCGAGACTGCCGCCGTAGAGCAGCAACTCCGCCGGGTCCACGGTGAGCAGGCCGTCCTTGGCCTGGGCCCGCACCTTCACGTCGCTCAGGCGCAAGCCGGAGACCTTGAGTTTGCCCACGTCCAGCCGGGCGTCCAGGCCCAGGTCGCGGATGACTTTCACCGGGATGACTTCGCCGGAGCCGCCGGAGGCTCCGGAGGACTGGCCCGAGGGACTCCCGCCGCCTTGTTTCTTGGGCGGCAGATAACGATCCACGTCGATGCTGTCCACCTGGGCGGTCAGGGCGTAAAACGGCTTGGCGAAGTTCTGTATCGAGGCCACCGCCTCCAAGGTGGTCTGGTCCAGCTTCAACAGGAGCTTGTCCACGGAGGCTTTGTCCTTGGCGGTCTTGAACGAGAGCTTGGCCGAGACCTGCTTGAGGGCCTCGGGGTCGGCGGTCTCCAGCGGGGCCTGTCCCAGGGAGCGGAGCAGTTCCTTGACGTCGAAGGGCGCGATCTCCAGTTGCCCGGAGGCCTCGGGGCCGTCCAGTATCTTGGCCGCATCGGCCTGACCCGTGACCTTCAGGTTGTAGGCCGTGAACACGAGGCCGGAAAGCCCACCTGTCTGAGCCTTGAGGTCGGTCTGGGCCTGGGCCGCGGCCAGGACCGCCTCGACCTTGCCGCCGGGCACGGCCTTGCCCTGGGCCTGGACCGAAAGTTTGAAATCCTTCACCGCATAGCGTTTCGCGCCGGTGTCCAGGGTCGCGACGCCGGAGAGGACGTTGCGTGTCCGCAGTTCGGGCTCCGTGCTGTCCAGGGCGAAGGCGAGCTTGAAGTCGAACGGGTCGCCGGGATCGATGGCCCCGGTTTCCAGGTTCACCTCGCGCACGGCGTAGCTCTTGCCTTCCTTGGCGTCCTCCCAGAAGATGTTGGCGTTGGTGATCGCCAGTCCGCCCACGGCCAGGGACAATTCCCCGCCGCTTTTGGATGGCGCCGACGCCGGAGCGGCGCCCTTGTCCTCGCCCTTGCCCGCGAGGTCGTCCCAGTTGGTCCGCCCGTCCTTGGCCCGAGCCAGGTTGAGGGTCAGGTTGTCCAGGCTCACCTTGCCCATCTCCACACTGCCGGAGAGGAGCGGCAAAAGCTTGATGCGGACCTTGGCCGAGGTGAAGCTGACCATGGGCTTGTCGCCGAAGCCGGGGGCGTTGCCCAGGGTCACACCGCCCACGTCGGCCCCGATCCAGGGAAAGACCGACACCTTCACGTCGCCCTGAAAGGCGAGGTCGCGGCCCGTGGCCTTCTTCACGGCCTCGGCGATCTGGGTCTTGTACTGGTTCGGGTCGAAGGTGCTCACGAAAATCACCGCCCCGATCACCAGGAGCAGCACTCCCACACCGAGGGTCAGCAATCCATACTTGAGCCATTTGTTCATGAGCGCACCTCCGTGTTGAAACCGTCCTTGCCCGCGAGCAGGTCGCGGATGGCCAGCAGCTCGTCGCGCACTTCGCGCAGCAGGTCGCTGGGCCCCTTTTCCTCCAGGCGCTTGCGCGCGCCCTCGATGGTCAGGCCCTCGTCGTAGAGCAGGTGCTTGATCTCACGCACCAGCCCGAGCTGCTCCTCGCTGTACATGCGCTGGCCCGAAGCCGTGCGCAACGGCTCCAACTGGGGGAACTCGCCCTCCCAGAAGCGCAGCACAAAGGGCTTGATGCCGAGCAGTTCGGCGGCCTGGCCGATCTTGTAGGTCTTGGAGCCGGATTTCCCGTCCATGAGGGAACAATAGCAGAGGAAGGGGGCGCGGGGAACACCTGAAACAAGCGAAAAAAAGGGGGCCGGAGCCCCCTGGATTCTGAACGGCGGAAACGCCTACAGCCGAACCGGCAGCTTTTGCAGCAACCCGTCGACCATCTTGCCGTGTTCCTTGTCCACTTCCTTGTCCTTCAGGGTCCGGGCCGAGTGACGGTAGGTCAGGCGGAAGGTCAGGTTGCGCTCGTCCTTGTCCGGGGCGGGCGTGAACAGGTCGACCATTTCCACGCTCTCCAGGAACTGCGGACGGAGTTCCTGGATGGTCCGGCGCACGGACTCGGCGGCCAGGCCGCCGGGGCAGGTCACGGTCACGTCCCGGCGCACCGGCGGGAAGGTGGGCAGCGGCCGGAACTCGACCTTGCGGGCCGTGTGCAGCGCGCGGAGAAGGTCCACGTCCAGGTCGGCCATCCAGACCTCGCGGCGGGCGTGATGGGCGTCGGCCATGTCGGCCTTGACCCGGCCCAGCGTACCCAGAGTCTTGCCCTCCAGGCTCACGGCCACGGCGGGTTCCAGGAAGCAGTGCCCGTCCAGGGCGGCAAACTCCGGGCGGCCCAGCTTGAGGTGTTCGAAAAGCCCCTCGACCAGTCCCTTGGCGTCGAGATAATCGGCGTCCTCCAAGGGCCAGGGCCAATCCTCGGCGAAGCGCGGACCGTGCAAAAGGATCCCCAGCCGGGTGTGCTCTCGGGCGCGGGTCTCCGAATCCTGGTCCTCGAAGTACACCCGGGCCAGCTCGAACAGCCGCAGCCGCGCATTGCCCTGGGCGATGTTGTGCTTGAGGTTCTGGAGCAGGCTCGGGGCCACTGCCGTGCGCAGGACGTTCTGCTCCTCGGTGAGCGGGTTGGCGATGGCGATACGGCAGCCGCCCTCCAGACAAAGCAGGTCCAAATCCTTCTGGCCCACGAAGCTGTAGTTGACCACCTCGCGCAGGCCCACGCCCGAGGCCCAGGCCTTGATCCGGCGGTTGAAGGCGAACTCGCCTTCCTCCCGGCCCACGACGTCCAGGGACTTGGCCACGCGCGGAAGCACGGCCGGAATGCGGTCCACTCCGTACACCCGGGCCAGTTCCTCGGAGAGGTCCACCTCGCGCTCCAGGTCCAACCGCCAGGGCGGCGTGGTCACGGACCAGCGGGCGGCGTCGGACTCGTCCACGAGGCAGCCCATGCGTGTGAACGTCTCGCGGGCGAACTCTGGGGCCAGTTCGAGGCCCAGGAGATCGTTGCAGCGCCCCAGGCGGAATCCATGCACCCGGGTCGTCCAGGGCTTGGGCTCGGCGGTCACCACGCCGCGCAGGACGCGGGCCCCGGAGACCTCGGCCATGAGCCGGGCCGCGCGATCCACGGCCAGACGCGCGCCCACCTGGTCCACGCCGCGCTCGAAGCGGTAGGACGCCTCGCTGGGCAGGGCCAGGCGGCGGGCGGTGCGGCGGATGGTTCCGGGCCGGAACACGGCGCACTCCAAGGCCACCTCGGTGGTCCCGTCGCCGATCTCGCTGTTCAGGCCGCCCATGACGCCCGCCAGGGCCACCGGCTTCTCACCGTCCCAGATGAGCAGGTCCGAGGCCAAGAGCTTGCGCTCCTGGCCATCCAGGGTCGTGAAAAGCATGCCGTCGATGGCCGGGGCCACGCGTATTTTCGCGCCCGCCAGGAGGTCGCGGTCGAAGGCATGCAGGGGATGCCCCAGCTCCATCATGACGTAGTTGGTCACGTCCACGATGTTGCTGATGGGCCGCAGGCCAACGGCCGTGAGCCGGTAGCGCATCCAGTCCGGGGCCTTGCCCATGCGCACGCCGGAGAGCAGCCGGGCCTGATACAGGGGGCAGAGTTCGCCGTCCGCGATCTCCAGGGCCAGCAGTCCGGCCGCGTCCTCGCCGCCTTCCTCCACCGCGCAGGACGGCATCGTCAGGGGCAGGCCGAAGGCCAGGGCGGTCTCCCGGGCGATGCCGAGCACGCTCAGACAGTCCGCGCGGTTGGGCGTGATGGATATGTCCAGGACCGTGCGCTCCAGGTTCAGGGCCTCGGTCAGGGGCCGGCCCACGCCGCAGGAGTCCGGCAGGACCAGGATGCCCTCGTGGGCCTCGGAGAGCCCCAGTTCGCGCTCGGAGCAGATCATGCCCATGGAGGGCACGCCGCGGAGCTTCGCCTTCTTGATCTGCAGCCCGCCGGGCAGGGTGCTGCCCACGGGGGCCACGGGCACCTTCTGCCCGGCGGCCACGTTGGGCGCGCCGCAGACTATAGATAGGAGTTCGCCCGTGCCGATGTCGACGGAACAGACGGAAAGATGATCGGACTCGGGGTGTCTGGCGCACTCGGTCACGTGGCCCACGACCACCTGGGCGATCTCCGCGAAGGGGTCGTGGATGCCCTCCAGCTCCAGGCCGAGCATGGTCAGCCGGTCACCGAGGTTTTGAACGTCGCCCTCGTAGGGCACGAACTCACGCAGCCAGGAAAGAGAGATGAGCATGGACGGACTCCGGGGAAGGCCCCTTTGCGGGATGCGGGCCTTCCCCAAGCCCACTCCCGACGCTTGCAACAGGCCGGGCCGGCGCGGCACGCCGCGACGGCCCGGGGAATATGCCGAACGGGGACGCGCGCGGCGCCCCCCGGGTCAGGCGAACTGTTCCAGGAACCGGACGTCGTTCTCGAAGAACATGCGCAGGTCGTTGACCCCGTACTTGAGCATGGCCACGCGCTCGACGCCCATGCCGAAGGCGAAGCCCGTGATTTCCTCGGGATCGTAGCCGACGGCGGCGAAGACGTTGGGATCGACCATGCCGCAACCCAGGATCTCCACCCAGCCCGTGCGCTTGCACACGCGGCAGGGCTCCGAGCCGACGTGCCCCTTGCCGCCGCAGAGCACGCAGGAGATGTCCACCTCGGCGCTCGGTTCGGTGAAGGGGAAGAAGCTCGGCCGGAAGCGCACCCGGGTGTCCGCGCCGAAGACCGCGCGCACGAAGGCCGTGAGCGTTCCGCGCAGGTCGCCCATGCTCACCTTGCGGTCGGCCAGCAGGCCCTCGATCTGGTGGAACATGGGCGTGTGGGTGATGTCCGAGTCGCGGCGGTAGACCTTGCCAGGGGCAACGACCGCCACCGGCGGCTTGCGGGCGAGCATGGTGCGCACCTGCAGGGGCGAGGTGTGCGTGCGCAGGACGATGGACTCCGAGACGTAGAGGGTATCCTGCATGTCCCGCGCCGGATGTTCGGGCGGGATGTTCAGGGCCTCGAAATTGTACCAGTCGCTCTCCACCTCGGGCCCGGAGACCACGTCGAAGCCCAGGCCCGCGAACACGTCGCAGATTTCCTGGGTCACCAGGGTCACGGGGTGCAGGGAGCCTTGCTGGGGACGACGGCCGGGCAGCGTGGGGTCGAAGCGGGACAGGGCGGCCCCGGCCTCGGCGGCCGCCAGCTCGCGCTCGCGGCCCTCGATGATCTCGGTGAGGGCGGCCTTGATCTCGTTGGCCTTGCGGCCGGCGGTGGGCTTGTCCTCGGCGCTCATGCCGGGCAGGTCCAGCATGCACTGGGCCAGGCGCCCCTTGCGGCCGAGGAATTCGACGCGCAGTTCCTCCAGATCCTTCAAGGAAGAAACCTGGCCCCGGCGCTCTTCACACGCCCGGGCCAGGTCGTCCAGTGATTCCAGAAAGGACCGGATGTCCTTGGCCACCGTCTACGCCACCTGGGCCTTGGCGGCCTCGGCGATCTTGGCGAACACGTCCTTGTCGCGCACGGCCATGTCGGCCAGCACCTTGCGGTTCAGCTCGATTCCGGCCTTCTTCAGGCCGTTCATCATACGGCTGTAGGACAGGCCGCACAGGCGGGCGCCGGCGTTGATGCGCACGATCCAGAGCTTGCGGAATTCGCGCTTGCGGTTCTTGCGGTCGCGGTAGGCGAAAACCAGGGCCTTTTCGACACGCTCCCGGGCGGTGACGTACAAACGCCGCCCGGAACCACGGTAGCCCTTGGCCATCTTCAGGAATTTCTTGTGTCGCCGATGGGCGGCGAGACCACGTTTGACTCTCATTGCTCGTTCCTCCGAATTCGCTTTGGACCCCCCAACTGCCGCGTGGGCTTTGGCGGGTGGACCAGAGTCTTTGGGTTCGTTTCAGCTACGCCTAGGCGTAGGGCATCAGGCGGCGCAGTCCCTTCTCGTTGGTGGAGTCCGCAACGGTGGACTGGCCGAGACGACGCTTGCGCTTGGCGTTCTTCTTGGTCAGGATGTGGCGCAGGTTCTTGCGGCGGCGCTTGAACTTGCCACTGCCCGTGACGCTGAAGCGCTTGGCGGCGCTGCGGTTGGTCTTGAGCTTGGGCATTCTTTCCTCCTTAAATGAACAACCGGAAAAACCGGCCGTCGCCTATTTCTTGATCGGGGCCAGCATGATGTTCATGGTCCGGCCCTCGAACTGGGCCCCCTGCTCCATCTTCGCTATCTCGCGCAGGTCTTCCACCACGCGGTCCAGCATGTTCTGTCCCCTGTCCTTATGCACGATCTCCCGCCCCCGGAAGAACACGGTGGCCTTGACGCGGTCGCCGTCTTCCAGGAAGCGCTTGATATGCTTGAGCTTCGTCTGGTAGTCGTGCTCGTCGGTCTTGGGCCGGAACTTCACTTCCTTGATCTGAATGACTGTCTGTTTCTTCTTGGCTTCCTGCTGCCGTTTCTGCTGCTGGTACTTGAACTTGCCGAAGTCCATGATGCGGCAGACCGGCGGATCGGCGTTGGGCGAAACCTCCACGAGGTCGAGACCCTTCTCCTGAGCGTGACGCAAAGCGTCAGCCGTGGCCATGATCCCGAGCTGGGAACCATCATCGTCAATGACCCGGATCTGAGGAATGCGAATCCGCTCGTTGCGGCGGACTCCATCATCCTTAATCGGCGGGCCCTGTCGCCGTGGAAAAGCTATAGCGCATCCCTCCGCGTTTGAAAGGTTCCTGGGCGGCGTCAAGGATCATGGCCGCCGCGTCTTCCAGCGGCTTCATGCCGGGATCGCCGCCTTCGCGCAGACGCACGTTGACAGCCCCGGCCTCCACTTCCTTGTCGCCGACGACAAGCATGTATGGAATCTTCTCAAGCTGGGCCTCGCGAATCTTGTAGCCCAGCTTTTCGTTGCGCAAATCCGCTTCGGCACGAATGCCCTTTTCCCGTAAAAACCGCAAGACCTTTTCCGCGAACGGGTTCTGGGCGTCCGTGACGGTGACGATGCGGGCCTGCACCGGCGAGAGCCAGACCGGGAAGGCTCCGGCGAAGTGCTCGGTGAGCACACCGATGAAGCGCTCCACCGACCCCAGGATGACCCGGTGGATCATCACCGGGCGATGGCGGTCCCCATCCTCTCCCACATACATCAAATCGAAGCGATCGGGCAAGGTGAAGTCGCACTGCACCGTGGCGCACTGCCAACTGCGGCCCAGGGCGTCCTTGATCTTGATGTCGATCTTCGGCCCGTAGAAGGCGCCGTCGCCCTCATTGATCTCATAGGGCAGGCCCATGGTGTCCAGGGCGTTGGTCAGGGCTTCGGTGGCGCGCTCCCAGTCCTCGTCGCTGCCGATGGACTTCTCCGGCCGGGTGCTGATCTCGGCGGTGAAGTCGAAGTCGAAGAGGCTCATGACGTCGCGCACGAAGTTCACCACGCCGATGATCTCGTCCTGGAGCTGGTCCGGGCGGCAGATGATGTGCGCGTCGTCCTGGGTGAAGGAACGCACGCGCAACAGCCCGTGAAGCACGCCGGACTTCTCGTGGCGGTGGACCACGCCGTGCTCGAAGAAGCGCTTGGGCAGGTCGCGGTAGCTGCGGATGCGCGACTTGTAGATGATCATGTGCGCCAAGCAGTTCATGGGCTTGACGCCGTAGGCCTGCTCGTCGATCTCCGTGAAATACATGTTCTCACGGTAGTTGTCGTAGTGACCCGAGCGTTCCCAGAGGTCGCGCTTGAGCAGCAGCGGGCCCTGCACGAACTCGTAGCCGCGCTTGAGGTGCTCCTTGCGCTCGAAGTCCTCCAGAATGGCCCGCAGGAGCGCGCCCTTGGGATGCCAGAAGACGAAGCCCGCCCCGGCCTCCTCGTGGAAGCTGAACAGGTCGAGCTGGGTTCCCAGTTTGCGGTGGTCGCGCTTCTTGGCCTCCTCCAGTTGGTGCAGATGCTTGGCCAGATCCTTGGGGTTGGCCCAGGCCGTGCCGTAGATGCGCTGGAGCTGAGGGTTCTTCTCGTCGCCGCGCCAATAGGCTCCGGCCACGGTGAGCAGCTTGAAGGCCTTGAGCAGACCCGTGCGGGGCACATGCGGGCCCCGGCAGAGGTCGGTGAAACCGCCGTGGGTGTAGAGGGAAACCTCGGGCGCGCCCAGGTCGCGGATCAGCTCCACCTTGTAATTTTCGCCCTCGGCGTCGAACAACCGAGAGGCCTCGTCCGCCGTGACGTTCCGGCGCGAGAAGGGCTTGTCCGCGCCCACGCTCCGGGTCATCTCGGCCTCGATGGCCTCCAGATCCTCGGGCGTGAATGGACGCTCGAACTCGAAATCGTAGTAGAAGCCGTTCTCGATGGACGGCCCGATGGTCACCTTGGCCTGGGGGAAGAGCTTCTTCACGGCCTCGGCCATGAGGTGGGCCGTGGAGTGACGGATCACGTCCAGTCCCTCGGGGCTCTCGGCGGAGACGGGTTCAAGGGCCGGGCAGTCCTCGGGAACGGGGGCGGTCAGGTCCAGGAGCGCTCCGCCGCAGCGGGCGACAACGGTATTCTTGTATTGCTTGTTGGACAGAACGGACTTGAGCACGTCACCGATGACGCCACCCTTCTCCACCTCGACATTCTGTCCCGCGACCTCGACCTGCACGACTTCACTCCTTCCCGCGCGCTTTCCCCGTTCGCGGCGCAAGATAACGAAAGGGAGGCATGGGCCTCCCTTCCGTTCAAATATGGTAGGCACGAGGAGACTTGAACTCCTGACCCCTAGCGTGTCGAGCTAGTGCTCTAACCAACTGAGCTACGCGCCTATTTCCTCCGGGGGAACGCTTCTATATGCGAGCCGCCCGTTTTTTGTCAAGCGGATTTCTCCACGATCCCGGCGGCCTCCTCGGCCAGCCCGCCCACCGTGGCCCGGCGCACTTCCCCGTCGCGGAACAACGGGAAGGACGCCTCGTCCCCCGCCAGGGCGCGCAGCCCGGACAGGGCTTCGGCGGCCCCCAGGATGCCCAGGGCCCAGGCCGCCAGCCCCCGGTTGCCCGGGTCGGCGTCGTTCAGGGCCGTCAGCAGGAACGGTCGGGCCGACTCCACCAAGGCGGGCCGGACCTGGGCCAGGCGGGCGATGCCCCAGTAGGCCCCGCGCCGCAGCAGGGCGTGGTCCAGATAGTTGCCGTCCCGCGCCGGGTCGTCGAAAATGTAGGAACAGAGGATGCGGTGATATTCCCGGGCCAGGCCCTCGTGCCGCGCGAGGCTCGCGCCGATGCACTCCGGGATGCCCCAGCCCAGGTTGCCTGATTCCTCGTTGAGCCGCCACATGCACGAGCGCATGAGCACCCGGGCCTGCTCCATGCCGGAGTCGGCGAGCCGCGCGGCGGTCAGCCCGAAGGCCTCCACCGCCCGCCAGCGGATCTCCTCGTCCCGGTCCAGCAGAAGTCCGAAAAGCGGCCCGGTGAGCTGCGCAGGCGGCCAGGCGGCCAGCTCGTCCAGGCGGGCGCTCCAGTCCGGCGCGGCCAGGATCGCCCGAACCGTCTGCTTCAGCTGCCGGAAACCGGACATGGACGCGGACCCCGTGCTAGAGGTTGGACGCGATCTCTTGCAGGAACTCGGCCGGAACCTCGTAGCCGGATTCCTGGGCCTTCTTCACGCACTCGTCGGCCTTGGCCCACTCGCCCTTCTCGGCATGCACCAGGGCCAGGTTGTTCCAGGCCGGGCCGAACATGGGCTGAAGCGACACGGCCTTCTCCAGATCCCGGGCGGCGTCGTCCAGCTCACCGCGCTGGAAATGCGCGCTGCCCTTGGTGGCCATGGCCTGCACGAAGTTCGGGTCGTACTTGATGGCCTTCTCCAGAGCCTTGACGGCCTTCTCCGAGTCGCCCTGCTGAAGATGGCAGAAGCCGATGTTGCCCCAGGGCACGGCGAAGAAGGGCCGCACCTGGGTGGCCTGAACGTTGTAGCTCAGGCAGGATCCCAGATCGCCCCGGTGCATGGCGATGCCGCCGAGTTGCACATAGGCCTCGGCCAGCTTGGGCGAGTTGCCCACGGCCTCGCGGAAGGCCCGCTCGGCCTCCAGGAAGTCGCGCTTGGAGAGCAGGGCCACGCCCAGATTGTACCAGGTGTTGCCGCACTCCCCGTTCTTCTGGAGCTTGGCCTTCAGGTCGGCGATGTATTCGTCCACGTTGGCGAACTGCTGTTCGGACATGGGATGGTCCTCGCGGTTACAGGGTCTTGCCGTACTTTTCCAGCATCGTCGAATACCACAGACAGAAATCGTAGATGGGCCGCATGCGCTCGCTGTTGTGGATCATGACCACGGTGAACTCCGCGATGGTCGAGGCGTAATCCGGCGTGGGCGGCTTGGGCCGCGACTTGATGAACGCGGAATACAGCTCCTGCGGCGTGTGCCCGGTCACATCCCGGCGGATGTCGATGGGATCGAAGGGCTTCTGGAACGGATCCCAGTTCTCGTAGCCGATCTTGTCCACGAACTTGCGCCGCCGGGGCGAGAGCTTCTCGTACATGAGCTTCTTCTGCTCGTCGATCTGCTCCGGGGTCATGGTGCCCATCTCAGTCCTCCTTGCCGCCCGCATCCGGGCCGCCGATGGTGATGCTGAAGGATTTCTCCTTGCAGGAGGCGCAGGCCGAGGAATCCTTGTCGCAGGAGCCGCAGGCCTCATCCTTGACCGGCTCCTTGAGCAGGGCGGCGGAGAAGTCCGGCTTGGGCTCGGCCTTGGGCGCGGCCAGGCCCAGATATTCCTCGTCGTAGCTGGTCAGCAGGGCCATGGACAGGGGCACGAGCACCGCGCCCAGCTCACGGTAGCGGCTGCCGATGGCCGTGGCCAGCTCGTGGCTCAGGAGGTAGAGCCGGTCCTGGAGCTTGTCCAGGAACACGGTGGGATACTTGCCCCCGGGCTCGAAGCCGGAACGACCGCAGGTGTGCGCGGCGCCGCCGATGGCCGTGGGTACGCCGTAGATGCGGCAGGTCACGGGACGGCGCGCGTAGAGGGCGCACAGGTCGTCGTCGTTCAGCAGCGGACAGCGGACCTTGGCCCGGGCGGCCTCGCGCAAAATGTCCTCGGTGGAGGTTCCCGCCTGGGAGGCCTTGAACATGTCGCGCTTGAATTTGTGCACGGCGCGGTCGGCCTCGTCGGCCCGGTCCAGGATGCGTGAACGCTCCAGGCCGGAGTAGGAGGAGTTGAAATGGTGGTTGACGTAGAGGGCCTCGATGAGGGTCAGGTCGAAGAGGGCGTGACAGCAATCGCTGCAGCCTTCCTTGCAGCGCACCCGGTCCCCGGATTGGACCTTGACCGTCTCGAAGACCTTGTCGGCCTCGCCTATGATCGCCTCGTATTTCTTGAAGAATTCGGTGAAGTCCAGCGACATGTGCTCTGCTCCTGGGCGGATTGTCCGGGGCGGGCCCGGCTGCCGCGAAAGGTAATGCATTTTCCCGGCTCGTCAAACCGGAAAATGAGCGGGAGAAAAACAAAAAAACCGGGAGAAGACCCGGTTCAGGACGCCCGTGGGCGGGCGGGCCGGAGCGGCCTCGCGGCCGTTTCCGGGCAAGCCCGGGCGGGGCCGAAACCCCGCCCGGACCGGACGACTATTCTTCCTCGACGGTGATGGCGTCCTGCTCGCAGACCTCGACGCAGGATTCGCAACCCAGGCACTCTTCCATGTTCACCGGAACGGCCTTGCCGTCCTGAAGCTCATAGACCTCCACGGGGCAGACATCAACGCACTCGCCGTCGCCGATGCACTTGTCCACGTCCACAGTGATCTTGTAACCCATTGTATCCTCCGGGGTTATCTGGGAGCATGCTCCCTTGGTCTCATCCGCCCGGTCTCCGGGCTCCGGCGGCGCGGCGCGGGGTTTTCCCGGCCCGCCGGGTTCTGGTGCTGATAGCCTCGGCTCCCTTCCCTGTCAAGGAGAAGCCGCCGCCCGGCAACTCCCGGTGCTTGTTGAGCTTTGCCCGCGCATCCTTTATTATGTCGGACAGAGCCGAAGACAACCAACCGAGGAGACTCGATGTTTCAGCCCCATGAATTGCGCGCCTACGCCGAAACCCTCTGGTGGGGCCTGATCACGGCCCGGACCAAGCCCTACGTTTCCGGAGACCGGGTTCTGCTGCGCTACGACCTGGACGCCCTGCCCCTGGCCGAGGCGGTATACGCCCTGCTTCTGGAGAAGGGGCTCAACCCCGTGCAGCGCCTGAACCTCACCCCCGGCATGGAAAAGAACTTCTACAGCCTGGGCAGCGAGGCCCAGGTGGCCGACGTGCCCCCGGGCGAACGGGAATTGTTCGAGAACCTGAACGGCCTCATCTCGCTCATCGCGCCCGCCTCGCTGACCCACCTGGCCGGAGTGGACCCGAAGAAGATCGGAACCGCCGCCGTGGCCCGCAAATTCCTGCGCGACGTCATGGACAAGCGCGAACAGCGCGGCCAGTTCGGCTGGACCCTATGCGCTTGGCCCACCCGGGCCATGGCCGACGCGGCCGGGCTGCCCCTGGAAGACTACGCGGCCCAGATCAAGGCGGCCTGTTTCCTGGACCAGGCCGACCCCGTGGGGCGCTGGCGTGAGCTGTTCACCCAGGCTCAGGAGGTCAAGGACTGGCTCAACTCTCTGCCCATCGCCTCCCTGCGCGTGGAGTCCGAGGGCACGGACCTGACCGTGACCCCCGGCGAACAACGCCGCTGGCTCGGCGTCTCGGGCCACAACATCCCGAGCTTCGAGATCTTCCTCTCGCCGGACTGGCGCGGCACGCGGGGAACCTATCACGCGGACCAGCCCTCCTACCGCTCCGGCAACCTCGTGCGCGGCGTGCGCCTGACCTTCGAGAACGGCTCCGTGACCACGGCCACCGCCGAAGAAGGCGAAGACTTCGTGAAGAAGCAGCTCACCATGGACGAAGGCGCGGGACGGCTGGGCGAATTCTCGCTCACCGACCGCCGCCATTCGCGCATCAGCGCCTTCATGGCCAACACCCTCTTCGACGAGAACTTCGGCGGGGAGCACGGCAACTGCCACGTGGCCGTGGGAGCCTCCTACGCCGACACCTTCGCCGGAGACCAGTCCACGCTGGACGAGGAGAAGAAAGCGGCCCTGGGGTTCAACGATTCGGCTCTGCACTGGGATCTCGTGAACACGGAGAGCAAGACCGTCACCGCCCGGCTGGCGGGCGGATCGAGTCTGGTCCTGTACGAAAACGGCCAATTCCACCGCTAGGAGGCTGCCCGCATGGACGAGCGCAACATCTACCTGACCACCGTTCCCGTGGCCGAGGCCGTGGAACGCGCCAGGAAGGCCCTGAACCGGGACGCCCTGCTGGGCGTCGAAACCGTCGCCGCCCACGAGGCCCTGGGCCGGGTCACGGCCCGGCCGGTGATCGCCCGCTGCTCCTCGCCCACCTTCCACGCCGCGGCCATGGACGGCATCGCCGTGCGCGCCGAGTCCACCTTCACCGCCCGCGACGGCAGCCCCGTGACCTTGCGCAAGGGCACGGACTACGTGGAGGTCAACACCGGCAATTCCCTGCCTTCGGGAATGGACGCCGTGGTCATGGTCGAACACGTGGTCAGGGCCGACGGCGACGCCGTTCTTCTGGAGGCCCCGGCCTTTCCTTGGCAACACGTGCGCCGCATCGGCGAGGACATCGTGGCCACGGAGATGATCCTGCCCCAGAACCGGACCCTCTCGGCCTACGACATCGGGGCGCTCCTCTCGGCGGGCATCTTCGAGGTCGAGGTCCGCGCCCGGGTCCGCCTGACCTTCATCCCCACCGGCGACGAGGTTCTGGATTTCCGCTCCAAGCCTACCCCCGCGCCGGGTCAGGTCATCGAGTCCAACTCCCAGGTCTTCGCGGCCCTGGCGCGCGCCTGGGGCGCGGATCCGGTCTGCGCGCCGCCGGCGCCCGACGACCGCGAATCCCTCAAGGCCGCCGTGACCCAGGCCCTGGACGGCGAAAGCCAGATCATCTGCGTGGGCGCTGGCTCTTCGGCCGGGTCCAAGGACTATACCCGAGCCGTGTTCGAGGAGTTGGGGCAGATCCTGGTCCACGGCATCGCGGTCATGCCCGGCAAGCCCAGCCTGCTGGCCGTGGCCAAAAACGGCAAGCTGCTCGTGGGGGTGCCCGGCTATCCGGTGAGCGCGGTGATCTGCCTGGAAGACGTGCTGGCCCCGCTGGTGGCGTGGCTCTCGCGCTCGGCGCGCCCGGCCCGGCCGGAAGTCACGGCCCGGCTGGCCCGCAAGCTGCCCTCCCGCCCCGGCATGGAGGAGGTCGTGCGCCTGGCAGTGGGCCGCGTGGGCCAGGAGTTCGTGGCCGCCCCCCTGCCCCGGGGCGCGGGGTTGATCACCAGCCTGACCAAGGCCCAGGGCCTCACGCGCATTCCGGCGGACAGCGAGGGTCTGGAGCAGGACGCCCGGGTACGGGTGGAGCTGCTGACCCCGCGCGAGAACCTGGACCGCGTGCTGGTGCATATCGGCAGCCACGACAACGTGATCGACATGCTCGGCAACGAACTCATGGGCCTGCCCGAGCCCATGCAGCTCGTCTCCAGCCATGTGGGCAGCATGGGCGGACTTTCGGCCCTGCGCGACGGCACCGCCCTGTTCGCGGGCAGCCATCTCTTCGATCCCGAGACCCAGGACTTCAACTTTCCGTTCCTGCTCCGCTATCTGCCGGACGTGGAGGTCCTGGTCGTCAATCTGGCCATCCGCCACCAGGGGCTCATCGTGGCTCCGGGCAACCCCAAGAACATCAGCGCCGTGAGCGACCTGGCCCGGCCGGACGTGCTCTTCATCAATCGCCAGAAGGGCGCGGGCACGCGCATTCTCCTGGACCATCATCTGAAAACCGCGGGCATCCGGCCCGAGGAGGTACGCGGCTACGACCGCGAGGAGTTCACGCACATGGCCGTGGCCGTGAACGTGCTCACCGGAGCGGCCGACTGCGGCCTGGGCATCTACGCGGCGGCCAAGGCCCTGGGGCTGGACTTCCTGCCCCTGGCGCGGGAACGCTACGACCTGGTCATCCCACGCGCCCATGCCGAGGATCCGCGCATCCTGGCCCTGCTGGAACTGGTGCGTTCGAAAAAGTTCCAGAAGGACATCCAGGCCCTGGGCGGCTATGAAACCACGCTCACGGGACGGAAGATGCACCCCGGGGCGGGGCTCGGCGGCTGACGCGAACGGACCAGCGCCGAACGGTAAGAAAGCCGGGCCCTGAAGGGCCCAGCTTTCTTTTCAGGGAAGACCGATTCAGGAGTCCGGCGCGGCGTAGTGCGAGCGTCCGGTCAGCACCGCGGCCAGGGCCACAATTCCCAGCAGCACGGCCAGGCCCAGGTGCGTCCAGTCCACCAGCATCACGGTCAGGGGGTCGAAGGCCAGCTCCGGCCGGTTCTTGAGCACCCGCAACCCGCCGCTCAACGCCAGCCCGGCCAGGAGCGCCACACGAACCAACCCCAGGGGCGTGAGCCGCCGATGGAAACGCCAGTCGCGAAGCCAACGGGCGGCGGCGAAGCCCATGACGGCCAGGAGCGCGGCGGCCAGGGCGTAGTGCAGCTTGTTCGTCAGGTAATAATCCGCCAGCCATCCCAAACCGGGCAGGTCGGCGATGTAATACCTCTTGAAGATGGGCATCTGGGCCATGCCGGTGAGGGCCAGTCCGGCGGCGATCCAGACATAAACCCGCCCCAGCCGGGAGCCTCCCGGACGCCTAGTCATGACCGTCCTCCTTGTCCTTGCCAGTCCGCGCGGCCAAGCCGAGCACTCCGGCGGCCACTCCGGCCACGGGGGCCAGGAGCGTGGCCCAGGCCAGGTTGCTCTCGTCGGCCATGCTGTCGGCCACCGTCCCCAAGTGCGGACGGCCCGGCCCGGTGGCACGGGCCTCGGTCAGGGCGGCGTCCAGCAGATCGAAAGGCACGGGCGAGACGTAGATGCTGTTCGTACCGCCATTCTCGGTCAGGCCATAGAGGAACCCGTCCATGCCCCGGGCTCGGTCGCGTGCCCTGGCGATCATCTCGGAGCGCGGGCCGATGCTCTGCACCCCATAGGGGCAGGCCGCGATGCAGCGGGGGTTCTCGCCCCGGGCCACCAGTTCGTGGCAGCGGTCGCACTTGTACATGACCCCGTTGCCGCCGAAGCGCGGCAGGAGCTTCAGATACAGGCCCACGCCGGTCTGGCGCTGGGGAATGCGCCAGGGGCAGACGTCCCGGCACTTGGCCCCGCCCAGGCACACCGTGTCGTTGATGCGCACGATGCCGTCGGCCTGCTTGCCCGCCGCCCCCCAAGGACAGAGGTTGGCGCACGGCGGGTTGACGCAATGCAGACAGCGCCGGGGGATGTTCACGGCGACCGTCTCCCCCTTCCACTCCACCTCGACGCTCTGAATGTAGAGCCAGTTGTAGGGAGTCAGCCGATCGTCCACATCGCGCCTGTCCGACCAGTCCTCGGGCTTGGAGCGCGCGGGGAACATCTCCGGGAACGGCTTCACCGGCTCCGGGAACTTGGCCGCGTTGCCCTCCCGGCAGGCCGCCACGCAGGCCCCGCAGCCCACGCATTTGGAGAGGTCCAGGACCGTGACCAGTTCGCGGTCCGAGCCCTTCGTCCCGGCCCCGGCCGCGCCGGGAGCCAGGAGGGTCAGCCCGCCCAGGCCCAGGGCCTTGAGAAAGCCCCGGCGGTTCAAGGGAACTCGACTCTTCGTCGTCATCGTCCTCATATCCTTATATGAAAATTGGTCCATATCCGGCCTTGACCGGACAGTGGAAACAAGCATGAATCATGCCCAGCGGGGGCGCCGGTGCAACCCTCTCGCATCGCTCGCCTTTTCACTCCTCAATAACGGACGTTGCCAAGCGCGATTCGCATGTCTATGTTAACACATGTCTAAACACATGGGGAGAACGCCGTGACCGAAGAGGAAATCAACCTCCACCTGCGCGAGATCATCGACACCATGAACGACGGCATGATGCTCGTCCGCCCGGACGGCAGCATCATGATGGTCAACGACGCCCTCTCGCGGATCACGGGCTACTCCCGGGAAGAACTCATGGACCAGCCCTGCTCCGTGCTCGGCTGCGACGTCTGCCGCAAGTCCCGGGCCGAGGGCCGGGCCCACTGGTGCCGCCTCTTCGACACCATGCGTGAAACCCTCAAAAGCTGCCACCTGAAGCGCAAGGACGGCACCCTGGCCCACGTGCTCAAAAACGCGGCAATCCTCCAGGACAGCCAGGGCCGGGCCATCGGCGCGGTGGAGACGGTCACGGACATCAGCGAACTGGACAAACGCGACCTGAAGATCCGGGAGCTGTCGCGCATCCTGGACGCCGAGGAGGGCTTTCAGGGACTCATCGGCCGCTCTCCGGCCATGCGCCGGGTCTACGAAATCCTGGAGCGCGCGGCCCAAAGCGACGCCCCGGTGATCATCCTCGGAGAGTCCGGCACGGGCAAGGAACTCGCGGCCAGGGCCATCCATGCCCTGGGGCCGCGCCGGGACGGGCCCTTCGTGCAGATCAATTGCGCGGCCTTCAACGACGCCCTGCTGGAGTCCGAGATATTCGGCCACGTCAAGGGTGCGTTCACCGGGGCTTACCGCCACCGCACCGGCCGCTTCGAGGAGGCCGCCGGGGGCGACGTGTTCCTGGACGAGGTGGGCGATGTGCCCCTGCCCATCCAGGTCAAGCTCCTGCGCGTACTGGAGACCAAGCTCTTCGAACGCGTGGGCGACAACCGCCCGTTGACCATGGACGCCCGGATCATCACCGCCACCAACCAGAATCTGCCCGAGCTGGTGGCCGCCAAACGCTTCCGCCAGGACTTCTTCTACCGCATCAACGTCCTGCCCATCCATCTGCCGCCGCTGCGCGAACGTCGCGAGGACATCCCGCTCCTGGTGGAGCACTTCATCCGGCGCCTGAACCGCACCTCCGGCCGAACCGTCGAGGGCCTGACCCCGGACGCCCTGGATCGTCTGGCGCGGCATTCCTGGCCCGGCAACGTCCGTGAGCTGAAAAGCGCCCTGGAGTACGCCTCCGTGGTCTGCGACAAAGGGCTCATCGGCCCCGAGCATCTGCCCCAGCAGATCGCCCACGGCGCGGCCGGAACCTGTGCGCCGGACCCGGCGGCAATCTTCCAGGAGGCGGGAGCGCCACGCGAGAAGGTCGAACTCGTCGAGGCACTGCGCCGGACCGGCGGCAACAAGTCAGCCGCCGCGCGCATCCTGGGCGTGAACCGGCTCACCGTGCAGAACCGTATGCGCAAATTCGGCCTGGACATGCGCAAGGTGGTCACGGAATAGGCGGCTTGCCATTTTTGCAAAACAGCCCCCGAACATGCTTCTGGACAGGGTATTTCATTTTGCATAGGGTGTACCCCGTCTCGCGGACTGCCCGCCCCTGGCGTCGCCGCGTCCCCGAAAACGATGAAAAAGGATGCCTTCCGACACCCCGCCGAATTTCGTTTGGCGGCGCGGAACGTGACGTGCAAGAAATCCTGACGGATCAAGGATGCGCCGTATGACGAAGATCGCTTATCTGACCATCGACGGCACCGTATACGAACTGCCCATGTTCGAGGGCAGCGAGGGGGAGCGGGCCATCGACATCACCCAACTGCGGAGTCTTTCCGGCTGCATCACCTACGACCCGGGTTTCGCCAACACCGGATCGTGCCGCAGCGCCATCACCTTCGTGGACGGCGAAAAAGGCATCCTGCGCTACCGAGGCTACCCCATTGAGCAGATCGCGGCCCAAGGCTCGTTCATCGAGACGGCCATGCTGCTCATCTTCGGCCACCTGCCGAGCAAGGAAGAACGCTCCTGTTTTCGGGAGCTGCTGGGGGGACAAGAGCTCCTGCACGAGGGTCTGCGCCACCACTTCGAGGGCTTCCCCTCCAAGGGCGATCCCATGGCCATCCTCTCGGCCGTAATCAACTCCCTGGGCTGCTACCACCCCGAACTGGTGGACATCGAGAACGAGGAAGAGTTCACCATGGCGGCGGCCAAGATCATCAGCAAGGTGCGCACCATCGCGGCCTGGGCCTACCGCAAGTCCAAGGGACTGCCGTTCATGTATCCGAACCCGGCCCTGAGCTACTGCCGCAACTTCCTGCACATGATGTTCTCGATCCCGAACAGGTTCCACGAGCCCTCGCAGGAAGCCGTGCGGGCCCTGACCCTGTTCTTCATCCTGCACGCGGACCACGAGCAGAACTGTTCCTGCTCCACGGTGCGCATGGTGGGTTCCACCCAGGCAAGCCTCTTCGCCTCGGTTTCGGCCGGAATCTGCGCCCTTTGGGGCCGTCTGCACGGTGGGGCCAACGCGGGCGTGATCCGCATGCTCCACCGCATCCGCGACGGCCAGATGTCCATCCCCACGGTCATCGAGAAGGTCAAGAACCGCGAGATGCGGCTCATGGGCTTCGGCCACCGCATCTACAAGAACTACGACCCCCGGGCCAAGATCCTCAAGCAGGCCGCCCACGAGCTGCTGGAGAAGATGGGCCGGCATGACGAGCTGCTGGACATCGCCCTGAACCTTGCCGCCGCGGCCATGGCCGACGACTATTTCGCCGAGCGCAAGCTGTATCCCAACGTGGACTTTTACTCCGGCCTCATCCTGCGCGCCCTGAACATCCCGGTGAACATGTTCCCGGTGATGTTCGCCATCGGCCGCATGCCCGGCTGGATCGCCCACTGGTACGAGGACCATCAGAACCCGACCCTGCGCATCCATCGGCCGCGCCAGATCTATATCGGCGAGCCCAAGCGGGATTACATCCCCATGGAAGAGAGGGGAATCATCGACGGTTGAAGAAAAGTCGAAAAAAAAGCTTGCCAAGCGGGGCTGGTCTGGCTATACGTCTCTCCTCCCGAGTGCCGAAGTGGTGGAATTGGTAGACACGCTAGGTTCAGGGTCTAGTGGGGGTTCCCCCGTGGGAGTTCGAGTCTCCCCTTCGGCACCATCGAACGAAAAGGGCCCCGGCGAAAGCCGGGGCCCTTTTCGTTTCTTCAAGCATCGGCATTGGTCGGCCGCTGCATCTCCGTTCCTTTCCCGCGTACTTCCCCGCCTATCGCCTCAGGCCTCCTTGACAGCCTCCTCATTCTCATTCATCGTTAAAATGTATGAAGATGTTTTCCATGAACACAGAACGAGGCTTCGCTGTCGGGAGACTGATGGAGCGCGTTCCAACATGCGCAACGGCGGCACCGCGCAACTCGGGTACGGGGGGAGGGACGCAAGGTATGCCGACAGGGAGACGTTTCCTTCCGATCCTGCTGCTGCCCCTGCTTCTGCTCCTCTCCTTCCCAGGCCACGCCCGTTCCGGCGTGGAACTCACCCAGGCCGAAACCGAATGGCTGGACGCCAATCGCGGCAATCTGGCCCTCTGGTATGACGGCAACTTCCCGCCCATCGAATTCCAGGGACTGTCCGGGGAATTCGAAGGCCTGGGCGCGGACGTGATGCGCCTGATCGCCGATGAACTCGGAGTGACCTTCCGCATGATTCCCTCACGAGACTGGAACGCCCAGCTCAAGTCCCTGGAGAGCGGCGAGTCGGCCATCGCCCCGGTCATCGTGCGGAACCCGGAACGCGAACGCTACGCCCTGTTCAGCGCCCCCTACATCGACATCCCGGTGGTCATCATCACCACCAGGGAGAAGAGCGGAGCCCGGACACTCGACGACTTCAAGGGCATGCGGGTGGCTGTGGTCAAGGGGTACGTCTCCGAGGGCTTCCTGCGCGACCACTACACAGGAAGTTTCGAGATCGTCCTGAAGAATAACGTCCAAGAGGCGTTGCGGGACGTGTCCTTCGGCGTGGTCGACGCCCTGGTTGAGAACCTGGCCGTGGCGGCCTACTACATCGACCAGGAAAAACTGCCCAACCTGCGCGTGGCCGGAACCACGGAACTGACCTATCCGATCAGTTTCGCCGTGAGCAAGAAATATCCCCTGCTGTTCAGCGCCATGCAGAAGGCCCTTTCCGCCGTGCCGCGGGAAGACATCGACGCAGTCGTCCAGAAATGGATCCGTCTGGAGCAGCCCGGCGTCCTCAACCCCGACCAGGTCCGCCAAGTCAAGGTCGGCGCGGGCTTCCTCCTGGCGCTGCTCCTGTCCCTGGGACTCGTGAGCTGGCTGCTCAAGCGCCGCCTGCGGGAGAAGGTGGCCAACCTGAACAGGATCGAAGAGGAACTCCTGGACAAGAGCAAACGCCTGGAGCTGGCGCTCACCGCCACCAACGCGGGCATCTGGGATTTTTTCCCGGCCACGGGCAAGGCGTATTACAGCCCCCAATGGTGCACCATGCTCGGCTATGGCGAGGGCTGCGCCCCCCAGACGTTCGAAGGCTGGGCCGCATTCGCCCATCCCGACGACGTGGCCGGAGTGAACCATGTCCTCCAGGAATATATCGCCCAGGGCGGCCACGGGGAATACGAGGCCGAATTCCGCATGAGCACCCAGGACGGCGGCTGGCGCTGGGTGCTCGGCAAGGGCCGGGCCGTGGAGTGGGATGCCGAGGGGCGTCCCACGCGGCTCATCGGCCTGAACCTGGACATCCACAAACTCAAGGAGGCCCAGGAGGCCCGCCGCAAGTCCGAAGCCCTTTCCCAGGCCATCCTGGACCAGACGTTCGCGCTCATCGCCCTGCTGGATTCGCAAGGCCGCATCCTCAACCTGAACAGGACCGCCTCGGATTTCATCAACATTCCCCCCAGCGCCCTCCTGGGCGTCCCCTTCTGGGCAGGGGCATGGTGGCCCGATCCAAGCGAGGCCGAGGCCATCTGCCGGGAGGGCATGCGCAAAAGCTTGCGGGGAGAAGTCTTCCGGCGCGAGGTCCGACACCGGGGGCACGACGGCGAGGAGCACATCATCGACTTCTCGATCTCGCCATTCACGGACGAAACCGGCGCCGTCCGCCAGTTCATCTGCGAGAGCCGCGACATCACCGAGATGCGGCGGGCCCAGGACGCCGTGACCGAGAGCGAACGCCGCTTCCGGAGCATTTTCGAGAACGCGCCATACTCCATCGCCATCAACCGCCTGAACGACGGCGCATACCTGGACGTGAACAACGCCTTCCTGGAAAAAAACCGCCTGACCAAGGCGGAAGCCCTGACCCTCAAGCCATATGATCTTCTGGTGTCGTCCTCGGAGGACGAATCCGAAATCCGACGCCGACTCAACGAATCCAAAGGGGTCCACAACATCGAAGCCGCTGTTCGTCTGCAGGACGGCGGCGTCGGGCACATCATCTACTCCGCGGTGCCCATCACCGTGGACGGCGAACGCTGCGCCCTGTCCATGACCGTGGACGTGACCGACAAAAAGCGAGCCGAGCAGGCCCTCCGGGCCAGCGAGGAGAGATACAAGGCCATCTTCAACAATGCGCCCATCGGCATTTTCCGCACCACCTTCCAGGGCCGCTTCGTGGAGGTCAACCCGACACTGGCGCACATGCTCGGCTACGCCGACCGCGACGAACTCCTCGATTCGGTCCACGATCTGGCCCGCGACCTCTACCCCAGCGCGGCCATGCGCAAGCGCCTGTTGGATGCGGTCCTCGCCACCCCCAGCGGCGCGAGCTTGGAGATCGAGTTCAAGCGCAAGGACGGCTCACCATTCTACGCCATCATCAACGCCTCGCTGCAATTCGACGCGGAGGCCCACCCGGCCTTCCTGGACGGCACCATCGAGGACATCACCGAACGCAAGCGGGCCGAGGAGGCCCTCCGGGCCAGCGAAGAAAAATTTTCCCGGCTCTTTCGGCTCTCGCCCGACAGCATCATGCTCGTGCATCTGGACAGCGGACGCCTGGCGGACGTCAACGACGCCTTCGTCCATCTCACCGGGTACTCCCGGGAGGAAGCCCTGGGACTGGATGCCCTGGAACTTCGGCTCTACCGTGATCCCGCCGCGCGCGAACGACTCTATGAGCGTCTGCACACCAGCGACCACGTGAAGGATTACGAGTTCGAACTCAAGCGCAAGGACGATTCCCCGGTGCTCTGCTCCATTTCCTGTCAGGTGTTGGCCATCAACGACCAGCCGTACATCATGGCCGTGATGCGCGACGTCACCGAAATCAAGCGGATGCAGGAGATGATGATCCAGACAGAAAAGATGATCTCGGTGGGAGGCATCGCGGCGGGCATCGCCCACGAGATCAACAACCCCCTGGGCATCGTGCTCCAGGCGACCCAAAACCTCAGCCAGCGGATGCGCCCCGACTTTCCCAAGAACCTGGAGGCGGCCCGGGACGTCGGCATCGATATGGAACGACTGGCCGAATACATGCGGGCCCGCAAGCTTGATGTCTTTCTCGAGGATATCCGGTTCGCCGCGCAACGGGCCTCGGCCATCATCCGACACATGCTCGACTTCAGCCGCCGCAGCGAATCCAAACGCAAGGTCTGTCACCTGGACGAAATCGTCGAAAAGGCTCTGAGCTTGGCCCAAAGCGATTACGATCTCAAAAAAAGTTACGATTTCAAAAACATAAACGTGGAAGTCGACATGGATGACGACCTCCCGACCATCAACTGCACCGAAACGGAGATCGAACAGGTGCTTCTGAACCTGTTGCGCAACTCGGCCCAAGCCATGGCGGAAGCGGAACATCCCCGGGAGGCCCCGCGCATCGCCGTGCGCGTCAAGGGCTCTCCATCCGGCGTTCGCATCGAGGTCGAGGACAACGGCCCGGGCATACCGCCCGAGATACAGCGACGCATCTTCGAACCATTCTTCACCACCAAGGCTCCGGGAGTGGGCACGGGCCTCGGCCTCTCGGTGTCCTACTTCATCGTGACCAAGAGCCACGGCGGACGCATGAAGGTCGTTTCGACGCCGGGCGTCGGCACCTCGTTCATCATCGAACTGCCCACCGACGCGGCGCGGCGCGGCGGCGACACGACGCAATGAGGCGCAAGATGAACCGGGCAAGGAAATCCCCGACCAATGTTATTTTTTTCGCAGGAGCGCGTTCCATGCGTGGACGTTTTCAGTATCATGCCCTCATGACAGGCCGACCTGCCATCTTCCTATGGGCTCTCCTCGCCGCGATGCTGCTCTCGACCGCGGAGGCGCTCCCCTTCGGCAACTCTTCCACAGCCAAGCAAAACCTCGTCTTCGTCACCGAGCAGATGAAGCCGTTCAGCTACAAAGAAGACGGGAAAATACGCGGCATCGCCGCGGACATCGTGACCGAGGCCCTCAACTCCGCCGGAATCGCGCATACGCTGGAACTCCTGCCCTGGAACAGGGCCGTGGAGCG
Organism: Desulfovibrio aminophilus DSM 12254; assembly: GCF_000422565.1. Classification (NCBI taxonomy): domain Bacteria; kingdom Pseudomonadati; phylum Thermodesulfobacteriota; class Desulfovibrionia; order Desulfovibrionales; family Desulfovibrionaceae; genus Desulfovibrio; species Desulfovibrio aminophilus. Next base: position 204,764 of record NZ_AUMA01000008.1, on the reverse strand, counting down.
GAGCCAAACGGAACCCGGAGTGTTCATCTTCTGCCTGGCCCGGACACCGGAACGAGAACACCGTTTCGCCTGGGTGGCGCCGTTGGCCCCCGCCGAACTGGTCCTCTTCCGGCTGCGGTCGCGCGGCGAACTCGCCGAAGTTGGGAGGGGGAATCTGGCCGGCTACCGGGTGGCCGCCATACGGGGATATTTCACCGCCGAAATCCTGCGCCAGTGGGGTGTGCCCGAGGCCAACGTCACCTTGTTCCCGGACCAGAACAAGCAGGCGGTCATCGAGCACCTGGAATTGGGACGCTCGGACTTCTTCCTGGGCGATGTCCTGGTGTTCGGCACCCTGCTGAAGGATGCCGGGAAAGAGGATACCGTGGTTCAAAACAGTCCCTCCCAAAGGGCGGGGGACTATTACCTCGCGGCCCATCCCGGCACGCCCCCGGAAGTGTTGCGCCGCGTGGGCGAGGCCGTGCGAAGTCTGCAGAGCGACGGCCGCGCCCAGACTATTTTCCAGGAGTACATGCGGAGGACGAAGCCATGACCTCTCGCCGGAGCGCACGAGCCGACAGACCTTCCTCTCAACGCATGGGAGATGCGTCCGCTGTTCGTTCCGCCCGTACGGACAGATTCAATGTCTCCCCAAAATGCTTCGATGATGAAGCGTCCGGCGCTCAACGGAAACGACAGCGGGGAGAGCCGGCAGGATGAAGCCATCCCTCACGCCGCGATCCCTGGCGGGACGTCTTTCCCTTTCGGTGGCCATGACCTCGGTGGTCCTGATCCTGCTGGTCCTCGGAACCGGCCTGCTGGTCATCATGCAGCGGATCGACGCGCAGATGGAGGAGCAGGCCCGGCGTTCCGCCGCGTTCCTGTCCGAATCACTTGCCGTGCCGCTCTGGTCGCTGGACTTCGACGCCGCGCGGGCCGTGGGTCAGGCCCTGGCCCAGGACAAGGTGGTCGGGCTGGTGGAGATTCTGGGCGCGCGCGGGGAACCCATCTACCGCCACGCCAAGGGCGAGAAATTGCTTCTGGAACGTTTCGGGCAAGTGATCCACGACGGCCAGGTCATCGGCACGGTACGCCTGGGCCTGAACGACACTCCCCGCCGTGAGGCGCTCTGGGCCATGGCCGGAGCCGGGGCCGGCCTGGTGGCCCTGACCATCACGCTCCAGTTCCTGCTCCAGGTCGTGCTCTTCAGGCCGCTCCTGCGCAAGCCCTTCGCCGCCTTGGATGGACTTGTCGGAGCTTACGCGGCCGGTGATTTTTCCCCCTCCCCACCGCCCATCCGCCATGCCGAATTCGCCCCGTTGGTGAGCCTGCTCCTGGATATGGGACGGACCATACGGGAACAGATGGAAAGCCTGCGGAAAAGCGAGGAGCGTTTCTCCCTGGCCCTGGACGCGGCCAACGACGGGCTGTGGGACTTGGACATCCCCAGCGGGACGGCCTTCTACAGTCCCCGCTATTACACCATGCTCGGTTATGAACCGAGAGAGTTTACGGCCACCCTGGACTCCTGGCGCGGGATGCTTCACCCCGACGACCGTGAACGGGCCGAGACCGCCCTGGCCGCCTGCCTCGAGGACGGCGCCCCCTACGAAATCGAATTCCGCCAGCGCGAGAAAAACGGAAATTGGCGTTGGATTCTCTCCAGGGGCCGGGTGGTGGAGCGCGACGCCGAAGGCCGCGCCAGTCGGATGGTCGGCACCCACGCCGACATCTCCGAACGCAAACAGGCCGAGGAACTCCTGCGCCAATCCGAAGAAAAGTTCGCCCGGCTTTTCCGGCTCTCACCGGACGCCATCATCGTGGTCCACTTGGCCACCGAACAGGTGCTGGACGTCAATGACGCCTTCAGCCGCATGTTCGGCTTCACGCACACCGAAGCGGTGGGGCGAACCACCGGCGAACTCGGCCTCTACCAGAACGCCGCGGTCCGGGATGCGATCTTCGGAACGCTGCGGGACGGCGGCCAGGTGGAGAATCTGGAAATCGAAGCCAGGCGCAAGGACGGAGCGCCGCTCGGCTGCTCCCTGTCCTGCCAGGTTCTGCTCCTCGACGGCCGGCCGCACATCCTGACCGTATTCCGCGACATCACCGAGACCAAGAAGATGCAGGAGATGATGATTCAGACCGAGAAGATGCTCTCCGTGGGCGGCATCGCGGCGGGCATCGCCCACGAGATCAACAATCCGCTCGGCATCGTGCTCCAGGCCGCCCAGAACCTCGTTCAGAGGACGCGGCCCGACTTCGTCAAGAACCAGGAGGCGGCTCAGGCCATCGGTCTGGATCTGGAACTTGTGGCCAGCTACATGCGCATGCGCAAGCTGGACGTCTTCCTCGAAGACATCCAGTCGGCGGCCCTGAGAGCCTCGGCCATCATCCGGCACATGCTCGACTTCAGCCGCCGCAGCGAGTCCAAGCGCAGGATCTGCGACTTGGCCGCCATCGCGGACAAGGCCCTGGCCCTGGCCCAAAGCGACTACGATCTGAAGAAAAGCTACGACTTCAAGCGCATCCGGATCGATCGGGAATACGCGGCGGACATTCCGGCCGTCCATTGCACCGAAACCGAGATCGAGCAGGTGCTCCTGAACCTCCTGCGCAACGCGGCCCAGGCCATGGCCGAGGCCCGCCCTCCCGTCGAGGAGCCGCGCATCGCCATCCGCCTGAGCAGGCGTCCCGGAAGCCTGCGCATCGAGGTGGAGGACAACGGGCCCGGCATGCCCCCCGAGGTGCAACGCCGCGCATTCGAGCCCTTCTTCACCACCAAGGCGCCCGGCGTGGGCACGGGTCTCGGCCTCTCGGTGTCCTACTTCATCGTGACCAAGGGCCACGGCGGCGCCATGCGCATCGAGTCCAAGCCGGGCTCCGGCTCCCGTTTCGTCATCGACCTGCCCGCCGAGGAGGCGTGAAGATGAACGACCAGCTTCCCAGAGTGCTCATCGTGGATGACGAGGAACGCATCCGTCGCCTGCTGCTGGAATACTTCGAGGATTACGGAGAATTCCGCTTGGTCGCGACCGAGTCGGGAGAGGCGGCCTTGCAGGCGTTGGCCGAGGAGCCCGCTGACCTTTGCGTGGTGGACATGCGCCTGCCGGGCATGAACGGCGAGGCGTTCATCCTCGCCGCCGGGGAACGGCGTCTCTGCCGCCACTTTCTGGTGCATACCGGTTCCGTGGACCTGAGCCTGTCCGAAGGATTGCGCCGCCTGGGCATCACGGAAAAAGACGTCTTTTTCAAGCCGAGCGACGTGGAACGCATCCTGGGGCGGGTCCGCGAAATCATGGAAGGGGGCGAATGACATGGCCATCCTCATCATCGACGACGAGGCCGGACTGCGCCGCTCCCTGGCCGCCCATCTGGAAGACCTGGACTACGAGACGTTGGAGGCGGAAAACGGCCAAGCGGGCCTGGAAACGCTCACGGCCAACCTGAGCACGGTGGAGGCCGTGGTCGTGGACCTGAACATGCCTGTCATGGACGGCTACTCCTTCATCGGCCACGCCGTGCAGACGGCCCCGGAAATCCCGATCGTGGTGCTCTCCGGCGTGGGCGTGGTGGAGGACGCACTGCGCGCCATGCGCCAGGGAGCCTGGGATTTCATCACCAAACCGCTGCACAACCTGAACATCCTGGATTACACCCTGGACAAGGTCTTCGAACGGGCGAGGTTGATCCGGGAAAACCGTGAATATCAGGAGAATCTCGAATATCTCGTGCGCGAACGCACCCGGGAGCTGGAGTCCGCCAGACGCCAGATCATGCAGCGCCTGAGCCGCGCCGCCGAATACAAGGACAACGAGACCGGCCACCACGTCATCCGCGTCGGAGAAATCAGCGCACTGCTGGGACGGGCCATGGGTCTGTCGGAAAGCCAGTGCGAGATGCTGCGGGAATGCGCGCCGCTGCACGACGTGGGCAAGATCGGCATCCCGGACGGCATCCTCCTCAAGCCGGGCAAGCTCGAAGAGGCCGAATGGGAGGTCATGCGCCGCCACTGCACCTACGGTTGCGAAATCCTCGGCCCCCTGACCAGCAAGGACGAGGCCCGCAAGGTCTGCGCCGACCTGGACCACGTGCTCGACAGCGGCGGCAACGAACTCCTGCGGCTGGCCCGCATGCTGGCCCTCTGCCACCACGAACGATGGGACGGCCGGGGCTATCCCTTCGGACTTCAAGGCGAGGACATTCCGCTCATGGCCCGCATCGTGGCCGTGGTGGACGTCTACGACGCCCTGGGCAGCGACCGGCCCTACAAGGAGGCCTTTCCGGAAGAAAAATGCCGGGAGATCATCCGCTCCGGCTCCGGCAGCCAGTTCGATCCCGCCGTGGTGGAGGCTTTTTTCGCGAATATCCTGGATATCAGCGCGATCCGCGAACGCTGGAAGGATTGATCCCGCCCCCGGCGATTGCATCCGGACGCAAGGCAGGCTACAAGCGTTGCCGCGCAACGAACGTCCGCAACGCACCATCGGGGGAGCGCATGTCCCGGATCATCCTCACGCTGAGCCTTGTCCTGACCCTCGCCACGGCCGCCCGCGCCTTCGACGAACCCACCGCCCGCCGCCACATGGCCGGAGAATGCGTGGAGTGCGCGGCCTATTACGACGTCATCGCCAACTGCCTGGAGGCCACGCGCCCCCTGGACAAGGATCTGGCCGAACGATACCGGAGCATCAGCCGCAAACTGGCGGGGCAGGCCCGGGAACTGGGAGAGGAAAACGACCGGGCCGTTGAGGACGCCGAGGCCGGCATGGCCCGGGAAATCCGTCAAGACTGCAATGCCCTCGCGCCCATCAAGGACCGCTACAAGGAAATCTGCCGGGGATTGGTGGAAAAGCCGAAGGCCCGCATGAACTACTGGCTGGAACGACGGAATTAGGCCTCCCCGCTTCAGCCCTCCCCGAAAGTCCCGGCTTTCCTCGCTTCCCAGCTTCCGCCGGATTCGGCTATTTCCCGTTGAAATCCCTCCCGTTCACGGTACAATGGCCTCAAACCCGACGGGAGTTCTCGTGACGCAGCCCGCGATCCAGCCCCAGCAGGAGCAACCCCAGATCGAGCCGGTATTCGTGGCCCGACAGCCCATCTTCGACCGGGCCGAGCGGCTCTGGGGCTACGAGTTGCTTTTCCGGCACAGCGCCGAGGCCACCAGCGCGGCTTTTTCCGAGTCCAGCGTGGCCACCTCCAAGATGGTGGCCGACGGCTTCATCCTGGCCCAGGCCGGGCTGCCGCCGGCCTGCATGCTGTTCATCAACTTTCCGGAAGCCCTCCTGCTTGAAGGCGCGGCCTACGCCCTGCCCAGGGAACAATGCGTGGTGGAAATCCTGGAGGACGTGCCCCCCACTTCGGCGATCCTGACGGCCTGCGGCAAGCTCAAGGAGGCGGGCTACGTCCTGGCCCTGGACGACTACTTCGGCGAGACGGCCATGGAGCCGTTCCTGGCCCTGGCCGACATCATCAAGGTGGACCTCAGGGGCAAGGGCCGGGCCGAAATCGAAACCCTCACCCGGCGACTCTCGCGCGAAGGCCGCAAGCTTCTGGCCGAAAAGGTCGAGGACGCCGAGACCCACGCCCTGGTCAAGGGCCTGGGCTACGCCCTGTTCCAGGGATTCTATTTCAGCAGGCCGGAGACCCTTTCCGGGCGCAAGGTATCCGGAGCCGCGGCCTCCCGGGTCAAACTGCTCTCCGAACTGAGCAAGGAGGACTACGAGACCGCGGCCCTGTCCAAGATCATCTCCAGCGACGCGGCCCTGAGCTACCGCCTGCTCCAGTTCATCAATTCGGCCTACTTCTCGCGTCCCTTCAAGATATCCTCCATCGGCCAGGCCATCGCCGCCCTGGGCCAGCGCCCCCTACGGCATTGGCTCATGGCCGTGATCCTCTCGGATCTCTCGCCCACCCCCAAGGCCAAGGAAATCTGCGCCAACTCCGTGCAGCGCGCCCGGCTTCTGGAGACGCTCGCGGAACAGTCCAGACGCTCTCCCCGGCCGCCCGACTCCATGTTCCTCCTGGGCCTGCTCTCCCGGCTGGACGCCCTGCTGGGCATGGAAATGGCCCGGATCATCGCGGGCATGCCGCTGGACGATGAGATCGCGGACGCCCTGCTCGGCAAGCCCAACCCGCCGCGGTCCTGGCTGGACATGGCCGCGAGCCTGGAGGCGGGGGACTGGGGCACGGCCGAGGATCTGCTCAGCCGCCTGGGACTGGAGGGTGCGGATACGGCGCGACGTCAGGCGGAGGCCCAGGCCTGGACGTTCCAGACCCTGACTTCCGCTTCCGCCTCGGCCTGAGCCGCGCTCAGGAATCGATGTAGCTGCCGGGGAACTCGGAACGCAGCCGGTTGAGCGCCACGCGGGCTTGCTCCATGTCGCGGAAGGCTCCGGCCTGGACGAGGTAGACCTCGCGGCCGCCACGCATGATGGTCCGCACCCGGGTGCCCGAGAAGCCGGAGCCGACCAGGCGTTCACGCAGGCGGTAGGCGTTCTCCTCCACCGCGAAGGTGCCCACCTGGATGTAGTAGCCCTGGGCCGACTCGGCGCTCCGCGCCGGAGCCCGACGGCTGTTGCCGGCCAGGTAGGAGGACGGGGCGGAGTAGCTGCCGATGGCCGTGACCCGCACCTTGGCGATGCCCTGACGGGCCGAGCCGAGCTGCTTGGCCGCGCCGTAGGAGAGGTCGATGACCCGGCCGTCCACGAAGGGGCCGCGGTCGTTGACCAGGAGGTCCACCTGGCGGCCGTTGTGCAGGTTGGTCACACGCACCACGGTGCCCAGGGGCAGGGTCTTGTGCGCGGCGGACACCGCGTACATGTCGTAGATGTCGCCGCTGGCGGTCTTCTTGCCGTGGAAGTCGTCGCCGTACCAGGAGGCCACGCCCACCTCGTCGTAGCCCTGGGCATCCGGCAACGGATAGTAGGTACGCCCGAGCACGGTGTAGGGTTGGGTCTTGGGGTCGTACTGCTCCTGCCAGCGCTCCACGTTGTGACTGTCGGTCACGGGCCGGGCGGGCTGCCGGTAGGAATTCGAAGGAATGGACGAGGGCAGCAGGGCGCAACCACCCAGTGCCGTCAGCGCCAGAGCCAGAAAGATGAAACGAATGTGTTGCATGGCCGCTCCCTCCCTGGAAATCGGTCTTGATCTCGTCCATGCAGCAGCCATGCCAAACCCTTTGAAGCTTCTCGCCATTTCATCGTTCCCAGGCCTTGGAGCGAGGAATCATGCGGATTTTCACTTGCAACCGGAGAGGGCGTGTCTTATAAGCGCCTCCGCCGGAGCGATCCCCGGCGTCAAAATTCCCGCGCAACCTTTATCCCCGGCAATCCCATGAAAACACGAAACGATTCCCTGCGCAATGTCGCCATCATCGCCCACGTCGACCACGGCAAGACCACCCTGGTGGACGCCCTGTTCCGCCAGAGCGGACTGTTCCGCGAGAACCAGGAGGTAGTGGAGCGGGTCATGGACTCCATGGACCTGGAGCGTGAGCGCGGCATCACCATCGCGGCCAAGAACTGCTCGGTGATGCATGACGGCGTGAAGATCAACATCATCGACACTCCGGGCCACGCCGACTTCGGCGGCGAGGTGGAACGCTCCCTGGCCATGGCCGACGGCGCGATCCTCCTGGTCGACGCCTCGGAAGGCCCCCTGCCGCAGACCCGTTTCGTGCTCAAAAAGGCCCTGGAGGCCGGACTGCCGATCATCGTGGTGGTGAACAAGATCGACCGCAGCGACGCGCGGGCCAATGAAGTCCTCAACGAGGTCTACGACCTGTTCATCGACCTGGACGCCGACGAGAACCAGCTGGAATTCCCCGTGCTCTACGCCATCGGCCGCCAGGGCGTGGCCATGCGCGAACTCGACGAGCAGGGCAAGGATCTCTCCCCGCTCTTCCAGCTCATCCTCAAGCACATCCCCGGCCCGGCCTTCGACCCCGAGGCCCCCTTCCAGATGCTCGTCTGCGACCTGGGCTATTCCGACTATCTGGGACGGCTGGCCGTGGGCAAGGTGGTCAACGGCCGGGTCCACGCCAATGAGAGCCTCGTGCGCCTGGGCGAGGGCGGCGAACAGGCCCCGCTCAAGGTGCTCAAACTCCAAACCTACATGGGCCCGCAGCTCGTCCCGGCCGAGACGGCCACCCCCGGCGACATCGTCGTCCTGGCGGGCATCGAGGACGTGAAGATCGGCGACACCATCTGCACCAAGGACGCGCCGCGCGCCCTGCCGCGCATCACCGTGGACGAGCCCACCGTGTCCATGCGCTTCTCCATCAACACCTCGCCCCTGGCGGGCCGCGAGGGCAAGATCGTCCAAAGCAACAAGATCCGCGAACGGCTCATGAAGGAGTCGCTCAAGAACGTGGCCATCCGCGTGGAGGACTCCGAGGACCGCGACAGCTTCATCGTCAAGGGTCGCGGCGAGTTCCAACTGGCCATCCTCATCGAGACCATGCGTCGCGAAGGCTTCGAACTCACCGTGGGCCGCCCAGAGGTCATCCTCAAGATCAAGGACGGCAAGACCATGGAACCCATCGAGCGGCTCTTCGTGGACTGCGACGAGGCCTTCCTGGGCGTGGTCACGGAAAAGCTCTCCGGCCGCAAGGGCAAGATGACCAACCTGGTGAACAACGGCCGGGGCCGCGTACGCATCGAGTTCAGCGTGCCCTCGCGGGCCCTCATCGGCTACCGCGACGAGTTCCTGACCGACACCAAGGGCACGGGCATCATGAACTCCTACCTGGAGGGCTACGGCGAATTCCGGGGGGATTTCCCCTCGCGCTTCACCGGTTCCCTGGTGGCCGACCGGGTCGGCGTGGCGGTGCCTTACGCCCTGTTCAACCTGGAGCCGCGCGGGCAGCTCTTCGTCAGCCCCACCGAGCCGATCTACGAGGGCCTGGTCGTGGGCGAACACAACCGGGACAACGACCTGGACGTGAACGCCTGCAAGGAGAAAAAGCTCACCAACCTGCGCGCTGCGAACAAGGACGAAAACGTCATTCTCTCCCCGGTGAAGCCCATGACCCTGGAGCGGGCCCTGCATTTCATCAAGGAGGACGAGGCCGTGGAGGTCACGCCCCTGTCCATCCGCCTGCGCAAGGTCGTGCTTCCGGCCCAGAAGCGTCACGCCCTGCGCGGCGAGAAGAAGAAGCAGGAGATGGGCAAGTAGACTAGAGCGCGAGCAGCGTCTTGCCGTTGGCCGCGAAGTAGAGGGCCAGGGCCAGAACCACCAGCAGGATCACCGTCTCGGCCAAGCCGCGCAGCTTCGTGCCGTCCGAGCCGATGCGCAGGGCGATGGAACGGGTCCGGGCCGCCGAGAGCAGCAGGATCAGAGCTCCTGCTCCGAAGCAGAACTGGCTCACCAGGCCCAGCTTTTCCGTGCTCGCCGGGTGGGCCCCCCCGCCGGGGGCCAGGAAGAGCAGCAGGTCCACGCGCTCCAGCACGAAGCCGAAGGCCATGAGGGCGATGGCCGTTCGCACCCAGGCCAGATAGGTCCGGGTGTTGGCCAGATGGGTGGTGGTGCGCGCCAGACGGTCGCGCTCGTCCCGGCAGCCCTGGTCCGACGCGGTTTCCTTCTCGCTCTTCATGCGGATCCTCCGGGCCCGGATCATACACCAACGTCCCGGTTTCTCCAGCCCCTCGCCGGGAGTGCCGGTTTGCAACGTTCTTCGAGGGTGCTAGGGTGCCTCCCATGAGCGACTCCACGGCGCTTCCCCAACGTCTTCTTGCGCGTCTGCTGCGGCCCTCGACCCTGGCCTTCTTCCGGGAGGGACGGGCCGACGGCGTGGCCTGGGGCGAACTGCTGCACGGCTACGTCTACGCCCGCTGGCCCTACCTCTACATCGGCGTGGCCACCGGGCGGCGCAAGTGGGCCGCGATCCTGCTCTCGCCCCTGCTCCTGCTCCTTCTGCGCCACCGCCCGCTCAAGCCCGGGAAGACCGGCCGCCCGGGATTCGCCGACTCCTACCACGGCAAGGCCCTGCCGTTGGAAGAGGCCACGCGGCTCGTGACGGTGAATCGAAGCGTGGAGTTGCGCGGCCAGGAACAGGTCATCCCCTACGCCCTGGCCCGCGACATCGTGCTCAAGAACCCCGAGCGCATCGCGCTCCTGGACTGCCCCTGCCGCGCCATGAGCGAGACCCCCTGCCTACCTATGGACGTCTGCCTCATCGTCGGGGAACCCTTCGCCTCCTTCATCCTGGAGCACAATCCCGAGCGCTCCCGGGCCATCACCCCGGAAGAGGCCGTGCGCATCCTCAAGGAGGAGGACGCCCGGGGCCATGTGCACCACGCCTTCTTCAAGGACGCCATGCTCGGCCGCTTCTACGCCATCTGCAACTGCTGCGCCTGTTGTTGCGGGGCCATGCGGGCTCAGGCCCACGGCATCCCCATGCTCTGCTCCTCGGGCTACCTCTGCCGGGTGGACGCGGACGCCTGCGTGGGCTGCGGCCAGTGCCTGAAATCCTGCCAGTTCAAGGCCATGCGCGTGCGCGACGGGGTCTGCAAGGTGAACGTCAAGCGCTGCATGGGCTGCGGCGTCTGCGTGGGCCACTGCGCCAAGTCCGCCCTCTCCCTGGAGCCGGCCCCGGAAAAGGGCGCGCCCTTGGAAGTGCAGAAAATCCTGGAGAACGCCTGAGATGGATTTCTCCCCAGGCGTCCTTCCCCTGCTCAAGGTCCTGGCCGCCTTCGCCGTCATGCTCGTCTGCATCCGGTTCAAGATCGCACTGGGTCTGTCCATCCTCTGCGGCGCGGCGATCCTGGGCCCGCTCTTCGGCATGGCCCCCGGGGCATGGTTCACGGCCACGGCCAGGGCCCTGGTGGACCCCGAGACGCTCTTCCTGGCGGGCATCGTGGCCCTCATCCTGGTGCTCTCCGACCTGCTGGAACGCACGGGGCAGTCCCGCCGCCTGATGGACGCCCTTGCCGGAAGAATCCGCTCCCACCGGCTGCGTCTGGGCCTGTTCCCGGCCCTGGTGGGCTTCCTGCCCATGCCCGGCGGGGCCATCTTCTCCGCGCCCATGGTGGCCGGGGTGGCCGAAAAGCTCAATCTCGACGCCGAGCACAAGGCGCTCGTGAACTACTGGTTCCGGCACCTCTGGGAAATGGCCTGGCCGCTCTTCCCGGGCCTGATCCTGACATCCAATCTCGCCGCGCTGCCGATCACCACGCTCATCTTCTTCACCGCGCCGGGCGCGGTCTGTTGCCTCGTCCTCGGCTGGATCTTCTACCTCCGCCCGGGCGTCCTGCCCTTGCCCGAAACGCGCCCGGAGGCCCTGGCGGAACGCCCGGGAGCCGGAAGGCTGCTCGTCCTGGGTCTGCCGCTGCTGGTGGCCATCGTCGGGGCGCTGGGATTGGAGGCGGCCATCTCCGCCCTGGCCCCCCGGCTCCCCTTCGAGTTGGGCGTGGTCACGGCCCTGGCCGCTGCGGTGGCTTGCGTCGCCGTCCAGAACCGCGCCGACGCCCGACTCATGGTCTCGGCCCTGGCCAAAAAGAGCTTCCTCGGCATGATGCTCGTCATCGCGGGCATCTTCGTCTTCAAAGGCCAGCTGGCGGCCTCCGGCGCGGTGCGCGGCATGGCCGAACTGGCGGGCGGTCCGGCGGCTCTGTTCGTGGCCGCCGTGTTCCTGCCCTTCCTGGTGGGTTTCATCGCGGGCATCAACGTGGCCTTCGTGGGCTCCACCTTCCCGCTGCTCCTGGGACTTCTGCCCGTGCTCGGGCTGCAGCACCAGCTCATCCCCTACGTGGTCCTGGCCACCTTCGCGGGCTTCACCGGCGTCATGGCCTCGCCCATCCACATCTGCCTCGTGCTCACCTGCCAGTACTTCAAGACGGACGTCGGCGGAGTCTGGCGCCGTCTCATCCTGCCCTGCGCCCTGCTCCTGGGCTTCGGCGGCCTCTATTTCCTGCTCCTGACCCGGCTGTAAGCCCCCCGTCGCGGGGCTCCTCCCTTGCCCCACGACGCGGCTTGGGCTAGGCTCCGGCCACTCCAACCCCGACGAGGCAGCCACATGACCATTGATCCCGCCGCCCTGCGCGGCAGCCTCCTGACCATGATCCGCCGCCGCGTGCTGGCCCAGGACGAGGGTCATCGCCGCGAGGCGCTGGTGGAATACCTGACCCTCACCGGCACGGCCACGGATCCCAAGCTGGCCGCCGAACTGGCGGGCATGGTCCCGCCCCTGCTCACCGGGCTGTACGAGAAATGGATCGGCATGTTCCTGGACCGACTCATGGAGACCGTCCCCCCGGAGCAGATCGAAATCCTGGCCGAGGACACGCCGGACAACGAGGCCGCCGTGGTCCTGGCCTATCTCATGTTTCTGGAGTCCGCGCGCATGGAGAAGCAGGTCCAGCAGGATCTGGAGGCCTACGGACTGGCACATTCCGGGGACACCGACCAGGGCGGCGCGGTGGCCGGGTTCCTGCGTTCGCGCGTCCTGGCCCTGGCCCGGGAGCTGAACGAGAAGGACAAGGGCGGCCCAGGCACGACCCACTAAGCCCGGGAAGTTCCGCCGCCACATGCTCCGCGCCCTGCTCCTCGGCGTCCTCTCCGCCTTCTTTTTCAGCAGCACCTTCGTGCTCAACCGGGCCATGAGCCTGGAAGGCGGGCACTGGGCCTGGACCGCCGCCCTGCGCTACGCCTACATGCTGCTCATGCTCCTGGCCTGGCTGGGGATCACCCGCCAGGGAGCGGTCCTGCGCGGGGTCTGGAACGCGTTGCGCACCCGCCCGCTGTTCTGGACCCTGGCCGGAGGCGTGGGCTTCGGCGTGTTCTACGCCCCGCTCTGCTACAGCGCCACGCGCATGCCCGGATGGGTCGTGGCCGCCACCTGGCAGGCCACCATCCTGGCCACGCCCCTGGTCCTGCTCCTCTTCGGCCGCAAGGTGCCCACGCGGGGCCTGGCTTTCACCGGCCTCATCTTCCTGGGCATCGTGCTGGTGAACCTGGAGCAGGCCGGAGGATTCGGGGACGCGGCCGGGCTGATCCTGGGGGTGCTGCCGGTGCTGCTGGCGGCCCTGGCCTATCCCCTGGGCAACCAGCTGGCCTGGGAGGCCCGGAGCGACGCCGCGCGCGGTGGGCCGGAGGCGGCCAATCCGGCCCTGGAGAGCGGCCCGGGGCTCGTGCTCCTGCTCTGCCTCGGCTCCCTGCCCTTCTGGCTCGCGCTGCTCCTGGTCGTGCGGCCGGAGGCCCCGGTCGACGGACAGTGGGTCCAGACCGCCCTGGTGGCCTTCCTGGCCGGGGTGGTGGCCACGAGCCTGTTCCTGCACGCCCGCAACCGCGCCCGCTCCTCCTATGAGCTGGCCGCCGTGGACGCCACGCAATCCATGGAGGTGGTCTTCTCCCTCGTCGGGGAGATCCTGTTCCTCCACGCCGCGCCGCCCGGCCTCCTGGGCTTTTCGGGCATCGCGCTGGTGACGCTGGGGCTGGTTCTCTACGTGGCCCGGCAGACGGCCGGACGCAAGGCGGGCGGCTAGGCCGGATTCCGCAGCACCGACTCCACGGCGTCCGCGATCCGAATCCCGTCCGGCTCTTCGCTCTCCTCCAGCAGGGCGGCCTGGAGGTTGATCTCGCGCACCAGGGGAACGTTGCGCATGTCCTTGAAGTTCTTCCAGACCGACACGGCCTTGGCCGGGCTGCCGCCACGGGCCAGGGTCAGGCCCAGGAAGAGCCAGGCCTCGTTGTCCTCGCGGTCCGCGCGCAGCACCCGTTCGAACTCCACCTTGGCCTGCACGAACTTGCCCTCGGCATAAAGGCAGCGGCCCAGGCGGCGACGCGCCTCGCGGTTCTCGGGCTCCTTCTGAAGCAACTCGCGGTACTTGGGCGTGGCCGCGGCGAAGTCGCCGGAGTCGAAGGCCGCGTTGGCCTCGTTCAGCAGCGGCAGGGTCTCGGAGCTGCGGGCCTGGGGACGGCCCTCGGCCTCCTCCCCGCGCAGACGGCGGAAGGCCCCGAAAAGCAGGTTGCGGCGGGAAACATCGATCTCTTTCTTGGCGGACATGGGCGGCTCCTGCGGCGATGTGGGCGCAGGATACCCGATGTCCGCGCCAAATCAAGCCCGGCCCTTGCCATTTGCCCCCGGACGTGGAATCACCAGCCCATGCACGGCTGGACCGGCTCCATCCTCATCGCCGACCTGACCACCCGGACCCAGGGCGTCCTGCACCCGTCCGAGGAGACTCTCCGCCTCTTCCCCGGCGGCCGGGCTCTGGCCGGTCATCTTCTGCGCCCGCGCTTCGGCCTGCCCTGGAACCACCCGAACATGCCGGTGATCTTCATGACTGGGCCGCTCACGGGCACGGCAGCGCCCTGCTCCGGTCGCTGCCACGTGGCCTCGCGTTCCCCGCTCACCGGAGCCCCGGGCGACGCCTCCACAGGCGGCAACCTCGGCCCGGCGCTGAAGACTGCGGGATGGGACGGTCTCGTGCTCACCGGCGTGAGCGACGCGCTCCTGGGCCTGGAGATCACCTCCGGCGGGGTGCGCTTCGTCGAAGCCGGGGCGCTTCGGGGCGCGGACACGGAAGCCGTGTTCACGGCCCTGCCCGGCTGGGATTCCGTGGCTTGCGTCGGTCCGGCGGCCGAAAACGGCGTGCTCTCCGCCTCCATCGTGGTGGACCGCCTCCAGGCGGCCGAGCGTTGCGGCCTGGGCCTCTGCCTGGCGGCCAAGGGCTGCAAGTTCCTGGCCGTGTCCGGCGAAAGGCCGGTGTCCGTGGCCGATCCCAATGGACTGGCGGCCGCGAATCGCGACATCCTGCGGCTCTTCAACGCCTCGCCCGCCCTGCGCGGCCCCCTGGGCTTCCACCGCTTCGGCACGGCCGCGCTCTGTGATCTCACGGCGGCCCGGAGCATGATGCCCACGGACAATTTCCGCCATACCCGCTTCGAACAGGCCGGAGGCTGCAACGCCCCGGCCCTGGCCGCGCGGCTGCTGCCCGCGTCCGCGCCCTGCCCGTCCTGCCCGGTGGGCTGCGTGCAGCGGACCGGGGACGGCCGCCTCCTGCCCGGGTTCGACGCCCTGTCGCACTTCACGGCCCTGATCCGCAACCCGGACCCGCTCCTGGCCGTGGAGGCCGTGAACCTCTGCGCCCGCCTGGGCCTGGACCCGGTGTCCGCCGCCGTTTCCCTGGCCGCCTTCGCCGAGATCACCGGACGGGCGCTCGGCCCGGAACACCTGCTCGAACTCCTGGAGGACACGGCCCTGGGCCGGGGCGACGGCCGCCTGCTGGGCCGGGGCGCGCGGCGGCTGGCCGAGGAACTGGGCAAGCCCGACGCGGCCATGACGATCAAGGGCCTGGAGATTCCGGCCTGCGATCCGCGCGGGGCCTATGGCCTGGCCCTGGGCTACGCCGTGAGCACGCGCGGGGCCTGTCATCAGCGGGCCCTGCCCCTGGCCCACGAACTGCTGCGCAAGCCCGTGGCCACGGACCGCTTCAGCTTCCTGGGCAAGGCCCGGATCATCAGGCTCGCCGAGGACCAGATGGCCGCCGCCGACTCCCTGCCCGCCTGCGCCCCGGCCTTTCTGGCCGCCGGGCTGGAGGAGTACGCCCGGGCCTTCACGGCGGTCACGGGCCTGCCCTTCACGGCCGGGGATCTGGCCCTGGCGGGCGAGCGCTGCGTCTACCAGGAACGGCTCATGCTGGCGGAGCTGGGCTTCACGGCCGAGGACGACGACCTGCCCGAGCGTTTCTTCCGGGAGCCCGGCGACCCGGGCGAGGACTTCGACGTGCCGCCGCTGCCCCGTGAGGACTTTCTGACGGCCCGGGCGCGCTACTACCGCGTGCGCGGACTGGACGACAACGGCCTGCCCCGGCGGGACACGGCCGAGGCCCTGGGGCTCGCATGGACCGCATCCTGAAATCCTTCGCAGCGCGCCTGGAAGCCGCCGGTCTGGCCGGGCCCGGGGACGCGCTGTTCCTGGGCCAGGACGACGCCGTGGCCTGCAACGAGCCCGGCCACCCGGACCGGGACGTCGCCGAGGCCGCTTTGCGCGCGCTTCAGGCCAGCGCCCTGGCCTGCGTGCGCCCGGCCGAGCCGTACCGGACCATCCTGGACTTCCTCCTGACCCGCCACCCGGAGATCATCACCCCGGGCGACTGCGAGACGCGGCTTTTTCTCCACGATCTGCCCGTGGCCCGGGAGTTCTCGACTGAAGCCATGACCAGGGCGCTCCGGCGACGCAAGGGTGCGGTCCTGCCCGGCCCGCGCCTGGCGGCCCCGGGATCGGTGGGGCCGGAGCAGGCCTTCGTCACGGTCAGTTCCATGTGCTTCGCGGCCTTCGTGCTCTTCTTCGAGGAATACCTGGATGACCTGCGCCACGGCCGGGCCACGCAGGAGCAGCACACGGCCTTCGCCCAGGCCGTACCCCACTTGCCCAAGCCGCGCGCGGACCGGCCCGCCCTGGCCAGGGGGCCGTTCCAGGACGCGCCCCAGACCCGGCGAGCCATGCTGGAGGCCGGGCGGGCCACGGTGAAGCACGGTCTGGTGGACTCCTATTTCGGCAACATCTCGTATAGGATGGGCGGGATCGTGCACATCAGCCAGACCGGCAGTTCCCTGGACCATCTGGCGGGCTGCATCGACGCCTGCCCCCTGGACGGGTCGAGCTGCGCCGGGCTCACGGCCTCCAGCGAACTGGCGGCCCACGCCGGGATCTACGCCGCCGACCCCACGGCCGCCTGCATCCTGCACGGCCACCCGAGGTTCGCGGTGATCCTCTCCCTGGACTGCGACCTGCCGGACTGCCCGGATCGCGGCCGCTGCCACCTCGACTGTCCGCGCCCCCGGCGGGCGGGCGGCGCGCCGGTGGTGCCCGGCGAGGTGGGCACGGGCCCGCGCGGGCTCTGCCACACCCTGCCCCCGGCCCTGGCCTCGGAGCGGACGGCCATCGTCCTGGGCCACGGCCTGTTCGCCACCGGCCGGACGGACTTCAACGAGGCCTTCGCCCTCCTGGCGGACACCGAGAACGCCTGCCGCGAGGAATACTTCCGCCGCGTGCGCGACCTGGGGGGCTGAGCGTGCCGCTGGTCGAATCCCGCCTGCCGTCCCCGCCGCCGTTCCTGAGCAACGGCCACGCCGAGACGCTTTTCGCCGGGCTGCTGCGGCGGTCGCCGCAACTGGAGCTGGAGCGCGAGCGGCTGGAACTGCCCGACGGCGACTTCCTGGACCTGGACTGGAGCCGGAACGGATCGCGACGGCTGGCCCTGCTGACCCACGGCCTGGAGGGACACTCCCGGCGGCCCTACATCCTGGGCATGGCCCGGACTCTGCGCGACGCCGGATTCGATGTGCTGGCCCGCAACCTGCGCGGCTGCTCCGGGGAGTTGAACCGCCTGGCCACGGCCTACCACAGCGGCGAAACCGGGGATCTGGACCAGGTCCTGGGCCACGCCCTGGCGGCGGGCGGCTACGAGAGCGTGGTGCTGGTGGGCTTCAGCATCGGCGGCAACCAGACCCTGCGCTACCTGGGCGAGGACCCGGACCGCGTGCCCGGGGCCGTGGCCGCCTCGGTCTGCATCTCCGTGCCCTGCGACCTGCCCTCCTCGGAGCGCGAGCTCGCCCGGCGGAGCAACCGCATCTACGTGCTGAACTTTCTCAAGACGCTGCGGGAGAAGCTGCGCGAAAAGAACCGCCGCTTCCCCGGGCTGGTGGACCCGGAGCGGCTGGAGGCCGTGCGCGACCTGCGCAGCTTCGACGACCTCTTCACCGCGCCCCGCCACGGCTTCCGCGACGCGGCCCACTACTACGCCGAGGCCTCCTCGCGACCCGTGCTCGGCGCGATCCGCGTGCCCACCCTGCTGCTCAACGCGCGCAACGACCCCTTCCTGCCCCCGGAGTGCTTTCCCGAGGCCGAGGCCAGGGCCAATCCCATGCTCTTCCTGGAGACGCCCGCCCGGGGCGGGCACGTGGGCTTCGTGCCGCCGAGGCCGGGGCTCTACAGGTCCGAGGCCCGGACGCTGGAGTTCCTGGCCCGGGTGCTCTAGAACCAGCGGGCCAAAAAACCCGGCGAAATCGTATCCAGGGTCAGGAGCAGGGTCAACGCGATCATCACCGCCACAGTGATCCAGGCCACGGCGTTGAACACCGGGCCGTTGACCGCCTCGCCCATGAGCCGCCTGTCGTTGACCAGCAGAAGCATGAAGACCAGGATGAACGGCAGGACCATGCCGTTGACGACCTGCGAGAGGTACATGACGAGGATGAGCGGCGCGCCGGGCAGCAGGATGGCCCCGGCCCCCAGGACGATGCTCAGGGTGAAAAGCCAGAAGAACTGGGGGGCCTCGCGGAAATCCTTGTCCACGCCGAGTTCCCAGCCCATGCCCTCGCAGATGTAGTAGGACGTGGACAACGGCAGGACGCAGGCGGCGAAGAGCGAGGCGTTGCAGAGGCCGAAGGCGAACAGGAAGGAGGCGTACTCGCCCACCAGGGGCTTGAGGGCCAGGGCCGCGTCGGCGGCGGTTTCGATGTTCAGCCCCTGCTGGTGGATGGTGGCCGCGCATGCCACCACGATGAAGAAGGCCACGGCCACGGCCATGACGCAGCCCACGATCACGTCCAGTCGGCAAAAGGCGTAATTCTCGCGGGTGATGCCCTTCTCCACCACCGAGGCCTGCTGGTAGAACTGCATCCAGGGGGCGATGGTGGTGCCCACCAAGCCCACGATCATGGTCAGCGATTCAGGACTGACCGAGGTCTCGGGCAGGACCAGTCCCCGTCCCACGGCCGACCAGTCCGGCCCGGCCAGGAAGGCGGCCACGGGATAGGCCACGTAGACCAGGCAGGCCACCAGAAATATCTTCTCCACCAGGCGATAGGTGCCCTTGACGATAAGCAGCCAGACCGCCACGGCGGCCAGGGGCACGGAGATGAACCGGCTCACGCCGAACAGCTCCATGCCCGCCGCGATGCCCGCGAACTCGGAGACGGTGTTGCCCAGGTTGGTCAAAAACAGGGCGATCATCACGTAGAACGTGACCTTAAGGCCGAAGGATTCGCGGATGAGGTCGGAGAGCCCCTTGCCCGTGACCGCGCCCATGCGCGCGCACATCTCCTGGACGACCACCAGGGCTGCGGTGGTGGGCAGGAGCAGCCAGAGCAGGGAATAGCCGAAATGGGCCCCGGCCAGGGAGTAGGTGGCGATGCCGCCGGCGTCGTTGTCCACGTTGGCGGTGATGATGCCCGGGCCGAGAAGACTCAGGAAAAGCAGGATGTTGCGCAGGCTGAAGCCGCCCGCCAAGGGCCTCGCGCGGAAGTCGGACATGCGGAGTCTCCGGGATCAGAACCGGCGCGAGGCCCGGAACTGCCTGAGCCGCAGGGTGAGCGGCAGAAAGTGCTGCATCACGTCGTCGGCGGTGACGATGCCTTCCATGCGGCCTTCGGCGTCCAATACCGGAACGGCCGCCAAGCGGTACTTGACGATGATCTCGTAGATGTCCTCCGGCTCGGCCCCGATGTCCACGGTCTTCAGGCCGGTGGACATGACCTCGCTCACGGGGGTCGTGGGCGCGGCCAGGAGCAGTTCCCGCAGGCTGAGCACCCCCAGCGGATGGCCGTCGGCATCCAGGATATAGCCGTAGGCGATGCTTTCCATGTCCCCGGCCGAGGCGCGCACCTGGCGCAGGGCCTGCTCGGCGGTCATGTCCGGGGTCAGGGCCAGGTATTCGTTGTTCATCAGGCCGCCCGCGCTGTCGCCCTCGTGCTCCAGGAGTTCCCGGACCTTGTCGGCCTCCTCGACGTCCATGAGCCCGAGAAGCTCGTTGGCACGCCCCTCGTCCACCTCGGCCAAAAGGTCGGCGGCCTCATCGGGCTCCATCTCCTCCAGGATGTCCGAGGCGTGCTCGGCTCCCAGTTGGCTCAGGACCATTCCACCCATTTCGGGTTCCAATTCGCCGATGGCCTCGCCCGCGGCCTCCACATCCAGGGCCCCGATGACCGCCGGAATGGTCCGGTGCGGCAACTGGGCGATGATCCCGGCCAAGTCGGCGGGGTGCATCTCCGAAAGGCGGTCCCGGGTCATGGTCAGGGCCAGCCGATGCAGGCGGCGCTCCAGGGGCTGCACATACTCCCAGTCGATCTCGGTCCTCGGCGCCGTGCGCCCACACAGCCGCAATAGATGCTCCGCAAAACCAAGAAATCCCAGGCGGCGCAGCATGCCGCTCAGGCCCACGTCCGCCGCCCGCAAATGCAGCGCCCCCGGGGTCGGTTCCAGCCTCAAATCGTTGACCCGCACCACCCGGGCCCCGTCCACGTCCACGATCTGCTTGTCCAGAAGGTCGCGGCGCAACAGGAGGTCGTCCTGGTCCGCGTCGTCCCGGACCAGGGTTCCCCCGCTTCCCACCAGAATGATCTCCGGACGGAAGAGCGTGACTGAACTCCACGGCACGCGACGATGCCCCCCCCCTCGTCCGTCAATCAGCAGGTGCGTGACCGGGGGATACGTGTCGCCCGAGGTCACGGCCAGATCCCGCAGGCGCCCCAGGACGCCGCCGGATTCGGCGGCCACCCGCGTACCGAGGACCGAACTCACATACACGGCGTTGACGGCTCCGCTCACGGCCCGCCTCCTCAGATGATGTACAAGGAAAGGACGGCGGAACTACTTTCTGGTTTCGGCTTGGCCGTCCGGCTGCTCGGGGTTGTCCAGGGATCGGCGCAGCTCACGCAGGGCCTTGCCCAGGCCGGCGCCGAACTGGGGCAGCTTGCTCGGCCCGAGAACGATGAGCAGGACCACGAGGATGACGATGAGATGCATGGGCTGAAACAGTCCGCTGATCATGGGTGCCTCCCCCCGGGCGCGCGGGCGTCCCGGCATCCCTCCTGCCTAGTCGAGTTCTGGAAAAAGAAAAGCCCGCCCGGGACAACTTTCCATCTTTTCATCTTCGGAGGACGGAGGCTGACGGATCAATACATCTTGCGTTTGGCGAACCCCCGGCCCAGGACGCTGAAGGTGTTCTCCACGATGAACAGGGCCTCGGGGTCCGTGGTGAAGACCAGCTCTTCCAGGCGCTTGAGCTGGATGTTGTTGATCACGGTCATGACGATGTTCCGGTCCATGCCTGAGAAGGCCCCCCGGGCCTTGAGGAAGGTGGCCCCGCGCTTGAGGTCGTCGAGGATGACCTTGGCGATCTCCTCGCTCCTCTCCGAGATGATGAAGGCGATCTTGCGCTGGCTGAACAGGGACAGCACATAGTCCACCACGGTGGAGGAGATGAAGACCAGGATCAGGGAGGCGATGACCATATCCACCGGCAGACTCACCAGGGTAAGCAGGAAGAGCGCGGCGTTGTAAATGAAAAAGAAGCGTCCCACGCCGAAGCCCCAGCGTTGGTTGAGGATCACGGCCACCACGTCCAGTCCGCCGCCCGAGCCCAGGGAACGCAGCATCATGCCCGTGCCGCCGCCGCAGAGCACTCCGGCGGCCACGGCGGCGTAGAGCTGGTTGTGGATCCCCAGGTTCACCGGCAGGAACTGGTGGAACGCGGCGGTCATGAGCATGGCGTAGAGGCTGTAAAAAAAGAAACGCCTGCTGACGAATATCCAGCCAAGGATGAACAGGGGCACGTTGAGCAGGAAATACCAGACCGCGGCCGGAAGGCCCACGCCCAGGTAGGAGAGCAGGAGCGCGGTGCCGAAAATGCCGCCGGTGACGAAGCCGTGGTGCACGGCCACGCCCTTGGTGCCCAGGGTGAAGACGAAGGCCCCCACGGTCAAGAGCAGCACGTTCCAGGCCGGGGAATAGGTGAAATCGAGCGGTGCGGAGCGTTGAGTCGCCATGGGCTCATTGTAGACAGGATAGCGGGGGAAGCAACCCGAAAAGACCGCGTTTCGCTAAATCAGACCGCCCTCGGATTCGCGCGCGGTCTTGACGTGCTGGTAGGCCTTGGCCGTGGCCACGCGGCCGCGCGGAGTGCGTTTCAGGAAGCCGCACTGGATGAGATAGGGCTCGTAGATGTCCTCGATGGTCCTGACCTCCTCGGAGCAGGCCACGGCCAGGGTCTTGGCCCCCACCGGCCCGCCGCCGAACTGGTCGATGACCACGGAGAGGATCTTGCGGTCCATCTGGTCCAGACCGGACGGGTCCACGTCCAGGCGGTCCAGTGCCAATTCGGCCATTTCGCGGTCCACGTCCTTCCGGCCCTGGACGTGGGCGAAGTCGCGCACGCGGCGCAGGAGACGGTTGGCGATGCGCGGAGTGCCGCGGCTGCGACGGCCGATGGCCAGCGCGCCGTCCTCGGTGATGCCGATGCCCAGGATGCGCGCGGCGCGATGGACGATGCGCGACAGGTCGCCGGGGGTGTAGAAGTCCAGGCGGAAGATGCAGCCGAAGCGGTCGCGCAGGGGTGAGGTCAGCAGTCCGATGCGCGTGGTGGCGCCCACCAGGGTGAAGGGTTCCAGGTCGATCTTCACCGTGCGCGCGCCGGGGCCCGCGCCGATGATCAGGTCGATCTTGTTGTCCTCCATGGCCGGGTAGAGAACCTCCTCCACGCTGGGCGGCATGCGGTGGATCTCGTCGATGAAGAGGATGTCGTTCTTGGAAAGGTTGGTCAGGATGGCGGCCAGGTCGCCGGTGCGCTCCATGACCGGCCCGGAGGTGGAGATGATGTTCACGCCCATCTCCGAGGCCATGATCTGGGCCAGGGTGGTCTTGCCCAGGCCCGGGTTGCCATAGAAGAGCGTGTGGTCCAGGGCCTTGCCCCGCTCCCGGGCCGCGCGCACGAAGACCTCCAGGTTGGCGCGCAGGTCGTCGTGGCCGATGAAGTCGGCCAGTCGGCTGGGCCGAATGGTGTCGTCGATGTTGGCGCAGTGGGTCATGTGCGTGCCGAAGCGATCCTCTTGAGGGCCGCGCGGATGGCTCCGGCGGCGTCAAGATCGGGCTCCTCGCCGAAGATCTCCTGCAACAGGGGCCGGGCCTCCTCTTCGGAGTATCCCAGGTTCCTGAGCCCCGCAAGGGCGTCCAGGTACTCATCGGGCGGACGGGAGGAAGCGCCCCGGGCCGGAGCCTTGCCCAGCGGCCCCTTGATCTTGTTCACCTTGTCCTTGAGGAACCAGAGTATCTGGCGCGCGGACTTGGGCCCGATGCCCGGCACCGTGGCCAGGGCCGCGTCGTCCTCGCGGAAGGCGATCTCGCGCAGATGATCGGGCGTGAAGTGGGCCAAGATGGAAAGGGCTTTCTTGGGGCCGAGCTTGTCGATGGAGATGAGCGTGCGGAAGACCTCGCGATCCTCGGCCGTGAGGAAACCATAGAGGTCCATCGCGTCCTCGCGGATCACCGTATGCACGAACACGGCCAGCTGTTCGCCCAGAGCCGGGAGTTGTCCCAGGGCCGATGAGGGCATGAATATCTCATAGCCCACCCCGCCCGGCGTGACCACCAGACAGGATCGCTCGGAAAACTCCAGGAGACGGCCCTCGACGTAGGCGATCATGACAACCCCGCCATTTTGCGGAAACGCCGCTCGTTGAGGTGGCAGACGGCCACGGCCAGGGCGTCGCTGGCGTCCACGGCCCAATCCGGGTTCTTGACCCCGAGCACGCGGGCGACCATGAAGGCCACCTGCTTCTTGTCCGCCGCGCCCGCGCCCACCAGGCTCTTCTTGACCTTGGAGGGTTCGTACCCGGCCACGCTCAGCCCGGCCACGGCGCAGGCGGCCATGGCCGCCCCCCGAGCCTGGCCCAGCTTGAGGGCCGAGGCCGCGTTCTTGTCCACGAAGACGTTTTCGATGGCGGCCTCGACAGGGGTGTGGCGCTCGATGACGGCGGCCACCCGACTGTAGATGACGCCCAGCCGGGCGGCCATGTCGCCCGTGCCCGTGCGGATGGTTCCGGCCTCCACCAGGCGGGCCTGGCCCGAAACCTCGGCGACCACGCCGAAGCCCGTGACCCGCGAGCCCGGATCCAGCCCCAGAACCACCACGGCGGCCATGCTAGTCGGCCACGAAGTCGTCCGGGAAGTCGGCGTTGACGTAGACGTTCTGCACGTCGTCGTTGTCTTCCAGGGCGTCGATCAGGTTCATGACCTTCCTGGCCACGTCGGCGTCCACGGGAACGAGGTTCTTGGGCACCATGGCCAGCTCGGCGCTCTCGACCTTCTTGCCCGCGTCCTCGAACGCCTTCTGGACCGCCATGAAATCCTCGGGCGCGGTATGCACCTCGAAGGAATCCTCCTCGTCCTTGACGTCCTCGGCCCCGGCCTCCAGGCCCAGTTCCAGAAGCTCGTCCTCGGTGTTGCCCTCCTTGGGGAAGACGAGGACGCCCTTCTTGTCGAACATCCAGGCCACGCAGCCCGCCTCGCCCATGTTTCCGCCGCCCTTGCTGATGATGTGGCGGATTTCGGCCACGGTGCGGTTGCGGTTGTCCGTGGCCGCGTCCACCAGGATGGCCACGCCGCCGGGCGCGTAGCCCTCGTACATGACTTCCTGGAGGTCGCCGCCGGCCAGTTCGCCCGTGCCCTTCTTGATCGCGTTCTCGATCCTGTCGTTGGGCAGGTTCACGGACTTGGCCTTGGCGATGGCCAGACGCAGGACGGAGTTATGCGAGGGGTCGCCGCCTCCGGCCTTGGCCGCCAGGATGATGTCCTTGGCCGCCTTGGTGAAGAACTTGGCTTTCTTGGCGTCCTGCCGCCCCTTGCGATGCTGGATGTTGGACCATTTGCTGTGTCCGGACATAATGCCTCCGAATTATCCCTCGGCGGGAGATTGTCTGAGGGGAACGCGCGCTCTTTACTCCGGGAGGCCGCGAAAGCCAAGGGCCACCACGAAGGTTTCCTTGCTTTCCGAGCGGGAGCTCTTGGGCTTGAAGCCCTTCACCGACTCGAACAACGGCCGCAGGCCGTCGGTGAAACCCTTGACGTCCGGGCCCTCGAAAATCTTGGCCACGAAATGGCCGCCCGGCTTGAGTCGGTTCAGGGCCAAATCCCGGGCCCGCTCGCAGAGTTCCAACGAACGCGCCTGATCCGTGAATTTGATGCCCGTGGTGCTCGGGGCCATGTCGCTCATGACCACGTCGAAGGGCGCAAGCTCCTCCATGGCCGCCATAAGGTCCGGATCGTCGGAAAACACGTCCCGGCAGAGGAAACGGACGTTGCCGGGAAAGCCCGTGCGGGTTTCCTGGATGTCCACGCCGAGCAGGCGGCCCGAGGGCCCCACCCGCTCGGCGGCCCAGAGGGTCCAGGAGCCCGGAGCCGCGCCCAGGTCGAGGATCTTCTGTCCGGACTTGAAAAGAGAGAAGCGCTTGTCTATCTCTTGGAGCTTGTAGACCGAGCGGGCGGGATAGTTCTCCTGCTTGGCCTTGAGAAAGTAGTGGTCGCGGTATTTCTTCATGACGCCTCGACAACACGCTATAGCCTAAACCAGGCCGCAAGCCAAGAAGGAGGGCCCGTGCCCCGACGCCCGCGCCGCCCATGCCTGACCGCCGAAACCGGTCGATCCCTGACCCTGGATTCAGGGCCGGACGCCTTCGACGTCCTGGGCGGCGAAGGCCCCCCGCTCTTCCTCGGCCTGGGCCCCGAGCCCGCAGCCCTGTCCCTCTGGTTCCCGGCGGCCGCCACGGGAGCAGAATTCGTTGAATGGCCGGAAACCGAAGCCTCCCTCGGCCCAGACTTCACCTCGGCGATTCCGAGGAACTTCCAACGCCTGACGCCCGGCGAGCTGACGCCCGAGCGATTCCGCACCCGCCGCGTCCTGGCCTTTCGCCAGAACATGCGCTTGGCCCCGTCCTTCTGGGGCCCGATTCTGGCCCGCCGCGGGCTGGCCTTCCTGGCTCCGCCCCCGGCCCAGCCCGTGGTCTGGCTGCCCGGCGACGAGCACGGCCTGCTGCTCCGCGAGCTGGAGGCCGCCTTCGCGGCCCAGGGCCTGACCGCCCGCCGTGTTCCCGGCGATCCCGCCGCCCTGCCCGGTCTGCTGCGCGAGGAGCGCCCTCTGCTGTTTTTTTCCGTGAACTTCCGTGGCCTGGACGCCCACGGCGAGGCCTTCCATCTCCTGGATCAGGCCGGCGTCCGCGTGGCCGCCTGGTGCGTGGACAACCCCTTCCATGTTGTAAGCGCGATCAAGGCCCGTTTCTGGACCCGTCTGCACCTCTTCGTCACGGACCGCTGGTTCATGGAGCCGTTGCGCCGCCTGGGAGCCGAGCGGGTGGAACACCTGCCCCTGGCCCTGGACCCGGCCTTCGCAGCACCGGGACCGCTGCCGAAGCGCCTCGGTCCCCTGGCCGGACGCCTGCTCTTCGTGGGCCGCTCGGCCTTTCCGGATCGGGCCGGATTCTTCGCCGGAGCCCGCGTGCCGGGGGACATCCTGGCCGAGGCCCGGGACCTGCTCGCCGCCGGGAAGCGGCCGGATTTCGGCTGGTGGGCCGTGCGGCTGGGCATCGCGGCTCTCTGGCCGGGCAACGAGGCGCGCCGGGCGGGCCTGGGCGCGGACGAGTCCGGCCGGATCTGGCGCTCGCTCTGCCTGGGCCGCGCGCCGGGGCTGACCATCATCGGCGACGAGGGGTGGCGCGATCTCCTGCCCGGCGCGGACCTGCGGCCGCCCGTGGACTATTACGGCGGACTCGCCGCCGCCTATCGGGAGGCGGCCTGCTGCCTGAACGTGACCAACATGATCCTGCCCTCCGGCCTGACCCAGCGGCATTTCGACGTCTGGGGCGCGGGCGGCTTCCTCATCGGCGACGCCAACCCCGGGCTGGACATTTTCCCGGCGGACCTCACCCGGCCGGTCACTTTCCAGCGGGCCGAAGACCTCCCGGAACTGTTCAAGCGCTTCGCGGACGATTCGCCGGAAAAGCGCGATCTCGCCCGGGCCTGGCGGAACGAACTGCTGGCGCGGCACACCTACGGCCACCGCGCCGCGCAGATCCTGGCAGCCATCGATCTGGAGCGGTCACGCCCGTGACCTGAAATTGGGGCTTGAGGTCCGTCGCAAAACCGGCTATGAAATCACTCCTTCATGGGGACGTAGCTCAGCTGGGAGAGCGATGCGTTCGCAACGCATAGGTCGTCGGTTCAATCCCGATCGTCTCCACCAAAGAAAACAACGGGTTGCAGCACACAGACTGGAACCCGTTTTTCTTTCCCGATCCGCGCCCGAGTGTACCGTTCTCAAGACAAGCGCGTCCTTGGCAGAATACCTCCATCCCATCAAGGAAGAATCATGCTTGGTCCCATCGTCAACAGCGCCTGCATCGTCTTCGGCGCTCTCACAGGGTCGCTCTGCGGCCGCATCATCTCGCCGGAATTCAACAAGAAGATCATTCTCGTCTTCAGCTGCATCACCATGGGAATCGGCGTCTCCATGACCGCCAGGGGCAATTCGCTGCCGCCGGTGGTCATCGCCCTGCTGCTCGGCACCCTGCTGGGCGAAGCCTGCCGCATCGAGGCCGGGGCCATGCGACTGGCGTTCCGGGTCGTGGGTTTCTTCCGGCGAGGCAAGACGGCCGCGGCTCTCCCCGAGCAGGCCTTCCGCGACCAGTTCGCGGTGCTGACCGTGCTCTTCTGCGTCAGCGGCCTGGGCATCATGGGCTCCATGAACGAAGGCATGACCGGCGACCCCTCGCTCCTGCTCATCAAGTCGCTGCTGGATCTTCCCACGGCCCTGCTCTTCGCGGCCAACATCGGAGGAGTCGTCGCGGTGCTGGTCGTGCCGCAATTCCTGATTCAGGCGGCCATCCTGCTGTTGGCCACCAGTGTGGCGCCGCTGACCACACCCGCCATGTTCGCGGACTTCTCCGCCTGCGGCGGCATCATCATGCTGGGGGCCGCGCTACGGCAGTTCGGGCTGGCGCCGGTGCCGGTCATCAGCATGATCCCGGCTCTCTTCCTGGTCATGCCCATCTCCGCCCTCTGGGTCCGTCTGCTCGCCTAAGACGCCCGGCGGTGGACTCATTGCAGGGTGAAAGAGATCGGCAGGAGCATCCAGACGCTCACACTCCGGCCGCGCAACACACCTGGGGTGAACTCCCAGGCGGACACGGCCTCCACTGCGGCTTGGTCGAACACGCCCTCGGGCCGCGATTCGACCACGTCCAGATGGCGTACCCGGCCCGAGGAGTCCACCAAAAATTTGACCAGCACCTTGCCGGTGACGTGGCGTTTGCGCGCGGCGAGCGGATATTTCGGCTCCACCTTGCGCAGCAGGCGCGGCGCCAGTTCCACCTGTCCCAGGCCATAGCCTCCATGCCTCACGCCTTGCGCTTCCCCACGAGACAGTCCGGCCGGATGCCTCTCCGCCACGACGGAACCGGGCGCTTCGCCATCCGCCGGAACGGAGGCAAAGGTTTCGGAGGGGGCCGGAGTGTCCGCCCCGACGTCCGAGGCATTGGGATCGGGCACAGTTACCGGAGCGGGAGTTGGAGCCGATTCCGCCGCGCGGAATGGAACGGGTCTCTTCGGGCGCAAGGTTTGCCGGACAGCCGCGGGCTCCCGCCGTTTGGGTTGGACCGAGGCGACTCGGGCCACGACTGCCGGAACGCCGTGTTCGTGCCCGTCGCCCTCGCCAGGGCCGAGACTCACCAGTTCCACTTCATATATGGGAACCTCTCCGTACGTCACAGCTTCCGGCGGCAACACCAGGGCCGAGGCCAAGGCGAGGCCGTGCAGAATCAGCGCCAGCAAGGCCGCAATGAAACCACGCCCCTTGCCGTCTCTGGGAGGAGGTGGACTCACCGGCTCCAACGCAGGACGGCAGATCGCCCCGCCGCTCATGTCCGAACCTCCGCCTGGAAGCGAAAACGCACCATCCATTCCTTGTGAATCCTGTTCGCATCCAGGACAGTCGCCCCAACCCCGGGGAATGAAAATCCACCGCACCGCGGCGCACTTCCTCTCGTTCATCTCCGCCTGGGGAATAAGTAGCACTAATTTTTATTTCATAACACTGCAGACTGCCAATGGGAACCCCCTTCCCCGGCCGATCCGGCCGCTCCGCGTCATGGCCGGGACAAAACGCCCCGGAGAGCGTGCCCATCATGATGTGCTTACGAAAGCCGGCCAGATCCGCGCCGGGAGCGCAATCCGGGAGTCAGGGCAAGACGTAGTCGAGCAGGACAAGCAGGCCGGAGGCCAACTGGATGCACCCGGCCGGCACCAGCAGGGCGTTGTTCAAGCCGTGGACCAGCGGCAGCCAGCGTCGCTTTTTTCTGCTCCGGTCCATGATCAGGCCGGAGATGAGCCCGAACAGAATGAGCGGCAACATGGCCAGGGCCAAACGATGGTGTGTGCCGGTGAAAAACACGGCCTGCCACTTGAGCCAGGCGACACCCAACCCGGCAAAGAATCCGCCCAGCCAAGTGAACAGCACGAGGGCTCCCAACGTCACATGCCGCTTCCACTGGAACTGCCCGGCCCGTCCCAGATGAACGGCCGCGAAACGGGTCCAGCCGAGCAGGAGGACGAAGACGGAGAGCAGCAGGGCCAGGGTCTGAAAGATGGGATGAAGCCAGAGCATGCGATGACTGTTCCTTTTCGCTTTTCCTGACGTGTCCGGCACGGATTCCCATGCCCAGGGCGTGGGCGATAGGCGGCATATTTCGAACATACCCTCCTGGCGGAACAATGGAAAGCCCAGGCTGCGGATTCCCGACTGCTCGGAACGAAAAAAGCCTTGCGGTTTCACCCGCAAGGCCCGCCTTGGAGAAAGAACGCCGCGCCGCATCCCCGGATCGCGGGCCTTGGGGCTCCGCCTTCCCGACACCCGGCGGTCGGCCTACGCCAGGAATATCCGCACGATGAAGTCCGCGGAACGGGCGACGTGGTGTTCGGAGAGTTCCCGCAGGGCCTTCTCGTCGTTGTTCACCACCGCGGCGATCATCCCCAGGGTGTCGTCGAAGAACGAATCCAGCTCGATCCGCTGCGGCAGGGACAGCCAAAAGCGCAGATAATGGCTCAGCAGATGGTCCAGCACCTTGGTGAGCTGCGTGTTCCGGGTGGCCGTGTACAGACGGCGATGCAGCGCCAGGTCCGCGTTGACGATGTCCAGGTTGGTGGCCGAGGAGTCCAGGCCATTGATGCGCACCCGAAGGCTGTCGAAGGAACGGCGCGTCGCCTCGTCCATGCGCCGCAGGGCCAGGAGGTTGGACTCCACCTCCAGGATGGAGCGTATCTCGGTGATCTGCTTGATGCGCTCCAGGCTCAAGGGGGTGACCATGAAATGCGACCCGTGCCGCTGGACCCACTCCTCGGCCTGCAGCACGATGAGCGCCTCCTTCACGGGCGTGCGGCTGACGCCATGCTGCAGGGCGAGTTCACTGATGTTGAGGATCGTCTCGGGGGGCAGTTCGAGCATGATGATCTTCTGCTTGAGCTGCTCGGCGACTTGGCGGGGTGTCATGAAAGGATGCCGCTCCTTCTGCGCTCGGCCCGAAGAACCGGCGACGCCGTTTGGATACAGGAATTGAGATAGCGCGCCATACCACGGCGATCGGGAGAACTCAACGCGCCGTGGAGGCCGCGCCACCGGCCCAGGCCCGGCGGCTCCACCCGGAGGGAAGAGGCGCGGCGGAACCCGGGACAAAACCCGGATTCCACCGCCAGGGTCGGGCGAAGGCCCATTAATGCACGTACCCCATCAGCCGGGGCAGGAACAGGGAGAGGTCCGGCCAGTAGGTGGTGGCCAAGGCCACGGGCAGGGAGCCGAAGAGCAGAAGCACGGCCACCGGCTTGATGAACTCCTCGATGGTCACGCCTCCGATGCGGCCCGCCAAGTAGAGGATGGGGGCCGTGGGCGGGGTGTTCGCGCCGATGGCCAGGTTGGTTCCCACGATGGCAGCGAACTGCACCGGATGCACACCGATCTTGAGCATGAGGGGCATGAGCAGCGGCGCGGCGATGAGCGTGCCGCTGATGTCGTCCATGAGCATGCCCACGATGATCAGGAAGACGTTGGCCATCATGAGGATGACGATCTTGTTCTCGGAGATGTTCAGCAGGGCGTCGACGATCATCTGGGGCACCTGCTGCATGGTGAACACGCGGCTGGCCACCAGGATGAACAGGAACATGATGACGATGGCCCCGATGGTGGCGGCCGAGTCGATGGTGGTCTGCCAGAGCTTCTTCAGGGTGAGCCCCTTGTAGATCCAGAACCCCACGGGGATGCCGTAGAGCGCGGCCACGGAGGCCGCCTCCGTGGGGGTGAACAAACCGCCGTAGATGCCGCCCAGGATGAGGACGGGCATCATCAGGGCGAAGCTGGCATGGCGCGTGGCCCGGCCGGTTTCGCGCAGGGAATCGGCCAGCCCCAGCCTCGGTCCCACCTTGATGGTGGGGATGCGGCGGCACATGAGCCAGTTCAGGAAGGCGTAGAGGACGATCATGAGGAGTCCGGGGCCCACGGTGGACAGGAAGCAGGCCGCGATGGACTGGCGCGTGATCCAGGCGAAGAGGATCATGGGCACGCTGGGCGGAATGAGCTGGCCCAGCAGCGAGGAACAACTGATGAGCCCGGTGGTGTAGCCCCGGGGATAGCCGGCCTCCTCCATGCGCGGGATCATCACCGTGCCGATGGCGGCCACGGCCGAGGAGGCCGTACCGGAGATGGCCCCGAAGAGGGCGCAGCTGAACACGAGCACGATGCCCAGGCCGCCGCGCACCCGGCCCACCAGAGTCTCGGCCAAATTGATGAGCGGGGTGGCGATGCCGCCCTCGCCCATGATCCGCCCGGCGAAGATGAACATGGGCAGGGAGAGCAGAACCACGGAATAGGTCTGGAAGAAGGCGCTGGGCAACAGCAGGCCCGGGTCCAGCTGGAAGTACGCGGTGAGGAACAGGACGGCCCCGGCGAAGGCGAAACCGATGGGCACGCCGATGACCAAGAGAACCACGATGATGCCCAGGGCGGTCAGAAGCCCGATCATGCCTCCCTCCGAGCCGGGCCGTTCTTCCCGGCGGCCAGGGTCGCCACGTTGCGCACGCGCGCGACAAGTTCCAGTCCGAAATACAGGGTCATGAGAAGGGCGCCGACGAACAGGGCGCTCTGCGCCACGAGGTAGTTCAGGCCCAGCGACGGGGTGACGGACTTGTGCTCCAGCCCCCAGCGCACGAAGTCATAGCCCCATTTGGCCATGACCGAGGCCAGGGTCATGCTGACGGCGCTGGCCAGACAGCGGACCAATTCCTGGTGCAGCGGCCTCTTGAAGATCAGGTGCACCATGCTGGCCTCGATGTGGCTGTGTTCCCGGGTGCAGTAGGCCGCCCCGATGAGGTAGAGCCACGTCCCGGCGATGAGGGCGATCTCCTCGACTCCGAACAGCGGGCTCTTCAGCACCACTCTCAGGAATATCTGCGCCACGATGAGCACGGCGATGAGCCCCACCGAGACGACCAGCACCACCCGCTGGGCCAGGGCGAGCCCCTTTTCCAAGGTCGCCAGCATTGCGATTGTCCTGTTCATGCGCTCTTCCTCCTCCACTCGCCCCGCCGTCCCCGAAAGGGCCGGAGCGGCCCGACGCGCCGACGCGCCGGGCCGTAAACGTCGGCCGTTCGTGGTCTACTTCTCGGCGTTGGCCTTGATCTCCGTGATGATGTCCTCGCCCACCAGCTTGGCCAGCTTGGGCCAGACCTTCTCGCGCACGAGCTTCTTGGCCCGGGCCGCGTCCTCGGGGGAGAGCTGGATCACCTGGACCTTGGCCTTGCCCAACTCCTCGATGTAGCGGCGCTCCGAAGCCTCGGCCTGCACGAAACGATCGGCGATGACCTTGGCGGCGGCCTGGACGATGATCTCCCGGTCGGAGGGAGACATGCGGTTCCAGAGGTCCTGGTTCATCATGAACTGGGCGCAGGAGAAGTAATCCTTGTAATGGATGTAGTACTTGGACACGTCGCGGAAGTCGCTCCAGGCCTGTTCGGGGCCGCCGCCCACCTGGCCGTCCACCACACCGGTCTGAATGGCCGTGGGCGTCTCGGCGTAGTCGATGGGCGTGGGAATGAAGCCCAGGGCCTCCCACACGGACATGAAGGGCTCGATGGGAGGCACGCGGACCTTGATGCCCTTGGCCATGTCGGCGTTGGTGGCCGGAGCCGCGTTCAGGGTCACGCCGCTGAACTCATAGGGGTAGGGCCCGAGGTACTTGATCTTGGATTCCTCGAAGACCTTGCCCACGATCTTGGTCAGCCAGCCGTCGGGCACGGCGTAGGCCGCCTTGGCCTGCTCCCAGGAGGTGAACATGTAAGGGGCGAAGACCACCGCCAGCTTCTGGTTGTAAGAGGTCATGGGCCAGTCCATGTTGAAGTCCACGACCCCGCGCAGCAGGGCGTCGTAAACTTCCTTCTGGCCGCCCAACTGCCCCCCGTCGAACACGCTGACCGAGATCCGCCCGCCGGACTTCTCCTTGACCAGGGCGGCGAACTGGCGTGCGGACTTGCCCAGGTCGCTGTCCGTGGCGAAGAGCTGCGCCAGCTTGAGATCGTACTTCTGTTCCGCGGCAAAGCCGCGGGGCGTGCCGGCCAGGAAGGCCAGCATCAGGGCCGTGACACCCAGCAGAATCAATTTCGCGCGCATCGTTTCCTCCCTCTTCTGATGACCGGTTGCTGTCGACACCTATTCCACCGCCGCTATGGCGTCCATCTCCACCGCGAGCCCACCGAACATGCTGCCCACGGCCACGGTAAGCCGGGCAGGATAGTCCTTGGTGAAATATCGTTTGTAGACCTCGTTCATGGCCTCGAAATCCCCGATGTCGGCCAGGTAGACGTTGCACTTGAGAATTCGGTCCAGGCCGCTGCCCGCCGCTTCCAGCACCGCGCGCAGATTCTCCAGGGCCAGTTCGGTCTGCTCCGCCACCCCGCCGTAGACGACCTCGCCGTTCACCGGGTCGATGGCCACCTGCCCCGAGGCGAACACCAGCCCGCCATGGCGCACGGCCTGGGAATACGGCCCCACGGGGCCGGGGGCCTTGTCCGTGAAGATGATTCTCCTCATGGCCTTCTCTCCTTCTGATTCGTCCTGATGATCTCCAGGATGCACGAGCCCACCTCGCGCATACCCTGCTCGTTGAGTTTGCCGAGGTTGGCCAAGGTCTGGGCCAGGGTCGAGCCCACCACGCCCATGCCCTGGGGGATGGCCACTCCGTCGCCCACGGCGAAAAAGGCATACTCAATGGCGCTGCCCGCCGTGGCCGAGGCCTTGTAGGCGCAGGATTCCTTGGCCCCGTCGCAGACCACGCCGCTGAAGGCCCCGAGCACGGCCTGGATGGCCTCGTCCATCCTCACCCGGCTTCCTCCCAGCAGGGAGACCGTGCCGGCCGCCACGCCCGAGGCTCCGGCCACGGTGCAGCCGCAGACATTGGTCATACGGGTCAGGATGCGTTTCACCGTGATGGTCACCACGGTGCTCACGGCCAGCGCCCGGATCAGTTCCTCGCGGGAGGCCTCCAGGCCCTCGCCCGCGCCCAACACCCCCAACAGGGCGATGATGCCGATGTTGCCGCTGCCGGCGATGGCCGTGATGGGACGCACCAGCCCACACATGCGGGCCTCCACGGCGGCCCCGGTGTACAGCTTGCCGAGCGCCGCGCAGGCGTGGCGTCCCGCGAGTCCCTCGGTCATCCTCGCCAGGGCCCCGCCGAAACGCAAATCTTTCAGATCGGAGGCGGCGGCCTTGTTCATCTCCGCGGCGCGCAGCAGAAACTCCAGTTCGTCCAACGGGATGCATTCAAGGGCGTCCAACGCCTCCTCGATGTCGAAGGTCTCGGCAAGCGTTTCAGGCGCCGCCGAAACAACCCTCGTCAGGGGCAATTCCCGGCCATTTCTTTCCAACCGCGACACGGCGTCGTAGTCGCCCTGAATCACGGCCAGGGCCTCCTCCGCCCCGGCGCGCACACGGGCCTGAATGTAGAGTTTGTCCGGGCAGTCTCCCGCGTAGCCCACGCGCACACCTCCCTGTTCCAGGTGCGTCAGGGAAGCGGCCACTTTTTCCGGAGTCACGCGGTTCATAATGGCCAGCCCATCGTCGGCGTACTCGGCCATCTCGACGCCCAAGGCCGCGGCCTGTTCGGCTCCGCGACGGCCCGTGCCGGGGATGCCGACGCTCACCGCGTTCTTGTAGACTTCGGGACTGAGCACGACCTCGACATCGCCCGGGGTCCGCCCCAAGGCCTGGGCGGCCACGGCCACCGCCAGGACAATGGCCCCGGGATCGGTGCATCCGGTGGTCTCGACCAGTTCACCCCGAATGATGCGCAACAATTTCTCGGAATCCACGCTCTCTCCCCCTCTCGGAATCGGCCCGGGCGACATGGTGTCCGTAGTTTTCCAGGCTCATCTCGCGCCGAGCGAGTTGATCGGAATTCAATTTTGATTCAACTTGAATTCAAAATGAACCAAAACAGTATTCATGTCAACAGGGATCGCGCTCCGCGTTGGAGCATCTCATCCAGGAGTCCTGTTTTATTGAATGAATATATCTTGGATGGGGTTTGGCGCGCGAAACATCCCGACCCGGCTGGGGCGCGGGTCCATGTTTGCGAAATGCATCATCGAACAAAGCGATGCCGTTCGCGCCTCAAGCAGGAGCCGGCAAACAACCTCGCCGGATCGGCGGGTCAGGCGAGCGGACATGCGCCGCCCCGCGTATGCCCCAAGGGGAAGAGGAAGACGTCCGAGCCGCAGCGCGGGCTCGGCTAGGGCAGTCCCCAGACCGTCTTGAGCCGGCCGTACTCGGCCCGGGGCAGTTGCACCAAGACCGGCCGCTTGACCGTGTCGAGGCGGCGCAGCAGGCGTTCCATGTCGGGCCGCGCCATGGACGTGCAGCCGGAGGTGGGCAGCGGAGGCTCCGAAAACAGGTGCATGAAGATACACGAGCCGCCCCCGGGCACGACCGGGGGTGGATTGTGGCCCACCAGCAAACCCAGGTCGTAGCGGGCGTCGGAACGCAGCATGTTTTCGCAGCTGTCCCAGTTCCTCACCGGGACCTGATCGGCCTGGAATACCGTGTTGTAGCGGGAGGACACGCCGTCGTCCACGCAGATCGTCTGCCCGTTCACCACGAGGAAGGGAAAGGTCTTGAGCTGCGGCGCGAGCGGAGCCCGGCCGAAGGCCGAGTCCAAAGTGAAGATGCCCGCCGGGGCCCGGCCGTCCCCCTCGGCCTTGCGCGGCCCCTCGGTCTGTTCCGGGTGCAGGCCCCGGCCCCACCCCAGCCCCTTGCGCCCCAGGAACACAGGAACCCCCGGACCGACGGCTTTCCAGCTCCCGGTCCAGGAACGCTCGAAGAGCGACAGCGTCCCTTGGGTGGAATCCCAATCCTCCGCCAGCACCAGCAGACACTGGTCCGAGGAGGCCACGGGCGTGACGGCCTTTCCGCCGCCCGGGGAACGCCCACCACAGGAACAACAAAACAGGGCCAAAACCACGATGCAGAACGCCCGGCGCGCGTTGTCCATTCCCATCCTCCCGCTTGGGCTGAACATTAGCCTGGGACCGGATCGCTGAAAAGCCCGGTCGCGCCTCGCGGACAAAAAAAGGCCGACGGCGAACCGTCGGCCTTTCGTGTTGAAAGCGGAACACGTCGCCGACTAGCGGCGAACCACGAACTCGTCGCGACGGTTCTTGGACCAGGCGGCCTCGTTGTGGCCCGGGTCCACGGGGCGCTCCTCGCCGTAGCTCACGGTGTCGACGCGGGAGGGATCGACGCCCAGCACCTTCAGATACTCCTTGGCCGAATCCGCGCGGCGCGAACCCAGAGCCATGTTGTACTCGTTGGTGCCCCGCTCGTCGCAATGCCCCTCGATGGTCACGGAAACCACGGGGTAGCGCTGCATGATCACGGCCTTGTTCTGAAGCCGGTCTCGGTCATCACCCGCGCGGATGGCGGACTTGTCGAAGTCGAAATGGATGGGGGTGGCCAGTTCCTGCATGGCCTGCTCGGCCTTGAGCGCATCCTCGTCCACCGCCGGAGGCGTGTAGGGCTCGGGCGCGGCCGGGGGAGTGGTATCCTCGATGACCACGGCCTGGGGCTGAGCGGCGGTCTTCTTCTTGGCGCAGCCCGCGGCAAGCAGCAGCGCCATGGCCAGGAACACCAACAGGACGGCAAACTTGGACTTCATATGGGCAACTCCTTTCTCGCTGATGACCATTTGCATCACTTTAATTCGTATTCCATCCAGGCACGAAGTCAACTGCCTTTCTAACCCTGGATGAAAAAAAAGAAAAGAGGCCCACCCCTTTCCGGAATGGGCCCGGCGTCATTTTTTCCGTTCTCAGCGCTTCATGCTGATGGCCGTGTTCAACATGGCGTCCGCGGCGCTGACCACCTTGGTATTTGCTTGCAGCCCGCGCTGGGTGACGATCATGTCCACGAACTCCTCAGTCATGTCCACGTTGGACTGTTCCAGGCTCTTGCCCTGGATATTGCCGCGCGGGCCGGTCCCGGCCGTGCCTTCGACCACCGAGCCGGACTCCACGGTCTGGGTGAACAGGTTCGACCCCTCGCGCCGCAGGCCGTACTCGTTGGTGAAGGTGTACAGCGGGATCTGGTAGAGGTTTTCCTCCTCGCCGTTGGAGTAGATCGCCCGCACGTAGCCCTCGCTGGTCACGGAAACGTCCAGGAGATAGCCGGTGGCGTGGCCATCCTGACTGGCGCTCAGGGTGGCCAGGGAGTCGCCGTAGCCGGTGGTGGCGTTGGGCTGCTCGGCGATGGAGGCCAGATTTGGCAGATTCGCCACACTGGTCCCCACGGAGGCGGCCGAGGCGTTGGAGGCCAGCCCAGTCCAACCGCCCGTCGCGCTGCCCAGGCCCAGGTTCAGGGCGATGGTCTGTCCCGTCGTTCCGGCTCCGGCCCCGCTGGCCAGGCCCAGAAAGGTCGCGGTCATGGTCGGGAAGCCGTCGGCGGAAAAGGCCGCGGGCGACCAGTTGCTCAGAAGCGACGAGTCACCGGCTCCCTCATAGGTGTAGGAGGTCTGCCCCACGAACTGGCCGAAGCTGTTGAAGGTCAGCGTGCCCATCATGAGCAGGCCGGCCCCGGAGGTTCCGGTCATCCCGGCGCGGCC
The DNA here is from genome assembly GCF_000422565.1 of Desulfovibrio aminophilus DSM 12254. Classification (NCBI taxonomy): domain Bacteria; kingdom Pseudomonadati; phylum Thermodesulfobacteriota; class Desulfovibrionia; order Desulfovibrionales; family Desulfovibrionaceae; genus Desulfovibrio; species Desulfovibrio aminophilus. The sequence continues at coordinate 166,817 of NZ_AUMA01000008.1, read as the reverse complement.
GTCGGCGGCCGGGTCCACGGTGGCGATGAATTCCCAATAGGTGTTGCCGTCGCTCGGGGTGACGTCCACCTTGTCGAAATAAAGCGTCATCGGCTGGGCGTTGCCCTGCGCGTCGTAGATGTTGATCGAGCTGGAGTAGGCGTAGCTGCTTCCGGCCAGCGGCGGGTCGGCGGCGCCATCCCAGAGCCCGGCCAGGGCGAAGAAGGGATCGGTGGCGCTCGTGCTGTGGTCGGTCTCGCTCTTGTCCAGGGAGAACTGGAGATTCAGGCGGGTGGTGGGGCTCGGCGGGGAGCTGACGACCCGGGTGGGTACGCCGTCGATGGTCGCATCCTCCCACGGCAGCACGATGTCCGTGACGCCGCCGGAGACCTCGCCGGTGGTCCGGTCGATGGCCCGCCCCTGGAGCACGTTCCCATGGGGATCGACCAGATAGCCCGCGTTGTCGAAACGGTAGTTTCCTGCCCGGGTGTAATAGGACGTGCCGGCGTCCTGGCTGACCACGCGGAACATGCCCTTGCCGTCGATGGCCATGTCCGTGTTCGCGCTGCCGTCCTTGAACGATCCCTGATTGAGATCGATGCGCACGTCGGCCACGCCCACGCCCATGCCCATCTGGAAGGCCGCGCCCGTGTCGTTGGAGAGCACCTGCCCCACGGTCCCGTACCGGCTCATGAGATCCTGAAAAAGGACGTCGCTGCCCCGGTAGGCAATGGTGTCCACATTGGACAGGTCATTGCCGATGACCGACATCTTCTGGCTCAGGGAGGTGACTCCCGTGGCGCCCACGTACATCGCGCTGAAACCCATGAAGGCGCTCCTTTCCCGGCGACCCCACCGGGACTTGCGGAGGTCGGGCCATCGGCCCGGACGTCCGGCAAAAAATTCCTCCACCCCGACAAAGGCAAGGTCCGTGCCAAGATGGAACATCCCCCCGGAACTCCCCTCCGAATCGCGAACGGAACCGTTTTTCTCTTGTGAAGAAGTGGACATGCCGTGCGAGGAGGGATATAAACAAACCAAAGCACTCAAAAAGGGAGGGAGAGTCATGGATTACACCGAGGCGGATCTTCCCGTTCGCATTCATCATGGCGAGATCGTCACCCTGGCTGGAGGCAAGTCCGTCCGTTTCGACAGCAACGGCGAAGCCAAGGACATCTTCTTCGGAGACGAATTCAACGCCAGCCTGCAACTGTTTCCGGGCATGGAGCACGAATTCGAGGCCGGCGGCGCCAGATACCGGTTGGTGCCCGATTTTGACGACACCATGCTCGTCGAGAAGATCTAAACGTCACGACGCCGAAGGCGTCCCGCCCGTCCCGCCCCCGGGACGGGCTTTTTTTCGCCCGCCTCCCCGGGCGTCCCGCTTGTCACTTCCGTCCATCTCTGCCAAAAAGGACAGAGAACACCCGCTCCGAGCGCCGAAGCCGAAAACACGGACGGGCACGGGAACGCAGCATGGCCAAGATCCTCATCGCGGAAGACGACCGCATCTCCCAGAAATTGGCCGCCCGGCTGGTGGAGGACATGGGCCACTCGGCCTTCGTCAGCCCCAACGGGCGACACGCCTACGACGCCATCCGGGTCAACGACTTCCAACTCCTGCTCACGGACATCATGATGCCGGAAATGGACGGCCGCCAGCTCATCCTGGCCCTGCGGGAGGACGCCGCGCTGCGCGACATGCCGGTGATCATCATGTCCGCCGTGGTCGGGGTGAAGGAAATCGCCGGGCTGCTCAAGGTCGGGGCCACCTTCTTCCTGGCCAAGCCCCTGGTCGCCGGAGACCTGCGTGAATATGTCCGCCGCGCCCTGGGCTGACGCCGGGCCGGGCGAAACCCAAAAAGGCCGGACCCTCGCGGGCCCGGCCTTTTCGCTTCATGCGGGAAAAGGGGCTCAGGGTTCCTTGTAGAGGTAGGCCTTGCGCACGACCACCTGCTCCACGGGCACGTCGTCCATCATGCCCCGGGGCGTGGTGCGCAGATTGGCGATGTCCTGGATCACGTTCATGCCCCGGATGATCCGGCCGAACACGGCGTACCCCATGCCTTCGGGAGTGGCCGAACGGAAGTTCAGGAAGTCGTTGTCCCGAACGTTGACGAAGAACTGCGAGGTGGCGCTGTCCGGGTCGGCGGTGCGGGCCATGGCGATGCTTCCGGCCTTGTTCTCCAGCCCGTTGCGGGACTCGCAGGCGATGGCCGGCATGGTCGGCTTCTGGCGGAAGGCGGCGTCGTAGCCGCCGCCCTGGACGATGCCCATGCCCTTGTTGTTGACCACGCGGTGGAAGATGGTTCCGTCGTAGAATCCAGAGTTCACGTACTTCAGGAAGTTGGCCGTGGTCACGGGGGCCTTCTGATTGTCGAGCTGGATGAAGATCATGCCCTTGCTCGTCTCGAAGACCACCACCGGGGCGGGGCCGTCGGCGGCCAGGGCGGCCGCCGGGGCGGCGAGACAAAGCAAGAGGGCCAGCAATCGGATGAGACGCATGCGTTTTCCTCCTCGGCGAATGAATTGCGGCATCCTATCCCCAAGCGCCGTCGCGCTCAACGAAAAAGGCGGGACTTTCGCCGCCAGGGTGAATCTGCTAGGATTGGCCTCCATGCGCTCCATCCCAGTCAGTTCCCGTTCCCGGGCCGCGATCCTGGCGTTCTGCCTGTCCCTGCTCCTCTCCGCCTGCGCGGCCAAGGGCCCCCTGGTTCCGCCAGACCCGCCGGAAGTGCGGGACGTGACCGACCTGCCCCAGGATCTCTTCGCCTATCTCGGCCCGGACGGCGGCCGTTCCGTGTTCACGCCGGACGTCCAGGCCGGGATGCTGCGCGGCTTTCTGACCGGCCACTTCGCGCCCTGGGAACGCACCTCCCCGCCCAAAGATCCCGGGGACGCCTTCTGGGGGCTGAACCACTTCGCGGCCAAGAAGGTCTACGGGGAGAATCTCCTGCGCCGGAGCCCGGCCTGGATGGCCGAGATGCGCCGTCTTTCGCGGCCCGAGGACTTCCCCAACTTCGGCCGCCCGGCCGTGGCCGTTGTGCATACCTCCCTGCGGGTGCTGCCCACCCTGGAACCGGCCTTCCTCAACCGCCACCTGCCGGGTGAAGGCTTCCCCTTCGACTATCTGCAAAACACGGCGATCTGGGCCGGAACCCCGCTCTACCTCTCGCACCTCTCGGCCGACGGGGCCTTCGCCCTGGCCCACTGCCGCTACGCCTCGGGCTGGGTGCCCCTGGCCGATGTGGCCTTCGCCGGGTCCGAGTTCCGCAAGAAGTTCCAGTCCGCCCCCCTGGTGACCGTGACCCGCGACCGGGTGCCCCTGGCCGACGAACACGGCCTGTTCCGCTTCGAGGCCCGCGTGGGCATGCTCCTGCCCCTGGCCCGGGCCACCGCCCGAGGCTACGAGGTGCTCCTCCCGGTCCGCGACGCCCGCGGCGAGGCCGTCACGGTGCGCGGCCTGCTGCCTCCCTCCGCCGCCGCGCCCCTGCCCCTGCCCGCCACAGCCGCCAACCTGGCCCGCGTGGGCGGCTCCATGCTCGGCGAACCTTACGGATGGGGCGGGATGTACGGCCACCGCGACTGCTCGGCCCTGCTCATGGACCTCTACACGCCCTTCGGCCTGGGCCTGCCGCGCAATTCCAGACAGCAAGGCAAGGCCGGGGAATACATCTCCCTGGAGGGCCTTTCGGACCAGGACAAGGAAACCGCCATCCTGGCCCGGGGCGTGCCCTTCGCCACCCTGCTCTGGAAGCCCGGGCACATCATGCTCTACGTGGGCGAATTGGGCGGCCGGGCCATGATCCTGCACGACGTCTGGGGCCTGCGCACCGAGGAGCGGGGCCGCGAGGGACGGCACATCATCGGCCGGGTGGCCGTGACGACCCTGACCCCGGGCGAGGAACTGCCCGAGCTGGAGAAACCCGAGGGGCTGCTCCTGCACACCATCCGCGGCATGGTCCTGCTGGGATCGAAGAATCCCTGATTTCCGTAAGCCGTCTTGGCCCCGCCCTTGCAGTGCCCCCCTGGAAACATTCCACATGGAAGCGGGAGCCATTGCATGCGCACTACAATTTTATCCTTATCAATCGGAAATTCCATCCTTTTCTGTCTAGTGACCTTGACGTCCTGCCTGACTTCCGACTTGCCGTTTTTGTCCAATGCGACGGCGATGATGGCCGGAATTGTCGCCCTCATGAGCCTCGGGAGCGGCCTGTTCCTGGCGGCGAGGGCCAGCGCGGCGGCGGCGGAACTGTCGTCCAGGCTGTGGTCCCTGGCCGGCGAGCCGCGCGCTGCGGGACAGGGGCCTGACAATTTTGCAATCTTGCGTCAGTTGGTCAGGAAAGGGGATGAACGCGCCGCAGGGCTGGAATCGACCCTGGCCTCGACGCGTTCCGAACTGGCGGCGCAACGCCGCGACCTCGCCGTCTGCCTTGAGGAGGCCGAGCTGTCCAAGGAGCAGTCCGAAAACGCCCGTTTCCAGGCCCTGCACTCGGCGGCCAAGACATTGAAACAGGCCGTCGACGGCATCGAGCGGGCCTCCGGCGATCTGGAAAAGGCCTCGGCCCGAGCGGGCGAGGGCGCGCGCAAGCAGCAGGAACTCATGGCCGGGGCGGCCTCGGCCATGGAGGAAATGACCGCCTCCATCTCCGAGGCGGCCACGGGTGCCGAAGCGGCGTCCCGCGAGGCGTCCGCCGCCGTGGAGCGGGCCCGGGCGGGCGCGGACACCGTGGTGCGCACCGTGCGCTCCATCGAGGCCGTGGCGGCCAAGTCCGCCGAACTGGGCGAGGCCGTTGTCGTGCTCGGCGGCCAGGCCGAGGCCATCGGCCGGATCATGGGCGTGATCAGCGACATCGCGGACCAGACCAACCTTCTGGCGCTGAACGCGGCCATCGAGGCGGCCCGGGCCGGAGAGGCCGGACGCGGCTTCGCCGTGGTGGCCGACGAGGTCCGCAAGCTGGCCGAGAAGACCCAGGCCGCCACCCTGGACGTGCGCCGGGAGATCGAGGCCATCCGGGACAAGGTCGGCACGACCCGCCGGGGCGTGGAGGAGGCCGGGGAGATGGTCGGGGAGACCGTGCGCGTGGCCCAGGAGTCCGGCGCGGCCCTGGACGAGATCGTGCGCCTCGTGGGCGGCACCACGGAACGGGTCCAGGCCATCGCCGTGGCCGCCGGACAGCAGTCCCAGGCCAGCGAGGATCTCAACAGGACGGTCATGGAGGTCAACGCCATTTCGGCCGAGACCGGCGAAGCCATGGGCACGGCGGACACGGCCGTGCGCGGCCTGACCAGGAGCATCGCCTCTCTGGCGACCATGACCCGGGTCTTCGAACTGGTGGGCGGCGGCGCGCTCAAGGAGGTCGTGACCGAACTCTCGGCCGACGCGGACATCCTCTCCCTGGACCGGGGCCGCATGGAGCGCTCCCTGCGCTCCCAGATCAAACGCAAGCCCTTCCTGGAACTGCTCTACGTCACGGACGCCGCCGGCCGCCAGTTGGTGGAGAACATCCCCCAGCCCGGAAACGAGTCAGCCGACGACCGCGCGGCCCTGGGCAAGGACTGGTCCAGCCGACCCTGGTTCGCGGAGGCCATGAGCAAACAGACCATGCAGGTTTCGGACGTATACGTGTCCCAGGCCTCGGGCGCGGCCTGCATCACCGTGTCCAGTCCCTTCCAGGACGCCTCGGGCCGGATTCTCGGCGTCATCGCCGCCGACGTGCGGGTGGAGGGCTAGAGCATCTTTTCCAGGAAGGACTTGATGCGCGGCAGTTCGACCCCGGAGGCGAAGAACTCCTGGGGCGAGCCCTGGGCCAGGAACCGGCCGTTCTCCATGAAGATCACCGTGTCCGCGACCTCACGGGCGAAGCCCATGTTGTGGGTCACGATGACCATGGTCATGCCGTCCAGGGCCAGCTGGCGGATGGTGTCGAAGACCTCGCCCACCAGTTCGGGGTCCAAGGCGCTGGTGGGTTCGTCGAAGAGCATGATCTTGGGATTCATGGCCAGGGCCCGGGCGATGGCCACGCGCTGCTTCTGGCCGCCGGAGAGGGTCACGGGGTAGGCCTCGGCCCAGCGCTCCATGCCCACGCGCCGGAGCATGGACAGGGCCGTCTCGCGGGCCTCGCCCCGGCTCTTGCGGAGCACGGTCACCGGTCCCTCCATGACATTGCCGAGCACGGTCATGTGCGGGAAGAGATTGAACTGCTGGAAGACCATGCCGATCTCGGAGCGCAGGCCGCAGACCATGCGCTGGCGTTCCCGGGTGCGGCGCAGTCCCCAGACCGTCGAGCCGCAGGGACGGCCCTCGAAGAGCATCTCGCCGGAATCCGCCGTCTCCAGGAAGTTCATGGTCCGCAGGAGCGTGGACTTGCCCGAGCCGCTGGGCCCCACGATGACCACCTTCTCGCCCCGGCGGATGGACAGGTTCACGCGGTCCACGGCCGTATGCCCGCCGAACTGCTTGACGATGTCCTTGAGCTCCAGAATGTAGTCCATCTACCGCCTCTCGTAGACCCCGAGGCGGTGTTCCACGCGCTCGAAGACGAAGGTGAAGACCGAGGTGAAACAGAGGTAGATGGCCGCCGCCAGAACCAGCACCGTGACGTTGAAATAGGCGTTGAAGATCTGGTCCGCCGAACGCATCAGCTCGACCATGGCGATGGTCGAAACCAGCGCCGTATCCTTGATCAGGGCGATGAACTCGTTGCCCACCGGCGGCACGAGGCGCTTGTAGGTCTGGGGGATGATGACCCGGCGCATGGTCTGCCAGGGGGTCATGCCCAGGGCCTTGGCCGCCTCGGTCTGGCCGTGGTCGATGCTCTGGATCGCTCCCCGGATGATCTCGGCAAGGTAGGCCGAGTAATTCAGACCCAGGCCCAGGAAGGCCGCGCTCATGGGTTTGAGCGTCACGCCCAGGGCGGGCAGGCCGTAGTAGATGAAGAAGAGCTGCAGCAGAAGCGGCGTGCCCCGGAAGAACCAGATCACGAACCAACAGGCTCCGGAGAGCAGCTTCACCGGGCTGATCCGGCCCAAGGCGATGAGCAGACCGCCGAAGGGCGAAACCGCCATGGTGAAGAGCACCAGGGCCAGGGTCATCAGGCTGCCGTGCAGGAGCGTGGGCAGGAAGCGCAGGGTGTCGTCCAGGTAGCGCCGCCACTTGGGCAGGCGTTCGCGGGCCACCGACTCGACGAGGTTCACGGCCTCGGCGTTGTCCGGGTACACGGCCAAGACCTCGCGCGCGGCGGCCTCGGCGCCGTCCGGATCCTTGAGGGCGAAACGCTGGCGGGCCACCTGCATGCGGCTTTCCACGAACTGGCCGTCATCGCCCAGGGGGCCGGGCGGCGGGACCATGAGGTAGAAGCGCTCGGCGGCCTGGAGGTCGCCCGTGGACTGAGCCTCGCGGGCCTGGCGCAGATAATCGTCCGGCGTTCCGGCCCGGGCCGGCAGGGACGCGAAGAGCGTTCCGGCGAACAACCCCAGGAGAAGCAAGAAGAGCGGGACGCGGCGCGCCCCGCTCCTGATCGAAGTCATGGAATCGGTCACCCGTCTACCACTTCTTGGGATTGGTGATGTCCTCGCCGAACCACTTGCGGGAGATCTTGCCCATGGTGCCGTCGGCGACCATGGCGTCGATGGTCTTCTGGACCATGTCCTTGAGGGCCACATCGCCCTTGCGGAAGGCGATGCCGAAAGGCTCCTTGGTGATGAAGCCGGGCAGAACCTTGAACTTGCCGGGGGCAGTGGAGATGAAGTAGCGGCCCGAGACGTTGTCGATGACCACGGCGACGATGCGGCCGGCTTCAAGATCCAGGAAGGCCTTGGGGTTGGCGTCATACTCACGGACTTCGGAGGGAGCCTTGGGCAGGGCCTTCACGGCCTCCACGGCCGAGGAGCCCTTCTGGCAACCCACGGGCTTTCCGCCCAGATCCTCGAACTTGGCGGCCTTGCTGTTCAGGGCCACGACCACGATCTGGCCGTCCATGATGTAGGGCTTGCTGAAGAGCACCTTCTGGGCGCGCTCCTCGGTGATCGTCATGCCGTTCCAGATGCAGTCGAACTTCTTGGCGTCCAGGGAGTGGATCACGCCGTCCCAGGCGGTGGGCTGCCAGACGATCTTGATGCCCAGGCGCTTGCCGACTTCCTCGGCGGCGTCGATGTCGAAGCCGTAAAGCTTGTTGTCGTCCTTGCGGAAGCCCATGGGCGGGAAGGCGTCATCCAGGCCGATGGCCAGCTCGCCCTTGGCTTTCACGGCGTCCCAGGAGCCGTCGGCGGCGTAGGCCGCGGACACGGAAAACAGCACGAGCGCGAGAAGCAGGAAAATCCGTTTCATAACCTCTCCCCTCCTTCAGGGTTTGTTCGCCGGGAAGGCCCGTTGGTAACGCAACGGGAGCCGAGCTGCAAGGCCGACGGCCCATGGGCGCGGCACGTTTTCCTATACCCGGCGAGCGGCCCGCCGTCCACCTCGGGAGCGGTCCCCGGAGCAATTTTCTTCAAGCCCCCGAGGTCTTGACCATGTAGGATCGCTGTCGCATCTTCAAGGCGGGAGCGGAAATGGCCGCAAGCGGACACACGACGGAACAGAGCATGGCCTGGAGGATTTCCGGCCTGGACGGGCTGGAGCTCCTGCGCGCCTCGTTCCGCACCCAGACCTTCCCGCGCCACTTCCACGATGGCTACGCCCTGGGCGTCATCGAATCCGGGGCCCTGGCCTTCCGCTACCAGGGCGCGGACCTGGTGGCCGCGCCGGGCGAGGTCAACCTCGTGGTGCCGGGGCTGGCCCACGACGGCCACGCCGCCTCGGATCAGGGGTGGGCCTACCGCATGTTCTACCTGGAGGCCGACCTGCCGCGCGCCGTGGCCGGGGAACTGGGCCGTGCTGGACTGCCGCATTTCCGCGCGGGCGTGCTGCGCGACCCGGCCCTGGCCCGCGACCTCCTCGCCCTGCACCACCGGCTGGAATCCGGCATGGACCGTCTGGCCGCCCAGTCCGGCCTGCTCTCCCTGCTGGCCGCCTGGATCACCCGCCACGCCGACGACGGCGGAACACCGCCCCGGGCCGGTCGCGAACCCCGGGCAGTGGCCCTGGCCCGGGAATTCCTGGCCGCGCGCTGCGCCGAAGACCCGGACCTGGCCGAAACCGCCCGCGTGGCCGGACTCTCGCCCTTCCACTTCCTGCGCGTGTTCCGCCGGACCACGGGTCTGACCCCGCACGCCTTCCTGGTCCAGTGCCGGGTGCGCCGCGCCCAGGGGCTGTTGCGCCGGGGCCTGGACCCGGCCCGAGTGGCCGCCGAGACCGGCTTCGCGGACCAGAGCCATCTCACCCGCCAGTTCAAGCGGCTCACCGGCGTCACCCCGGCGGCCTACCGCAATTCCCTTCAAGACCGCTGAGCCGGGAGTCGGCATGTTGGGGCCATCGCAAGGAGGCTCCCATGTCGTCGCCATTCGCCGCCCGGGCCTGTCTGGCCGGGGCCATGTGCATCGTCGGAAGTTCCGTGGCCGTCGGCAAGTCCGTGGCCCTGTCCATGCCCATCCACCTGGCGCTGGGCCTGCGCTTTCTCGTGGCCTGCGCCCTGGCCCTGCCCCTGCTGCGGCTGCTGGAGGGCGGTCTGCCCCAGCTGCGCCTCCGGCACTGGGGCCTGCTCTTCCTCCAGACCTTCTGCGGGGTTTTCCTCTTCAACGTCCTGCTCCTGCTCGGATTGCTGCGCACGGACGCGGCCTCGGCCGGGGTGCTCACGGGCACCACTCCGGCCTGGATCGCGTTCCTGGCCCTGATCTTCCTCAAGGAGCGCCCGGGGAAAAGGGGCACGCTGGGCATCCTCCTGGCCCTGGCCGGGACCATGAGCATCGCCGCTCTGAACGCCGGAAACGGCGGGGAGTCGTCCCTCACGGGCGACCTGTTCGTGCTCGGGGCGGTGATCGGAGAGGCGGTCTTCCTGCTCCTGCGCAAGGCCCTGCCCGCTTCGCTTTCGGCCCTGACCGCGTCCACGGCCGTGAGCTGCATCGGCCTGGCGCAGTTCCTGGGCCCGGCGGCCTGGCAGGCGGCAAGCTTCGACTTCGCCACCCTGGGACTTGGGCAGTGGCTCCTGCTCCTCTACTACGGCGGAGCCGTGAGCGTGCTGGCCTACGTGCTCTGGTTTTACGGCGTGGCGCGGGTTCCGGCCGCCACGGCCGGAGTCTACAGCGGGCTCATGCCGGTGAGCGCCCTGTTCTTCTCCTGGGCCTTCCTGGACGAGCCCCTGGGGTGGGGCCATGTGCTGGGCTGCATCTGCGTGCTCGGCGGCATCGCCCTGCTCTCGGCCCCGGCGCGGCGACGATCAGCGACCGGCGGCCTCCGTGCCGAGTGCTGACCGCCCCCGGCGCGGCCGTGAGCGCATCTGGCTCAGGCCCACCCCGGCCAGCACGAGCAGCGCGGCCCAAATCTGCCCCAGAGTCAAGCTCTCGCCCAGAAACAACCAACCGAAGACCACGGCCATCACCGGCACGAGGTTGATGTAGGCCGAGGCCCGGCCCGCCTCCATGCGGCTCATGCCCCAGTTGTACAGGCCGAAGGCTCCCAGGCTCGCGCCCGCGCCGAGGAAGAGGAGAATCCAGAGCTGCCCCCCGTGGAGCAGTGCATCCCAACGGTCGAAGAGGATCGGCGCGCCGGGGAGAAAGAAGAGCATCCCGGCCACGGTCTGGAGCATGGTCAGCGACCAGGAGCCGTAGCGCGCGGAGAGGCGCTTGAGCACGAGCATGGACCCGGCGGCGCAGATCATGGCGCAGACCTCCAGGACGTTGCCCAGGAGCGGGTCCGAGGCGGCCTCCGTGGCCCGGCCCTGGAGGCTCATGAGGCTGACCCCGGCCAGGGCCAGCAGCAGACCGGCCAAGGCGCGCAGGGACAAAGGCTCCTTGAGGAAAAGCCAGGCTCCCACCGCCACCAGCAGGGGCACGGTGGAGGAGATGATCCCGGCCTGCATCGAGGTGGTGTAGCGCAGGGCGTTGGACTCGAAGAAGAAGTAGGCGCAGGGCATGAGCAGGCACATGGCCGCCAGGGCCGGGAGATCGGCCCGGCGCATGCGGGGCCAGACGCGGGTGAGTACCGGCAGGAGGGTGAGCAGGGCCACGGCCATGCGCGCCCACATCACGGCCTGGGGGTCCAGGACCGTGACCACGGTCTTCATGGCCGGGTAGGACAGGCCCCAGAGGACCACGGTGGTCAGCAGGGCCAGCACGGGAAGCAGGGCACGGTCACGCATGAAAGCCTCCTGACGCCTCGGCGTCGGCCCCTGTCCTAGCGTGTCCGCGCCGGGATTTCTTGGAAGGAATTGCTAGCGGAGAAGACGATAGCGGCGGGGCGTGACACCCATGAAGCGGCGGAAGGTGTTCGTGAAATGGCTCTGGTCGTAAAAGCCCGTGGCCAGGGCCGCCTCGGCCGGGGACACGCCCCGGAGCAGGAGATGCCTGGCCCGCTCCACGCGCAACTGGGTCAGCCAGGCGTGCGGCGTGACGCCCACGGCCTTCTTGAAAACCCGCAGCAGGTGGTAGGCCGAGAGCCCGGCGGCCCGGGCCAGGTCGTCCAGACGCACCGGCCCGGCCAGATTGGCGGCCAAATATTCCCGGGCTCGGGCCACCGCCCCGGGTTCGCCATCGTCGCATCGCGACGCCGGGCGCAGATGGCCGGCGCGTACGAGCAACCCGGCCAGGGCCGCCAAGGAAAGGCTCTCGCGGGTCAGCAGCCCGCCCTTGCCGAACACGGCCCGATCAAGGCGCATCATGGCCTGAAACAAGGCGGGGTCGGCGGAAATGACGTTGCGGAACTCGGGGTAGCCCTCGTCCCGGCCCGTGACCCGCGTGACCACCCGGCGCATCTCCTCGGGGTCCACGTAGAACATGAGGTAGGTGATGCCCACGTCGCGCGCGGGTATGCCGGAATGCACCTGACCCGGATTGAGCAGGCAGAGCTGGCCGGTCTGGATGACGCTGTTCTCGCGGTTGCGGATGCAGAGACTGCCGCCGCTCAGGGCCGCGCCGATGGAATAGCAGTCGTGCCAGTGGTTGGCGAAGGCGAAGTCCTTGTAGCGCGCCAGGCGCACCTCCAGACCGCCCAGATCCCCGTCGCGGGCGAAACGGACCTCCTCCAGGCCCGGAATACCCTCGTGATGCGCCATGCGTCCTTCTCTACCACCCGAGGGCGGGCTCGTCTTGGAAAAAATTGACCCGCCCCACGCCGAATCAATAGAGCCAGATATGCTCCAGGTCCACGCCGTGGCGGCCATCGGAACGGCGTTCGCGAATGATTTTGGCGGGCATCCCGGCCACCACCATGCCCGGAGGCACGTCACGGTTGACCAGGGCATGGGAGGCCACGATGGACTCGTCGCCCACCGTGACCCCGGGCAGGATCACGGCCCCGGAGTAGACCTTGGCGTAGGCGCCGATGCGCACCGGAGCGTAGCTCCGCTCCAGATGCGAGGACTCGGAGTGGCCGTGGGAGAAGACGCGCACGTCCTCGGCCAGGGCCGCGAAGTCGCCGATCTCCACTCCGCCCTTGGTGTCCAGAAACACATTCCGGTTGATGAACACGCCCTCGCCCACGCGCAGCAGGGCCGCGAAGTTGAAACGCATGTTCTCCTCGCAGATGAACCCCGGGCCGCACCGGGCGAAAAGCCGCTCAGCCAGAAGCCTGCGGAAGGGAATGGAGAAATTCACGGACAGACAGCGGGGCAGCTTGTCGAATGCATCCCAAAGGAAGTGCAGGAACCGGGTTTGCCGAGTGAACGGGAACTCCTCGGCCTTGGGCAAGGTCTCGTTATAGAGCCGCAGTTGCTCCAATGCCTCCTCGGCCGGAGCGACACCGCCCAAGAGTTCCAGAGCCCGGCCAGTGCTCCGCGCATCCAACCCCGCGTCGATGAGGGCCCGGAGGCGTTCCAACAACGAGTCATAGTAGGTGGACATCCTGGCCGACCTCATGAACCGCCGGGCTTACGGCGGGTTGGAGACGGTTTCTCGTCTTGGGACTCGGATGCGCGGAATCATAGCCTGCTTTCCACGACGGCGAAAGGCAAGCGCGAAACGGGGCCGCCGTTCCCGATGGAATTGACCCGCCCCCGCCCCTGGGCTAGCCTCGGCGGTCGTCAGGAGGTTCCGTGTCCGACGCCTTTCTCGTCCTCGGTCTGGCCGCCGGATATCACTACGGCGACATGAAGCCCTTCGCCGCTTCCCTGGAGCGCTCCGGCTTCCGAGGCCGCTGCCTGCTCTTCGTCTCGCCCACCACCAGGGAGGCGGAGCGCCTGGAGCCCCACGGCGTGGAAACGCTGCTCTTCAAACGCCCGGCGGAGATGGAGCACGTTCCCTACAACGCCTGGCGCTATTTCCTCTACCGGGACTGGTTGCGGGAGCATGGACGGGAGTTCGGCCGGGTGCTGCTCACCGACACCCGGGACGTGGTCTTCCAGCGCGACCCGGCGTCCGTGGACTGGCCCGGCGCATTCTGCGCCGCCCTGGAAGACCCCTCGGCCAGCGTGGGCTCCTGCCCGCACACCTCGCACTGGCTGCGCGGCCATCTGGGCGACGCCGCGCTCGCGGAGGTGGCGGCCGAGCCCCTGTCCTGCTCCGGCACCAGCGTGGGCGATCCCGGCGCGGTGCTCGACTACCTGGAGCGCATGACCGCGCGGCTGCTGCCCTTCACGCCGGGCCCGCGCATGGCCGGATACGACCAGGGGCTGCACAACCACCTCCTGCGCCGCGACCCGCCGCCGGGCCTCTGCTTCCAGGGCAACGACGGGCCGATCCTGACCCTGGGCTCCAAACCCGGGGAACCGGAACTGTCCGAGGCGGGCGAGGTGCTCAACGACGCCGGACTCCCGGCCGCCCTGGTCCATCAATACGACCGCAAGCCCCCCCTCTTCCGCCGCATCCGGTCGCTCTATTCCTGATCGCCATCGGGCCGGTACTCCAGGATGCGCGCGGAACTCCACGGAACGAGTGTCCGCCCCGGGCCCATGCCCGCTCAAAAACACCAGTCTGTCGAAACAGGATTGAGGAAGGATCAAAAACAGAGGCCGACGATTCACCCCGGCTCGCGGCCGCTGCGGGACATGCGTTCGCCGATCTCGTTGTAGTGGTCCCGGAAGGTGGTTTCGATGCGCGCGACATCGCCCGACCGCAGGGCGTCGATGATCTTCTGATGCCGCTCGTAGACCTCGCTGCGCGAGAAGAGCCGCTTCCAGCGGGGATAATAGAGCAGCTTGGACACGCCCTGGCAGGACCGGCGGATGATGTCCACGATCATGCGGCTGGAGGTCCGGGAAAAGATGATGCCGTGGAACTCGTTGTCCAGTTCCTCCAGCATCTCCACATTGACGGGATCCTGCTGGGAGGTGCGCATGCGCTCCAGGATATCCCCCATCCGGCGGAAATCGTCTTCCGTGTAGGCCGACAGCGAGGAAGCCGCGAGCGCGCCCTCCAGGGCTCCGCCGATGAAATAGCTGTCGCGGATTTCCTGCGGCGACATCTCGGTGATGCGCTTGCCCTTGTGCGGCGCGGAGACCAGCACGCCCTCGTTGGCCAGCATCTGCATGGCCTCGCGGATGGGAGCTCGGCTGACGGACAGCTCCTTGGCCAGTTGCTCCTCGCTGATCCGGTCGCCCGGACGGAGCGTACCCGCGCGGATGGCGTGCTTGATGTATTGAACGACCTGTTCGCCGTAGGTCTGTTTGCTGATCGGCATAGGGTCCACGTGCCCGCGTCGGAACGGGCCGGTCGAGGGGAATAACCGCCGCGATGGAGCCAAAGGGCCCCGGTGGGAGGGAAACACGCTCCATTCCCCGTCGGCGAACTGCGCCTTTTTAGCAGCACCGGCAGGGGGACGCAACAGGCCCCGGCGATCACGCCGGAAACTCCGTCGGACAGGAAAAGGGAGGGCCGGAGCCCTCCCATAATGCGCGGGATGCGGATCGGGTTCAGACCTGCCCGGCGGCGTAGCGCCGGTTCCAACCGGTGATCGCCGAGAAGACGATGACCGCCAGAAGGGCCCAGGAGTAGGGATTGTAAAGCGCGATGCCCACCGAGGGGGCTTCCAGCCCGTACGTAGCGGAGGAGGAGACCACCGCCCCGTACCAGGCCGCGACCACGATGTGCCACGGCAGGGTGAAGAAGACGGTGCACACGGCGCAGTCCATGAGGTTGGCGCGCCGCGCCGGAGCCAGGTTGAACTTCTCGCCCAGGGGCCGCACCAGGCTCGGCCCCACCAGGAGTTCCGCCGGGGCGTTGGCCGAGATGGGAATGGAGGCCAGCACCGTGATGCCGATGATGAACAGCTCGGCTTGGCGCACGGTGCGCGCCATGAAGCGTTCGGCCAGATCCAGAATGCGGCGCATGATGCCGCTTTCCACCAGAATCTGGGTCACGGCCAGGATCAGGATGGCGAAGATGATCGCCCCGACCACGCCGTTGATCCCGTTCTGGATGATGCCGGTGGAGTCGCCGCGCTTGGCCGGAATGGAGAAGATGGCCGCCGGGGTGATGTTGCCGGTGAGCATGCCGATCACCGCAGCCGCCACGTTGCCGTAGATGAGCGACTCGATGATGTGCCGCCCGGCCAGGGCGGCGATCACAACCACGATCAGGGCGACGAGCATGAACGCTCCGCTCGGGTCCATCTGGGCCTGGATCTCGGGCAGGGGTCGGGCGACCCCTCCTCCGCCGAACACGGCGAAGGCCGTCGACGCGATGGCCGCGGCGACCAGCGCCAGTGGCGCTCGGCTGCGCACCACGTCGCGCATGGTGGCCCCCTGGGTGAAGGCCGAGACGATGGTGGTGTCGGAGATGGGCGCCAAGTTGTCGCCGAAGGCCGCGCCGGAGAGGATCGCCAGGGCCAGCATGGCCGGGTCGGCTCCGAGGAAGCAGCCCGCCGGATACAGCACGGGAGTCAAGGCCAGGCAGGTGCCCGTGCTGGTGCCCGTGCCCAGCGAGAAGAGCATGGCCGCCACGAAGACCAGCAGAGTGAACACCGCGCCCTGGGCCCCGGTGGTCATGCCCAGCCAGAGCAGTCCCTTGACCAGACCACCGGCGGCCATGAGGCTGCCGAAGACCCCGGCGAAGAGCCAGGCCGTGACGATCACGATGCCCGTGGAATCGCCGATGCCGCGCATGGCGGCCTTGCAATACTCACTTTTGTTTTTAGCGAAGAAGAGTCCGGCCACGATGGCGATCCAGGCGCAGGCCCAGAAGGGCTTGGTGCCGCCGCGTTCGGCCACGGAAAGCCAGACAAGGCCGGAGATCAGGACCAGCAACGGCACCAAACCGCCGAGCAGGCCGCCGTGCATCTCAAGACGCTTTTCCATCACGGGGGAATCCATGGAGAATCCTCCTGAAGAAGGTTGACCTATCTTGAGCCGAATTGTCTACCCGTTCCTTTCCGCGTCGTAGCCGGAGGCGAGGACGTCGCGATAGGCGTAGAGCGCCGGGGAACCGCCGGTGTGCAGGAAGAGGACGTTGGAGCCCTCGGGAAAATACCCCTTGCGCACCAGGTCGATGCATCCGGCCATGGCCTTGCCCGAATAGACGGGGTCCAGCAGCACGGCCTCCAGGGAGGCCAGCAGACGGACCGCCTCGACCATGCCTTCGGTGGGCAGGGAATAGCCCGCGCCCACGTAATCCCCGAAGCAGGTCACGTCGTCGTCCGGGATGCCGCCGCGCACGCCGACGCGTTCGGCGGTTTCACCGGAAAGCTTGCGCACAAGCTGTTCCTGGGCCTCCTTGGTGCGGCTCACGTTGATGCCCACCACCGGAATGTTCGCGTTGCAGCCGCGCATGCCCACGACGATGCCGGAGTGGGTTCCGGCGCTGCCGCTGGGCACCACCATGCAGTCGATGGCCAGCCCCATGTGGAAGAGCTGCTCCTGGGTTTCCTGGGCGCAGGCCACGTAGCCCGTCGCGCCGATGGGATTGGAGGCCCCGCCGGGGATGATGTACGGCTTGCGCCCGGAGGCCCGCAGACGCTCGGCCACGGCCTGCATGGCCTCCATCATGTTCGTGCCGCCGGGAACCACGGTGATGCCCGCCACACCGAGCAGATCGAAGAGGAAGTTGTTGCCGGACGCCTCGGGCTTGAAGCTGCCCTTGACCCGTTCCTCAAGCACCAAGTGGCACGGCATGCCCTCCTTCACGGCCCAGGCCAGCGTCAGGCGGCAGTGGTTGGACTGCACGGCGCCGCAGGTGATGACCGTGTCCGCACCCTGCTTCAGGGCGTCGGCTATGCAGAAGTCCAACTTGCGGGTCTTGTTGCCTCCGGCCGTGCCGGGAAGCAGGTCATCACGCTTCATCCAAAGATTCACCTTGCCGCCCAGCGACTTGGACAGGTGCGGTAGAGGTTCGATGGGCGTGGGCGCGGTCACGTAGCCGCGCCGAGGAAACTTCGCCAAGTTCATGCTGCTCTCCTTCTCTGTTCCGGGTTTCTGTTCGGGGCCTCGCGGGCCGATGCTGAACGTCATATTGTCGACTTTATCTTGTATATTGTCGACAATTGACAGTTAGCGTTTCGTTCACCCGGCTGTCAAGAGATTGCGCGATAAAAAAGACCCCTCAGCCAAGAGGTCGATGGGATGACTCGAGAACGTAATGTGGGAAAAGAAAAATCAGGCCGAAAGAAAATGCAGGAGCTTCAGTCCGTCGCGGACGAGAAGACCCGCGAAGACCAGAAGCAGAACACCCAGCAGCCGCATGGTCCAGACGTAGGCAGCACCGGTCAGCAGACGCCGTGAGTTATGGCAGAGCAGGACCACGACCAGCTTGGAGCCCACAAGGCAGAAATAAAACGCGGCCAGGAAAAAAACCGCCATGAGCGGATCACGGGCCCAGTCCTGGTAGACGAGCGGCATGCCCACGGTGAGCCAGAAGAGATAGGGATGAGGGCTCAGGCCGTTGACCAGCACCCCTTGAAGGAGCGAACGGGGTTCGGACCCCACGGCGTCCGGGCGCAGCCCCCGGGCGCGCAGGCTGTCCAGGCCCAGGCGCAGGAGCACCGCGCTCCCAGCCAGGGAGACAAGCCCGAGCACCGTGCTCTGCCCGCGCACCGCGGCCAGGACCAGGGCGCAGACGAGGATGATCGGCAGATCGGTGATGAGCGGCGAGACCGCCACCTTGGCCCCCTCGGCGGGGCCGTGGCGCAGGGTCTGGGCCATGACCAACGCCAGAAGCGGACCGGGCGAAAGCCCGGCGGAGAGGCCCAGCAGGGCCCCGGCGCTCAGGGAGGCGATCACGCGGAATTTCCAGTCACGGCTTGACGATGAAGGCCGGACTCGTGTGCGACTGGGGCAGTTTCTGGACGAGCACGTTCCGGTCACGGAGGAACTCGTCCACGGCCTTGGTGCCGCCGAACTCCGTGCCATAGTCATCCAGGACCAACAGGCCGCCACGCACCACGCGGTCCCAGAGCAGCTCCAGACCGGCCTTGGCGGGCTCGTAGATGTCCGTGTCGATGTGCAGCAGGGCGACCTTGAGCTGGGGATTGCGTTCGAGGTAGTCCGGCAGGGTCCGCAAGATGTCGCCGCGCACCAGCTCATAGTTGCCAAGCTTCTTGAGGGCCAGGGACTTTTCCAGCTCCTCCACCGGGATGCCCGCTCCGGCCCCCCGTTCCCATCGCTCGACGAAACGCTTGTCCGCCTCGTTGGCGGCCTGCGGGAAGGAGCCGAAGGCGTCGAAGCCGATGACCTTGCGGGACTGGGGCGACTCCAGGATTTCGCGGAAGGTGAGGAAGCGCAGCAGCGACGCCCCCTTGAAGACCCCCAGCTCCAGCACGTGGCCCGGAAGGTGGACGATCCGCTTGTACAGCTCGTAGTGGGCGACGATCTTGCCCATGCGGCTGATGTCCGAGGTCAGGTTGAAACCGTTCTCGTAGTCCCAGGCCTTGCCGGTGTCGAATCCGAAGATCTCCATGCGCCGTCCTTTCGTCCGCGCCCTTGGCGGACCAGACGCAACATGCCAACAATGCGGCCCCGGCGCAAATGAAAAACCGGACCCGCGGACAGCTTCTCCGTCCGGGGTCCGGCCGCTGAACGATTCGCGCGCGCTACTTCGCGAGCACCTTGGCCCCGGCCATGGCCACGCTCTCGTCCTCGTCCACGCTGCCGCCGCTGACGCCGATCGCGCCGATGATCACGTTGTTCTTGTCCACCAGGAGCACGCCTCCGGCGAAAATGATCAGCCCGTTGTTGCTGACCTCGATGCCGTAGAGCGGAGCCCCGACCTGGGAGGCCGCGCCCAGGGCCCGGGTGGGCATGTTGAAGTAGCGGGCGGTGACGGCCTTCTTCATGGAGATGTCGACGCTGCCGATGAAGGCGTCGTCCATGCGGTAGAAAGCCTTCAGGTTGCCGCCGGAATCCACGACGGAGATGTTCATGGGCACCTTGATCTCCTCGGCCTTGGCCACGGCGGCCTTGAGAACCTTCTGGGCCTGCTCCAGGGTCAGCTCGCCGGGCAGGGTCTTCTTCGGCCCGTCAGCCAAGGCGAGCGATCCGGACATGAGCAACATGCAACACGCCAACACTACGGACTTGATCATCTTTTGCATGTCTCGCACCTCCATTCGTGTTGAATGACACACTATGACGCTACAGGGACGCAGCACGACGGTCAACACGATTGTGCAGCGGATTGCGGATCAATGCTCGGAATTCAATCGACGTATTGCGTGCGCATGCTCACTCACACTGCGACGCATGACAAGAACCTGCCCCTGTCCAGAGATTTGAGAAATCCTTTCGCCAAGCCGAAAATCCTTCACATTCAGCATGCGCAGGGACATTTCGCCCTTGCCATTACGAAGTGACATCGATAGTTTCAATTCTGAAATTTTTGACTGAACATGGCACAATGACTTCATAAAACACGCTTCGCCCATTGCGCGGAGCCGACGGTTTCGGCATGTGCGGACAGGGTCCATGCGCATGGCCGCAACGACTCCGCGCCCTGAAACGGAGCGGTGGACGGCTCCGGCATGAAGCGGCGCGGGAACAGGCCGACGCATGAAAATACGAACCTTCGCCCTCCTCCTGCTGGCCTGCGTCGCTCTGGCCTCGCCCGCCACCGCCTCCACGGAATACCCGATCGGCCCGTTCATTCTGGATGTGCGTTCCGCCGGTGAATCATTTTACGAGCCCTATCCCCAGCCCCATCCCCCGTCCACGGCCACCGGCGACTTTTCCCAGGCCGAGATGGACTCCATCATGGGCGGCATGAACTACTGGGTGGAACGGATCGGCGAGGGCCAGGGGGCGAGGATCATCATCAACCTGGCCAAGATCGACGACCCGAGCGGCACGGCCTACAGTTGGACGCCGGAGACGGGCAGGCCGTATTCCGACGTCTACAACTCCATCGTCGGAGGCGTGTACTACGCCCCGGACCCGTTCTACGGCTACCACACCGAAATCATCTTCAATGTTCCGTACACCACGGTGGTCACCCGCCAACTCCTGGACGACGACTCCATCACCTCCACCATCACCCACGAGCTGATGCACGCCCTGGACATGGGCGGCGTCCTGATCGGCACCGACGAGAGCGCCGCCTCCTGGGATCTGACCTCCTGGACCATCAACGCCAAATCCGCATGGGGTTCGCGCCTGTACGACGTCAACGGCAGGCGTGCCGTGGACGGCGACATCGTCTTCGATCCGGCCATTTCGGCCGTCCGGTCCAACGGCGTCTTCGTCATACCGGACTTCAACGCCGCCCCCACCTCCCCGATGGCGACCCATCCCGGCCAGGTGACCTTTTTCCCGACCTTCCACGGGGACGCCGTGGACGCGCTGACCAACGGCCAGGGCATGCCCGTCATGGCGGGCCGGGGCGACGACTACGAACTGGACGAAGGCAACGTCCTGGGCCACCCCGCCCTGCTCGGCTCGATCATGTCCTACGCCCCGTTGCGGAACATGCTCTTCACCGAGGTGGAACTGGCCGCGCTCAAGGACATGGGCTACCAGATCGACCTGAAGAAATTCTTCGGCAAGAGCTATTATCCCTCGCGCCTCGGCGGGCTCCTGACCACGGACACGGCCATGCCCCTGGGGCGCGTGGGCGCCTACCTCGACGAGACGGCCCTCGTCGTGACCAACGCCGACGGCTTTCGCGGCGACGCCTCCTACGCCACGGGCCTGCACGTCTACCGCGACAAGCTGAACGTCACCCAGGCCGCCGACATCTCAGCCGGAGGACATGGCGCGGGCGGCATCCGCGTCGACGGCGTGGGCAACACCGTGACCGTGCCGGAGGGCGTGACCGTGGCGGCCGACGGCAGCTACGGCACCGGTCTGCTCGTGTCCTACGGCAAGAATAACGTCGTCGACATCCAGGGCGTCGTGCGGGCCGAGGGAGAAATGGGCATCGGTGCGCACTTCGGCATCGGCATGTCGGGAATCACGTCCTATTTCCACCAAGCGGGCGCGGATGCGCTCGTCAATTCCGACGACCGCTACTTCTACACGAAGATGAACTCCGACCTGAACGGCGCGCTCGTGAACGCCCTCAACGTCTCGGGCGAACTGTCCGGGACTTACGCGGCCGTCATGGTCGAGGCCGACGCGCACGTGGAGAACATCAATTTTCTGCGCGGCGCGGACGTGGACGGCGACATCCGCTCGAAATGGAATCCCTGGAACATCGCCGCCATCGCGCCGAACCCGCCGGAGGACTACTCCACGGACCTGACTTTCGGCGTGACCATGCTCGGCGCGGGCGACCCGGGCTTCAACATGCGCTACGACGGCACGATCTCCGGGCCCGCCAGCTTCAACCTGCACGCGGCGGGCGGCAGCCTGTCGCTCAACGGCTCGTTCAGCGGCCTGGACGCCACCGTGCATCCCGGCGCGACGCTGCGCGGCTCCGCGACCTACTTCCTCTACGGCGACGGCACGGCGGCCTCCCAGGCCGCTCCCGGAGCAGGCCTGTTCACCAACAACGGCGTCGTGGCCCCGGGCAACAGCATCGGCACGATCTCCATCGCGGGCGACTTCACCAACAACGGCGACCTGCTCATGGAATTCAACGCAAACGGCGAGTCCGACCAACTGAACGTCACGGGCGTCTTCGCCCACAACGCCGGCGGCGGCGCCACGGTCACGGTCACGCCCGAGCAGGACTACTACTCGGGCGCCACGACCATTCCCTTCGCGGGCATGTTCTCGGGAGGCGCGGGCAGCACCCTGCCCTCCGTCATCGATACGTTCCTGCCGTTCAGCTCACCCACGCTCACCATGACCATGTCGCCGGGCGCGCCATACACCGTGACCACCACACGCGCCGCCGGAGCCTACAGCCGTTATGCCTCCGGCCGCAACGGCGCGCAGGTGGGCGCGGCCATCGACACCCTCTCGGGCGCGGCCACGGGCGACATGCAAGACCTCGTCGCCGCGCTCGACTTCTCCGCCCCGGGCGGCGCGACCATCTCCTCCGCCCTGGATCAACTTTCCCCGGAAGCATACAACAGCGCGGCCCAAACATCCCTGACATCCAACCGCATGCTCTCCGGCTCCCTGCTGCGCGTCATGCTTCAGGCCCCCCACGGCCAGGAAACCGGGCTCAACGGCGGAGACGAGACTTCCGAATGGTCCGCCTTCCTCATGCCCGTGGGCGGCACCCGGTTCCAGCGGGCGCACGGCGACGCCCTGGGCTACAGCGCCACCGACGCGGGCCTCTTCGGCGGGATGGAACGGCATTTCGACAGCGGGCTCACCGCCGGAATGCACGCGGCCGTCATCCACAGCCGGGTCGACGTGCATACGGAGGACGGGGCCTCCAGCGAGACGGACAGCCTGCACCTCGGCGCGCAGGCCCTCATGCGGCCGCCGCAGTGGAACGGCGCCTACCTCTACGGCATCGGCCGCGTGGGCGTGGAAAACGCGGAGACGCGCCGCTCCGTCTCATTCGGCGGATTCCAGCGCACGGCCGACGCCGAATGGACGGGGCTGACGAGCGCCGCGAACCTCGGCGCGGGCTACGACTGGCAGCTGGGTTCGGTGACCCTCGGGCCGCTGGCGGGCCTGGACTACGCCTTCACTTGGCGTCCCGACGTGACCGAGCAAAACGGCGGCGCGGCGCGACTGAAGACGGAGTCCAAGGGATATCACAGCCTGCGCTCGGCCCTGGGCGCACACCTGGACGCCGAGACGCGGTTCAACGAGCGCGCCATGCTGCGGGCCGGACTCAGCGCCCAGTGGATGCACGCCCTGGTCAACGAGGCATCGGCCACGCGGGCCTCCTTCGCGGACGGCTCCCAGAGCTTCGAAGCCCAGTCCCCCGCCCCGGGCCGGGACAGCCTCGCCCTGATGGGCGACGTGGGTGTGTTGCAAGACGATGCGCTCAGCCTGAACCTCTTCGCGGGCACCGAACTGTTCCAGACGGGATACTCCTCGCTCCAGGGCGGCTGCTCCGTGAACTGGAACTTCTGAAGCGTCAGGCCCAGCCCCGGCTCTCCCAGTAATCGTACTCGTGCTTCCACGCCTCCCCGGCCTGCCGGATCTTGGCCTGGAACTCGCGGCGGTTGGCGTCCATGGCCCGGCGTTGGTCGAAGTAGAGCGTCCCGGCACGGATGTCGTTCACCAGAACCCGGCCCAGCTCCAGAGCCCGTGCCTCGGCCCGGTCCACGGCCTCGGGCCCCCGGGTGACCACGGCTCCGGCCGTGCCGCTGACGTATGCCCCGAAATCCATGAGGTTGGTAGCCAGATAGCGGGTGATGACCTCGTCGTCCCGGCCGCCCGTGGCCACGGCGCAGCTGTACTTGCCGTCGAAGGACTGGAGATGGATCACGTCGGCCATGCGGTCGATGAGCGCCTTCATGCGGGCCGTGACGCAGAAGGAATAGTTCGGGGAGCCCCAGACGAGGCCGTCGGCGGCCAGCATCTTCTCCAACAGCGGCGCGTAGTCGTCGTCGAAGACGCAGGCTCCGGTCTTGAAGCACTTGCGGCAGCCGATGCAGAACTCGATGCGCAGCTTGCAGAGCTCCACCACCTCAATCTCCGCGCCCTCCCCGGCCGCGCCGCGCAACACGGCGTTCACCAGTCGCAAAGTCTGGCTTCTCTTGCCGTTGGGGCTGGAGTGAATGCCCAGGATTTTCATGCGGCCTCCCTATTCAAAGCCGTGTCGGACAAAAACGGCGCGCGCCTCTTTCGAAGTCAGCCAATCGCGGAACCGTCGGGCCTCTTCCGGGTGCCGCGCTCCGATGACCTCGGCCGCCACGACGCTCCGCAGCCCCTCGGCCCCCGGCAAAGGCAGGAACAGGGAGCCGTCCGTGAGCTGGGCGTGCCAGGTGCGGTAGGTGACCCAGGCGTCCAGGTCCGGCCGTTCCTTCCAGGCCGCGAATCCCTGCTCCCCGGTGACCACGGAGAGCGCCACCCCGGGCAGCCCCTGCGGCGGATCATGCCTGGGACCGGCCATGTTCTCCAGGCGCACGTCCAGCACCGCGACCCCCGGTTTCCGCAGATCCTCGGGAACCGCGATGGCCTTGGGGTTGCCCGCCCGGACGATGATGCCCATGCGCCGGGCGAAGAGCGGGGTCACTCCGGCCGCGTCCAGCACACCGGGATGGGCGGCCAGGAAGTCGTCCATCATGTACTCCGCGCCGTTGTAGAACAGGTCTCCGTCGGAGCGGACGGCCTCCACGAGCAGGTCGGGCTGGCCCTTGACCACCTCCACCGGAATGCCGGCGCGGGCGGAGTACAGAGCGGCGCACTCCTTCATTGCCGGATACGGGCCGCCGGGGCCGTACACGCGCAGGCTCTCTCCGGCGGGCAGGGGGGACGACTGGGCCATGACCCACCTCCAGGCGCAACAGGACAACGTCAGAAGCAGCAGGATCGCCGGAATGCGGACTATCCGATTCATACCGACGATATATCCAAACCGCATCGCCGGGGTCAATATGGCGGACGCGCTCGGCGGCCGCTCAAATCAGGAAAGAGATGTAGGAGTAGCCGGATATCTCCATGTGCTTCACGTCGCGGGCATACTGCGAGAAGAGCACCAGCCCCAATTGGCCGAGTTCGTCCGGCGAGGCCTGCAGCAGGGATTCCGGCAGGGCGAAGTTGTTGATGTCGTCCATCATGTGCCCGCAGATCATCTCCACCGACCAGCCCTCCTCGATTCTGGAAACCCGCAGACTCACGGAGTCCTCACCGCCCCTGCCCCCCTGCCCGAGCATGTGCAGGAAGACTTCCTCGCAGCATAGGGAGAGGACGTTGAAACGGTCTTGGGGCAGGTGGAGGCGGTGTCTGCCGGAGGCCAGCAGGTCGTGCAGGGAGCGGACCTCGGCGGGATCGGCCCGAAAAACGCCCGTGAGCCCTCGCCGGGGCGCGAGATAGGCCAGGGTGCTCAGCAGGAAGGCCGTGAACCCGCCCATGGCCACGCTGTTCTGGAGCAGCGGGCTCAGGGTGGACGGCGCCACTCCCGGAAAGAACGACCTGCCCCCGGCCACCAGACCCACCACCAGGGACAGGCCGAGGATGAGGCCGTGCTGGTTGTTCAACCGGGTCATGGCCACCAGACCGAAACCCGCATGGAACAACAAGGCCGCGATGACGATGAGGAATCCCCCGATCACCGGGCCGGGCATGTCCAGGATGACGCCGCTGACCTTGGGCATGAAGGCCAGCAGGAGCAGGATGGCGGCCCCGACCGCGCCGACGCGGCGGGAGGCCACGCCGGTCATCTCGATGAGCGGAAGGTTGTCGCAGTAGAGCGAGGGAACGGCCGTGCCGAGCAGCGCGGCCGTGATCTTGCTCAGGCCGTCGCAGTACAGGCCGCCTTGCACCCGGTCGTAGGACACCCGCCGGAAGTCACGCGTGGATATCTGTTGCACGAGCATGATGTTGCCCGTGCTCTCGATCATGCTGGCCACCATGCCCATGCCGAAGGCGAGGAAGAGCGGCAGGTGCGCGGAGTGGAGGTCCAGTTCCAGGCCGGGCCAGGCGGAGAGTTGCGGCAGGCCGAACCAGGCCGCGTGGACCGCGTGTTCGAAGTGAAGTTCGCCGGTGAGGGCCGCCGCGCCGTAACCGCCGCCCATCGCCAGCAGCGGTCCCCAGAGTCGCAGGGCGGGCGGAGCGAAGAGCATCATCAGGGTCAGGATGAGCACGGTGACGGCCCCGATTCCCAGGCGGGTGACGGAGGCGGTCTCGCCGGCCCAGAGCCCAAGGCCGATGGGCACCATGGAGGTGGCTATGAGCAGGATGACCACGCCGCCCACGGCCGGGGTGATGATGTGCCGGAAGAAGCGGATGAAGAAGGTGTACAGGAAGACCACCGGCGCCGTGAGCAGGGACATGGTGGCCAGCAGGGGCATCCCGCCCATCTTCACGGCGTCCAATGAGCAGAGGAGGAACGCGCTGTAGGAGCCGGTGAAGAGCACGAATCCCGCGCCCAAGCCGAGACGCGTCCGGCTCTGCAGAAAGGTGAATACCGCCGCGACGATGATGATGGCGAAGGTGATGAAGGCCAGGGTCTGGGGCGCGATGTCCGTGGTCTTGCCGAGCACGTTGGGGATGAAGATGATGGCGTCGAACACCAACAGCACGTGCATGAACGCGATGCAGAGCGTGGTGTGCGGCGGCGGGGTCTGGCCCACGTCGAACTTGAGCGTGTCGCGGATCATGTGCTGCGCCTTTCCGGTAACAGGGTCAACCGCCTTGAAAGCGCGCGATTCTTCCAGATCGTCCCAGGCAAAGCAAGGACGAAGGCTCTCCGGACGCCAGTGGGACCGGGCTTCGGCGAAAACGCCGCCCCAGTCTCCGGCCTTCAGTCCCGGCCCTCCGGCCCGGTGATCAACCCGCTTTATCTCTTGAAGAAATGAAAATATCGGAGCAGGATATGCGCGGGCGTTCCACGGGAATCCAGGCGTATTGAAAAGGATTCCCTTCTTTTTTTTGTCGCGGGGAGAACACGACGACATGAAACGAGGAACAAGACCCGGCGGAGTCAGCGGGAATCCCGCATTCGCCCCGCCCCTCCGAAGTGCGACGGCGGCTGTCCAGGCCGCTCTTGATGACATGCGGAAAAGGTGAGAAAGGAGCTGGGCCGACGGCGGAATCCGTCGGTTTTCGCCCCGCTTTTCGGGGGCCACACCAAGGAAACGCGAGAAAACAATGCCTGACCTACAAAAAAAATACGGTTTCTGGACCGCGGCCGCCATGGTCGTCGGCATCGTCATCGGCTCCGGCGTGTTCTTCAAGGCCGACGACGTACTCAAGGCCTCCGGCGGCAGCCTCACCACGGCCCTGCTCGCCTGGCTCATCGGCGGCTCGATCATGGTCGTGACCGCCTACGTCTTCTCCAAGATCGCCACCCGCATCGAGCGGGTCAACGGCGTGGTGGACTACTTCGAACAGGCCTACGGCAGGAAGGCGGGCTACATGGTGGCCTGGTTCATGACCTTCATCTACTACCCCACGCTGGTGGCGGTGCTCGCCTGGGTCTCGGCCAAATACACCGTGGGGCTGCTCGGGATGAAGGACGGCCTCTGGCCCGTGTCCGTCGTCTACCTGACCGGCTTCTTCCTGCTGAACTACTTCTCGCCCAGGCTCGCGGGCGCGTGGCAGGTCTCCGCCACCGTGATCAAGCTCATCCCCCTGGGCCTGGTGGCCGTCGTGGGCGGCATCGCGGGCCTGCGCAGCGGGATGACCATGAGCAACTTCATGCAGACCGCTCAGGGCGTGTCCGGCCAGGGCGGC
This sequence comes from Desulfovibrio aminophilus DSM 12254, assembly GCF_000422565.1. Classification (NCBI taxonomy): domain Bacteria; kingdom Pseudomonadati; phylum Thermodesulfobacteriota; class Desulfovibrionia; order Desulfovibrionales; family Desulfovibrionaceae; genus Desulfovibrio; species Desulfovibrio aminophilus. Next base: position 139,137 of record NZ_AUMA01000008.1, on the reverse strand, counting down.
CTCGCCGTGGCCACCCTGTCCACGGCCTTCGCCTACGAGGGTTGGATCATCGCCACGGTCATCAACGCCGAGTTGCGCGACGCCAAGCGCACCTTGCCCCGGGCGCTGATCGCGGGGACCATCGCGGTGGTGACCATCTACATGCTCTACTACCTCGGCATCTCCGGCGTGCTGACCAACGCCCAGGTGCTCGAGGCGGGCGACGCCGCGCCGGTCCAGGTCATCGGCTTGGTGTTCAACACCATCGGCGGAACGCTGCTCACCGTCTTCGTCATCATCTCCTGCCTGGGCACGCTCAACGGCCTGATCATGGGCTCGGCCCGAGGCATGTACTCCATCGCCGCGCGCGACATGGGCCCCTGCCCGGCGTTCTTCCGCCGAATCAACGCCGTGACCAACAGCACCATCAACTCCGCGCTGCTCGGCTACCTCCTGTCCTGCTTCTGGCTCCTGGTCTGGTACGGCAACTTCGCGGGCTGGTGGGGCCAGTTCATGGACGTCTCCGAACTGCCCATCGCCATCCTCTATGTGATCTACATCTCCATCTACATCTGGGTGATGAAGACCTTCACGGACCTGGGCCCGTTCAGCCGCTACCTCTGCCCGCTGCTGGCGGGGATGGGCTCCCTGTACATCATCTGGGGCGCGATCCAGAAGGACATGTTCCTGCACTTCCTGATCCTGGCCCTGGGCATCCTGGCCGTGGGCTTCGCGCTCATGCGCGACAGGAAAAAGGCCTAGCCTCCGCCTGCCTCTGACGCCGTGAGGCCGTTCCGCCGCCAATGGACGGGGGGAACGGCCTTTTTCATGCGTTGCGCGGAGCGTAAGGCTGCAAGAACTCCCGAGGAGAAACAAGCGATCGTTCCCGAAGGCGGGCAAAGAAAAAGGGCTTCGGAATCTCATCCGAAGCCCTTGTTCTTCACGTTGGTGGAGCTGAAGAGAATTGAACTCTTGACCTCTTGAATGCCATTCAAGCGCTCTCCCAACTGAGCTACAGCCCCACTCGCATGGCAGAAGGAGTGTTTAGCCAACAGACCTTCGCTTGTCAACACGAAAGATGAAAAAAATTAAAATTCCCTTGCGGGGCGGTGCGTTGCGCGGGCCGCGACCTTTTGCCGAAGGCGCACGCAACCGGTCGGAGCACATGCCGCCAGGACGCGACCCCCGCCTGCGGCGCTCGCGGGCGCTCCGGCCGAGGGCCTTCCCGCATTGATTCCAAGCCCATGCTGGCGTATCAAGGCCCATGCGCGTGCTCTCCCGCATCCTGCTCAAACTCCTCTGGATCGCCGTGGTCTTTCTCGGGATCACGGTGGTCAGCTTCTGGGTCATCCACCTGGCCCCGGGCACGCCCACCGACCTCCAGACCACCATGAATCCCACGGTCACGCCCGAAGCCCGGGCCCGCCTGGAAAAGCTCTACGGCCTGGACCAGCCCATCCACGTGCAGTACGGCCGCTGGATCGCCCGGCTGGCCACCTTCGACTTCGGCCAGTCCGTGTCCGGCGACAACCGCCCCGTGTGGGACAAGATCGAGGAGCGCCTGCCGCTGACCTTCGGCATGAACGTGGCCTCCCTGATCCTGACCCTGCTCCTGGCCGTGCCCATAGGCGTGCTCTCGGCCTGGAAACAGAATGGGCCCTTCGATCGCTCCATGACCGTGCTCGTGTTCATCGGCTTCGCCATGCCCGGATTCTGGCTGGCCCTCCTGCTCATGCTGGCCCTGGGCATCCACTGGCCCGTGCTGCCCATCTCGGGCATCACCTCCCTGGACTTCCCGCACCTCTCCTTCTGGGGCAAGGTCGCGGACCTGGCCCGACACCTGGCCCTGCCCATCTTCATCTACACCTTCGGCTCCCTGGCCGGGCTCTCGCGCTTCATGCGCGCGTCCATGCTGGAGGTTCTGCGCCAGGACTACATCATGACCGCCCGGGCCAAGGGCCTGCCCGAACGGATCGTGATCTTCCGCCACGCCCTGCGCAACGCCCTCATGCCGGTGATCACCATCCTCGGTCTGTCCGTGCCCGGGCTCATCGGCGGAAGCGTGATCATCGAATCCATCTTCGCCCTGCCCGGCCTGGGCCAGCTCTTCTACCAGGCGGTCATGGCCCGGGACTACCCGCTCATCATGGGCAGCCTCGTGCTCGGCGCGGTGCTCACCCTGGCGGGCAATCTCCTGGCCGACCTGGGCTACGGCCTGGCCGACCCACGCGCGCGCCGCTCCGGCGGGGAGGCCGCGTGAACGCGCTGAAACGGCCCTCGTTCCTCTCGCGCCACGGCCTGCTCGTGCTGGGCCTGGGCCTGGTGGGCGTCATCTCTCTGGCCGCCGTCCTGGCCCCCTGGTTGGCGCCTTTCGACCCCCTGGACATCGACGTGAACGTCATCCTCCAGCCGCCCTCCTGGACCCACCCCCTGGGCACCGACGCCCTGGGCCGGGACGTGCTCTCGCGCATCCTCTGGGGCGGCCGGGTCTCGCTCTGGGTCGGCTTCGTGGCCGTGGGCATCTCCACGGCCATCGGCCTAGCCCTGGGGCTGGTGGCCGGGTACTTCGGCAGGCTCACCGACGAGATCGTCATGCGCGGGGTGGACGTGATGCTCTGCTTCCCGTCCTTCTTCCTCATCCTGGCGGTCATCGCCTTCCTGGAGCCGAGTCTGACGAACATCATGGTCGTCATCGGCCTGACCTCCTGGATGGGCGTGGCCCGGCTCGTGCGGGCCGAGACCCTGACCCTCAAGTCCCGGGACTTCGTGCTGGCCGCGCGCGTGGCCGGGGCGGGCCCGGGCCGCATCCTGCTCCGGCACATCCTGCCCAACGCCCTGGCCCCGGTGCTCGTCTCGGCCAGCCTGGGCGTGGCCGGGGCCATCCTGGTGGAGTCCTCGCTGAGCTTCCTGGGCCTGGGCGTACAGCCGCCGGACCCGTCCTGGGGCAACATGCTCATGGAGGGCAAGGATGTGCTCGGCATCGCGCCCTGGCTCTCGGTCTTCCCGGGGCTGGCCATCCTGCTCACGGTGCTCGGCTACAACCTGCTGGGCGAATCCCTGCGCGACCTTCTGGACCCGAGGCTGCGGCGGTGATCGCCGCCCTTGATTCCCTTTCCGGCCGAGTTTAAGGGAGCCTTGGAAGGACACCCATGCTCGAACTGCTGCGCATCCGCGATCTGGCCCTCATCGAGGACGCGGAACTGGAATTCTCCAAGGGCCTGAACGTGCTCACCGGCGAGACCGGCGCGGGCAAATCCTTCATCCTGCGCGCCATCGACTTCCTCACCGGCGAGCGCATGGGCGCGGAGATGGTCCGGCCGGGCAAGGAAAAAGCCGTGGTCGAGGCCCTTTTCGCCCGGCCCGAGGGAGACCTCGTCATCCGCCGCGAACTCTCGGCCGAAACCGGCCGCTCCCGCGTCTACCTGGGCGACCGCCTGGGCTCCCAGGAGGCCGTGCTCGAGCTGCGGCCCTCCCTCGTGCTGCACACCTCCCAGCACGGCCAGCAGAAGCTCCTCCAGCCCGCCTACCAGGCCCGCATCTTGGATGGCTTCCTGCCCGAACAGTCCCTCCTGGCCGAACGCGAGGAGACCCTTTCCGAACTGCGCCGCATCCTGGAACGCCGACGCGAATTGACGGCCCGTACCGAGGAACTGGCCCGCCAGCGGGAGTTCCTGGAGTTCCAGCGCGCGGAGATCGAGAAGGTCGATCCCCTGCCCGGCGAGGAGGAGGAACTGCTGACCCGCAAGGAGGGCGCCCGGGACCGCGAACACGCGGCCAAGGCCCTGTCCGAGGCCCTGGACATCCTGGGAGGCGACTCCCCGCTCACCGAGGGCGTGGCGGTCCTGGCCCGGGACATGGAGGCCGTATCCGCGCTGTTCCCGGAGTTCGAGGAGGAGCGTCTGGCCGTGGAGGACTTCCGGCTACGGCTCCAGGCTCTGCAGAACCGGCTGCGCCGGGCCGAGGCCGAGGACGGCGAGACGATCGACCTGGACGCCCTGGAGTCCCGGCTGTTCGAGATTTCCCGGCTCAAACGCAAGCTGAACAAGAGCCTGGAGCAGATCCTCGCGCTCAAGGACGAGATCGTCGAGAACCTGAATTTCCTGGATTCCTGCGGCCTGGACCTGAAACGCCTGGACAAGGAGGAGACCGCGGCCGCCAAGCGCCTGGGCGACATCCTGGCCCGGCTCAACGCGGCCCGGCGCGCCGCCGGGGAACGGCTCTGCCGCGCCCTGGAGGCCGAGTTGCGCGGCCTGGGTTTCTCCGAGCACGCCCGCGTGGAATACGCCTTCGAGCCCTTCGAACCCTATCCCGGGCTGGTCGAGGACCGCGCCCGGCTGCTCTGGGTGCCCAACCCGGGCCAGCCGCCCCGGCCCCTGGACAAGATCGCCTCGGGCGGTGAACTCTCGCGCTTCCTCCTGGCCGTGACCAGCCTGAAAAGCTCGGACGAGCTGCCCACGCTCATCTTCGACGAGGTGGACGCGGGCATCGGCGGCCACACCCTGAACAAGGTGGGCGACAAGCTGAAGTCCCTGGCGGGCCGCCAGCAGATGCTGCTCATCACCCACTGGCCCCAGCTGGCGTCCCTGGCCGAGCGGCACTTCCTGGTCAGCAAGGAGGTCGAGGACGGTGTCACCTACACCCGCTGCCGGCGGCTCGGCCAAACCGAGATCGCGGCCGAGCTGACGCGCATGGCCGGCGGTGGGGCTCCGGGGGCTTCGGGGGCTTCGCCCCATTCATAGAAAGGCGGAGAGAAGAGGCCAGCACAGCCTCAGCCGCCGTCCGACCCGTCCCCCGCTTCCGCCTTCAATCCGAGCGCCGCGCGCCACGCCTCGGCGTATTCGCGGTGGAACCCGACATCGCAGGCCCGCCGTATCCTCCGGGACAAGAAGGCCGTGAATCCGCCCAGCAGGACCGCCAGCCAGAACGACAGCGACATCAAGGGGATGTCGGGGGACATGGCCAGCGCCAGCACCGGGACCAGGGCGAGAATCATGTAGAACCCCACCATCGCCCTGTGGAACCGGCTCCTCTCCGGCGAAAGTCCGCGCGTCCGCAACAGGTGGAGCGACCGCTCCCAGCCCAGGCCGAGTTTCGGCTCCAGCACGACCCGGATGTACTGGGAGATGCCCGCGATGACCTCCTGCTGGGAAGCGGTGTAGAGAATCGAGGGGATGAGCAGGGCGTAGGCGGCGAGAAAGACAGCTCCGCCCGCCGTGTTTTCCGACAGGCCGAAGCCGATGATGCCTGCGGTCACGGAGGCGTTCACCTTGAACAGGTTCGAGACGATCTGCTGGTTGGAGTCGATCTCCTTGCGCAGCGTCCGGTATTCCTCCAGATGGCACTCTTCGGACATGGCCGCCTCCTGTTCGGGTTCAAGCCGGGGTTACGCCACCACCCAGACCGCGCAGTCCTTGGCCAAGTGCATGACCTTGGTGGACACGCTGCCGAAGAGGAACTCCTCGGCCTTGGACACGCCCCGGCGGCCGATGACCACGGTGCCGAAGCCCCCCTCGTCCATGGCCCCCACGATGTCCCGGGCGATGCTCGTGCCCAGGCTGCACGCCGGAGCCGCATTGCGCGGGGAGCGGCAGCTTTGCAGGTAGCTGCTGTCCACCGCGTCCGACGGCAGTCCGGCCGCCTTCAGCCGTTCCACGGCCGAGGCCAAGGCCTGGCGCGCGGCGTCGGCCTGGACCCGGCAGGCGTCCTTCCAGGCCGCCTCGGTCTCGAAGAAATCCCGCTCCGGCAGGCGCTCCACGTAGAGCAGCCGGACCTTGCCCCCGGGGATGCCCCCGGCCATCTTGGCCACGTAGTCCACGGCCCGCAGGGCGTTCTCCGAGCCGTCGAAGGCCACCAGAATGTTCTTCTCGTTCATGGCGCGTCTCCTTGTCCGAGTCGGGCGCGGCAGGCCCGCAGATCCCCGGCCAGTTCCTCCACCGAGTCGTAGAAGACCTCGCTGGCCGCCGAGAAGTGCAGGAGCACCCGGTTCAGATCCTCCGGGATGTAGGGATAGAGCTTGCGCAAGTTCACCAGACGGTTGCCGAAGACGATGGACATGTCCCCGCCGGTGAGCGTGGCCGCCACCTCGGCCGGGATGCTCATGGGCGTGGGCGTGCCCTTGGCCGTGAGGAAGACCAGGATGTTCCCCAGGCCGAACAGGTCCAGGCCGAAGGGATTCTCGTGGAAGTCGAAGGCGTAGTCGAAGTCGATCCAGCGCCAGCCCCCGCCCTGGTACTCCACGAAGATGTGGTCGCGGCGCACGTCGCCGTGCTTCTCCCCGCGCTCATGCAGGAAGCGCAGGGCCTCACAGGCCCCCAGGAACCGGTCGAGCACCTCCGGGAAGCGTTCCCGGAAGTAGGTCGCGTGGTCCATGTCCAGGTCCTCGATGAGCGTGTCCAGGCGACGGCCCTGGACTACCTCCAGCACGCGGACGTTGTGGCCGCCCGCGTCCATGAAGGTCTCGCCCTGCATGAAGCGGGGGTCGCCGCGCGTCAGGTCGAGGATGCGCGACTCCTTCTGCGGGCTGCGGTAGCAATGGGCCTCGAAGGAACCGATCCTGACCGGAAAGTTCTCGAAGAACTCCAGCTTGAGGATGCGCCGTTCGCCGCTCTCCAGGTGGCGGCAACGCTTGACCCAGAATTTCGGGTCCTCCATTCCGAAGCGGCGTTCGGCCTCGTCGCGCAGCACGAGGTAATGGCTCCCGCCCACGGCGATGACGTCTCCGTGGCCGATGTTCATGAACTCGGCGGTGTCCGTGACGATATTGCCCGCGTACTGGGGCGGGAAGTCGGGGGCCATGTCGGCCAGCAGGCGGCGGGCGCTGTCCATGCGTCCTCCTGGCGCGGGCCTAGCTCCGGCGGGGATCCCTGACCCGCAGCCGGGACACGGGCACGGGCGCGCGCACGGGATAGATCGGGTTGGCCCGGGTCCACCAGCCTGGCACGGAGCGGTCCGTGAATTCCACCCGGGTCACGAACTTGATGCTTTTGTAGGCCAGATCGAAGGGACAGACAACCCGGGCCGGGGCTCCCCGCTCGTGCGGCAGGGGCTGTCCCTCCAACTCCAGGGCCAGCATGTACCACAGGTCCGGGCGAAGCAGCTCCGCGATGGGAAAGGACTCGATGTAGTGGTCCGTGCCCTCGGGCGGGTATTTCGTCTTGCCCAGGGAATGAAAGACCACGTGCGTGGCCGTGGGCAGGGGGCGCACCCCGTCGAAGAGGCTCTTGAAATCCACTCCGCCCCAGGGCACGTCCTGGACGCTCCAGCCCTCCACGCAATGGAAATCCACGATTCGCTCCACCCGGGGCAGGGCCCGCAGTTCGTCCCAGGTCATGTCCCGGGGCGACTCCAGCAGCCCGTCCAGGCGCAGGACGTAGGGCTCGCGCCGGTTCCCCGGCCAGACCACCTCGCCCGCGCGGGCGTCGAACCGGAACACGTCGTCGTCCACGGTGCGGGTGGGAAAGCGGTCGTTGATCGCCGCGCGCACGGACTCGGGCAGCAGGCCCCAGCACCAGCCGCCCAGGGCCAGTGCCCCGGCCCCAAGCCATTTCAGAAGGGAACGGCGCGGCGCATCCATGACGTACTCCTTTCGCCAGAGGATAACACCGAACCGCATTCAGACAATACCCGCGCGGCGGGACCGAGGGGATGCGTCCTCAGATGAGCCAGACGTCCACGGCCGCGCCCGCGTACAGACCCTCGCGGTCGGCCGGGACCGCGACCAGACCCTGGGCCTGGAGCAGGGTCTTGAGCAGGCCGGACTTGCCGGGCAGGGGATGGGCCAGGGGCAACGCGCCCCCGCGCGGCTCCAGGCGGACGCGCACGTAATCCTCGCGGCCGGGTTTGGAAGCCAGGTTGCGGGCCAACTCGGCCGGACGCACGGGCCGCTGGAGCGGATCAAAGGCGTCGGCCCGGCCCATGAGATGGCGCAGGAAGGGCTGGACCAGCACGAGCATGACCACCTGGGCCGAAGTGACCTGCCCAGGCAGACCGAGCACGGGCGTACCGCCCACGCGGGCCAGGATGGTGGGCTTGCCCGGGGACAGGGCCACGCCGTGAGCCAGGATTTCTGAATCCGGCAGGGAGCCCAGGGCGGCCACGGTGAGGTCGCGCGACCCAACGGAGCTGCCGCCGGAGAGGAGCACGCAGTCGCTCGTCTCCAGGGCGGCCAGAAGGGCCGCTCGCAGAGCCTCCAGGCGGTCGGGCGCGATGCCCAGGGTCGCGGCCTCGGCTCCGGCCTCGCGGGCCAGACAGGCCAGGGCCAGGCTGTTCACGTCGCGCACCTGCCCGGGCCGGGGCGTCGCGCCCGGGGGCACGACTTCGTTGCCGGTGGACAGGACCGCCACCCGTGCGCGCCGGCGCACGGCGATCTCGGCCACGCCCAGGGCGGCCAGCAGGCCCAGCTCGGGCACGCGCAGCAGGGTTCCGGCGGCCAGGGCCACGTCTCCGGCCCGGGCGTCCTCGCCGCCGAGCATGACGTTCTCGCCCGGGGCCAGACTCTTGCGCGCCTCCAGGGTGCCGGACATCTCATGGCCGTGCTCGACCATGAGCACGGCGTCCGCGCCCTCGGGCAGCACCCCGCCGGTGGGGATGCGGGCGCAGGTTCCGGCGGCCAGTTCGAAGTCCGGGGCCCGGTCCACGGCGATCTCCCCGGCGATCTCCAGGTAGGCCGGGGCGCTCTCCGAGGAACCGAAGACGTCCCTGGCGCGCAGGGCATAGCCGTCCATGCAGGAACGCGGGCGCGGCGGCAGGTCTTCGGGCGCGGCCAGATCATGGGCGAGCACCCGCCCCAGGCACTGGTCCAGGGGCAGGGTTTCCGCCGCGAGCGGGGGAAAGCTCCGCAGCAGATCCTCGAAGGCCGCGCGGCTCAGAACCTGAAAAAATCCCTGTTCCATCAGCGCTCCAGCTTGATCTCGATATCGCCGGGACCGAAGCCCTTGAGTTCGGCCAGCATGGCCAGCAGGCCCGCGCCGAGCATCCGGGCCACGAAGGGATTCAGGGCCAGGGGACGGCCGTCCACGCTCACGCTCAGGCCGCCGTTCAGGGAGACGCAGTCCGCCGGGACGGCCTTGCCCGCCACGATGTCCACGGCCAGGGCGCGGCAGTCCTCTCGGCCGCAGCCGCCGCAGTTCAGGCCGGGCAGGAGGAAACCCTTCTCGGCCGCCAGCCGGGCCAGGGCCTCGGGATCCTCGATGTTGGGCACTCCGGCGAGCCGGGCCTTGCCGCACACGGCGACGGCCAGCTCCGGCTCCAACTCCCGGGCCGTGGCCTCGTCGTCGGCCAGGATGATCCGGGGCATGAGGCCCTGGGTCTTGCCGCCCTCGCAGACGAGCAGGTCCGCCGTCACCAGCGGAGCCAGGTCGGGCAGACGGCGCTCTCCGGGCCAGAAGACCTGGGCCCCGCCCGGAGACCAGGCCAGCACCGGGCAGCCCAGGGCCCGGAAGCGGGCCGTGTCCGTGCCTTCCTTCTCGTCGAAACCGTGATGCGAGTGCTTCCCGGCGGCCACGGAAAGGCCGAGCGCGCGGGCCGCCTCCAAAAGTTCGAGGGTCAAAGCGGTCTTGCCGGACTTCTTGAAGCCGACCACGGCGACAGCCTTCATGGGGCCTCCTAGCGGGTGATCTCGGTGCCCACGCCCGAGTCGGTGAAGAGTTCCAGAAGCACGCAGTTCTCCACCCGGCCGTCGAGGATGGCGGCCTTCTCCACGTTGGCCAGGGCCTCAAGGCAGCAGCGGATCTTGGGAATCATGCCGCCGGTGATGGTGCCGTCCTCCATGAACTCCAGGGCCCGGCGGGTGGTCAGGGAGCTGACCAGGGAACCCGACTTGTCCAGCAGGCCGGGCACGTCGGTGAGCAGGTAGAGACGCTTGGCGTTCATGGCCGCGGCCACGGCGCCGGCCACGGAGTCGGCGTTGATGTTGTAGGTCTCGCCGTCGGCGTCCACGCCCACGGGCGCGATGACCGGGATGAAGCCCTCCTTGGCGATGGCGTCCAGCAGATTCGTGTTGATGCGGACCACCTCGCCCACCTTGCCGAGGTCGATGATCTCCGGCGGGGCGTCCTTGCGCTCCACGGCCAGTTCCTTCTTCTCGGCCTCGATGAGCACGCCGTCCTTGCCCGAGAGGCCCACGGCCCGACCCCCGGCCTGGTTGACGAGGTTGACGATGCTCTTGTTCACTTGGCCCACGAGGACCATCTCGACCACGTCCATGGTGGCCTGGTCCGTGACCCGGTAGCCCTGGCGAAACTCGGAGGAGATGTCCAGGGCCTTGAGCATCTTGCCGATCTGGGGCCCGCCGCCGTGAACCACCACGGGGTTGATCCCGATGTACTTGAGCAGCACGACGCTCTGGGCGAAGCTCTGCTTGAGGGCCTCGTCGATCATGGCGTTGCCGCCGTACTTGATGACCACGGTCTGGTGGTAGAACTGGCGGATGTAGGGCAGGGCCTCGATGATCATCCGGGCCTTGAGCCGGTTGCGCTCCATGTCCGCCACGACCTGCGCGTCCTGGTTCATTGCGCCTCCCACGGGCTGGCGAGAATGATGGATATTCCCCCGAAGGTCCGTGCCTGTCAACACGGAGCGGGGCGGAAAGGGTCTAGGAGAGGACCAGACGGTAGAGGAACCGCTCGTAGATGCGGCAGACCCGCTGGGCGCTCGCCGGAGCCACCCCAGCGTTGCAGAGGCGGCAATAGACGTGCAGCGGATTGAGCGTGTGCTGGAGCAGACGTCTGAACTGGCGCATGGGTCACTCCCGTGAACGTCTTATCGGCCTGTCCCGTCGCCGAGATTAGGCCAATGCGGGTTGCCATACGCCCAACCGGGGGGTATTGTCCAGCCATCGGCGTTGCTTGATTCGCGGAGGCCCCATGGACGAGAACAGGAGACGTCGCACCCGTGTGCGCACCGGACACGAGGCCGTGCTGACGGTCGGCGGCGAGGACCGCCCCGTCAGAACCCTGGACCTGAGTCTCAAAGGCGCCCAGACCACCCCCCTGCCCGGCGTCGAGTCCGGGCTGGAATGCCGCTTCCGCATCGACCTGGCCCAGGACGTGGTCATCGAAGCCGAGGGCCGTGTGGCCCGTTCCGACGCCGCCGGAGTGGCCCTCGAATTCACCAGCGTGACCGAAGAAAGTTTTCCGCACCTGCTGCGGCTGGTGCAGTTGCATTACGGCGACGCCGACGCCATCGAACGCGAACTGTCCACCCCGGCCTTCGAACCCTGACCGCTCACCCGAAACCGAGGAGACCCGCATGACCCTGCTGGAAGAAGCCAACACCCTGTTCAAGGATCTGAAGAAGTCCACCCCGGCCCAGTTCGACTCGCTCATGGAGTTCATGAAGAACGCCAAGGCCGACGGAGCGCTGGACGGCAAGGCCAAGAACCTCACCCTGGTGGCCCTGGCCGTGGCCAACCAGTGCGACTGGTGCATCGCCATCCACGTGGCCAACGCCGTGAAGACCGGAGCCTCCCGCGAGGAGATCCTGGAGGCCGCATGGCTGGCCGTGCTCATGGGCGGCGGCCCCAAGCTCCTCTATCTCAAGGTCGTTGTGGACGAGCTTGCCCGACATTTTCCCAAGTGATTGCGGCGAATCCGACAAAAAAAGAGCGGGCCGGAACTGACCGGCCCGCTCTTTTTCGTCATGCGCATTCCGCGCGGCTCAGTGATGGTGGCCGCACTCGTGGCCGTCGCCGTGGGAGTGGCAGACGATCTCGGCGTCCTTGAGCGCCCCGGAGAGCCAAGCCTCGGCGACATCGCGCACCGGCCCGGAGGCCCCGCGCGTGACGTCGATGCCCGCCTGGCGCAGACGCACCACCGCGCCCTCGCCCATGTTGCCGCCCACCAGGGCCGTGACGCCCATCTCAACCAGGGTGGGGATGAGGTTGGACTTGCAGCCGCAGGACGGCGGCGGGGTGAAGCTCGTCTCGCCGACGATGGCCTTGGACTCGTTCACCTCATAGACAGTGAAGGCTTGGCAGTGGCCGAAATGCTCGTCCACCACGCCGTCACGGGTGGGAATGGCGATCTTCGACATGGGTACCTCCGACTCGCCCGGATGGGCGGTATTCTTCGACAGGCCCCTACATAACCACTTGGGATGAAACGTCAACCGAGTGATTTGGTCGGGATTGTCTAGCGCAGGGCCAGCCAGGCCACGGCCAGCAATCCCAGGGCCAGCAGCGCCGCGGCCGTAAACACCGCGGACAGGCCGAAACCCGCGAAGACCAAGCCCATGAGCAATGGGGCCACGGTCTGGCCCAGGCGCAGGAGCATGCCGTTGACGGCCATGACGGCGGCCCGGTTCTCCAGTCCGGCCACGCCCGAGAGCAGGGTCATCAGGCTCGGCAGGTTGAGGCCCTGGGCCAGCCCCAGGAGCATGATCGGCAGCGCGGCGAGCCAAAGCGCGGGCAGTCTGGGCATGAGCAGAAGTGCGGCGATGTAGAGCAGAAAGGACGCGCGCAGGAGCTGGAGTTCGCCGAAACGGCCGGAAAGGCGGCCGAGCTGGGAGGCGGCCAGAGCCGTGGCCAGGGCCGACAGGGAAATGATGCAGCCGGTCTCCACGGGCATGGCCCCGAACTGCTCATGCAGGAGCACGGGCAGATAGGTGACGAAGGCCCCGAAGAGGATGATGAAGGTGCCCAGGGTCAGGGTGAACAGCGAAAGGGCCCGACGCGTGCCCATGCGCGAGAGCGCCGAGCGCATGTAGGCGCCGAAGGGCTGACCCCGGCGCGGCTCGGGATTCTCCAGAAAGAGCGCCACGGCCAGGGCCAAGGGCAGGGCCAGGACGTTCAGCAGGAAAGGCCAGTTCCAGCCCAGGTGGGCCAGCAGGCCGCCCAGGGCCGGGAAGAGGGCCGTGCCCATTGCCTGGACGCCGCCGTTGTAGCCCATGGCCGTGGCCCGCTCACGGCCGTCGAAGAGATCGCCGATGAGCGTGGCGTTGAGCACGCCCAGGGGCCCCGCGCCGATGCCCTGAAGCGCGCGCAGGGCGTAGAGCGCGGGCAGGCTGCGGACGAAGAAGCAGGCTCCCCCCGCCAAGCCGAAGAGGAGCAACGAACCCACCAGCACCTTCTTGCGGCCCAGGCGGTCCGCCAGCACGCCGCCCACCGGGGCCATGAGCACGCCCGGCAGGGTGAAGGCCGTGATGACCCAGCCGATGGACGGAGCCGGGATGGAAAGGTCGCGGATCATCACCGGCAGCGCGGGCATGAGGCCCGCGACGCCCATGATGGCCGTCAGGGTGACGCCGAAGACGAGCTGAAGATTGCGGTCGCGGTACAGCGGTCGCACGGGCGTCAGAGCGCGGCGTCGAGCAGCATGTTGTCGCGATGCACGGCCTCGGGATAGGGAGCTTGCCCCAGAATCTCCTCGATCTCCGAGGTCCGGCGGCCCATGATCTTGCGCAGGTCGGCGGCCGAGTAGTTGCTCAGGCCCACGCCCAGGCCCAGGTCGTCGGGACCGCTGATGCGAACGAGCGCGCCCTTGGCGAAGCGGCCCTCCACCCCGGCGATGCCCGCGGGCAGGAGGCTCTTGCCCCCTTCCGTCAGGGCCCTGGCCGCGCCCGCGTCCACGCGGATCTCCCCCACCGGGTCGGCGTGATAGGCCATCCAGAACTTGCGGTGGGAGACGCGATGGCCGCAGGCCGGAATCCAGGTGCCCATCTCCGCGCCGTCGAAGACCTTCTCCAGCACGAAGGGCGTGCGGCCGGAAACCACCAAGGAGGGCACCCCCAGCTGGGCGGCGCGGCGCGCGGCCCGCAGCTTGGAGTACATGCCGCCCGAGCCCACGCTGGTCTTGCCGCTGCACATGCGGGCCAGGTCCAGGGCTCCGATGTCCTCGATGCAGGTCAGGCAGCGGGCCCCAGGATGCTGGTCGGGGTTCTTGTCGAACACGCCGTCGGCCGAGGTGAGGTTGATGAACAGGTCGGCCTGGATCAGGTCGATGGTCAGGCTGGCCAGGGTGTCATTGTCCCCGAACTCCAGCTCGGCCACGGCCACGGTGTCGTTCTCGTTGACGATGGGGATGACCCGCCAGTCCAGGAGGCGGCGCATGGTGTTGCGGGCGTTGAGGAAACGTTGGCGGTGGCGCAGGTCGTCGCGGGTCAGGAGAACCTGGGCCGTGGCCTTGCCGTAGCGGGCGAAGGCCTCGTCGTACTCGTGCATGAGGCGGCTCTGGCCGATGGCCGAGGCGGCCTGCCTGCCGGGCAGGTCGGTGAGCTCCAGCGCGCTTTCCTGGTTCAGGGAGCGCATGAGGCCTCGTCCGGCGGCCACGGCTCCGGAGGAAACCAGGACCAGCTCCAGGCCCCGGTCGTGCAGCCCGGCCAACTGGTCGGCCAGTCGGTTCACCGCGCGGGGATCAAGCCCCGTCTTCGTGGTCAGGATGGCGCTACCGACCTTGACCACCACGCGCCGGGCCCGTTCGAGGGCCGCTTTCCTGTCCTCGCCTGCGCTCATGACGCCTCGCTCCCTTCGGCCGCGTCCCGGGGCTCTTCGAGGGCCAGGTTGCGCCGCCAGATCTCGTCCACCAGATCCTCCAGCCCGTCGCCGCGCAGGGCCGAGACGAAGAATACCGAAAGCCCGGCCGCGGCGGCTTTGCTCTTGAGGGCGTCCAAGGCCGCGGCGTCCAGGAGGTCGATCTTGTTCACCACCCGAATCTGGTCCTTGCTGGCTAGGCGCGGGTCGAACCGCTCCAGCTCCTCGTCCAGCAGGCGGAAGCCGAGGAACGGATCGTCCTCGCGGATCTCGTCCGTGCCGAGCAGGTGCACGAGGAAACGCGTGCGCTCCACATGCTTGAGAAACTTGTGCCCCAGGCCGAGGCCCTGGCTGGCTCCCTCGATGAGTCCCGGGATGTCCGCGATGACCAGCCGCCGCCCCTCGTCGTCGTGGAGAACGCCGAGGTTCGGGGTCAACGTGGTGAAGGGATAGGCCGCGATCTTGGGCCGGGCCGCCGAGACGGCGGCGAGGAAGGTGGACTTGCCCGCGTTGGGCAGGCCGAGCAGCCCCACGTCGGCCAGGATCTTCAACACCAGGCGCAGATGTTTCTCCTGGCCGGGCCAGCCCTTCTCGGCCCGGCGCGGGGCCTGGTTCACGGCGGACTTGAAATGGATGTTGCCCCGACCGCCGTCGCCGCCCTTGCAGACCACCACAGGTTCGCCTGGGATGGTCAGGTCGGCCACCAGCGTCTCGGAGCCGTCCTCGGCCACCTCGAAAACCTGGGTGCCCACAGGCAGTTCCAGGACCAGGTCGGCGGCATTGGCCCCGAAGCGGTCCTTGCCCATGCCGCCCTCGCCGTTGCGGGCCTCGTAGAGGCGCTTGAGCCGGAAGTCGAAGAGCGTGAGGATGCGTTCGGCGGCCATGAGGACCACGTCGCCGCCCTTGCCGCCGTCGCCGCCGTCCGGGCCGCCCTTGGGGATGTACTTTTCCCGGCGGAAAGATAGGCATCCGTTGCCGCCCTTGCCTGAGCGCACGGTGATGGTGGCTTCGTCGATGAACCGCATGGGGAACCTCTACCCTGCCCCGGGCCCGAGGGCAACGCCGGGGCGCGATCCGCGCGCCGGGACAAAAAAAGGCAGGGGACGCGCGGCGCGCGTCCCCTGCCCCGCTGATGCCGAAAAGGGACTAGGCCTCGGCCGGGAGGATGTGAACCCGGGTCTTGACCTTGTTGTTGCGGGTGTACTTCTCGTACTTGACCATGCCGTCGATGAGGGCGAACAGGGTCCAGTCCTTGCCGACGCCGACGTTCTTGCCGGGGTGGATCTTGGTGCCGAGCTGGCGCACCAGGATGTTGCCGGCCAGAACCTGCTGGCCGCCGAAGCGCTTCACGCCCCGACGCTGGCCCTGACTGTCGCGACCGTTCCTGGAGCTGCCGCCCGCTTTCTTGTGAGCCATGACTGACCTCCTGCTAAGCCTGGATGGACGTGACCTTCAGGCGGGTGAAGTCCTGACGGTGGCCCTGCTTCTTGTGAAAGTCGTTGCGCTTCTTCTTGTGGAAGACGATGATCTTCTCGCCGCGGCCATGGCCCAGCACCTGGCAGGCCACCTTGGCGCCCTCGACGTAAGGGGTTCCGATCTTGGTGTCGCCGGACTTGTCCACGAGCAGAACCTTGTCGATGGCCAGCTCGGAGCCGGATTCGACGTTCAGGAGTTCCACGTTGAACTCGAGGCCTTCCTCGACGCGAAACTGCTTCCCGCCGGTTTCAATGATTGCGAACATGCGTAATCCTCCATCGTTCGAGAAGGGGCAAATTATCCGCAACAGGGGGCGAAAGTCAAGCCCCGGCACACATTTTTTTCATTCCAGGGCCGGGCGGAAAAAATCAATCAAGACGCCATATTGCTTACGGCGTCTTGGCTAGCACCAGAACCTCGACCCGCGCCGCCCCGGCGCGCTTCAGGGTCCGGGCCCCCTCCTCCAGGGTCGCGCCGGTGGTCAGCACGTCGTCCACCAGGAGCACCCGCCGCCCTCCCACCTGGGCCGGATCGGCGACGAAGGCGTCGCGGATGTTCTCGCGTCGACGATGGCCGGGCACTCGGGTCTGCGGCGTGGTCCGCCGCACCCGGCGCAGGGCCCGTGCGGCCAGGGGCACGCCCGCGCGGCGGGAGAGCAGCCGGGCCAGCTCCAGGCTCTGGTTGTAGCCACGCCAGAGCAGCCGCCACGGATGCAGCGGCACGGGGACCAGCACCTCGGGCAGGGGCTCCCGTCCGGGCCGGAAGGCGTTCAGGGCCAGTTCCTGGAGCAGTCGTCCCAGGCCTAGGGAGCGGGCGAATTTGTAGCGCAGAATCAGGTCGCGCAACAACCCCTCGTAGGGCCCGTGAAAATACAGCCGGTCCCAGGGCCGGGGCTCGGCCGAACACTGAAGGCAGAGCAACGGCGGCAGCCCCGGATCCTGGGCCAGGGCCCCGCAGCCGGGGCAGTATCCGCCCCGGCGCGGCGCGAGGCGTTCGGCGCAGACCGGGCAGAGCCGGGCGGGCCCGTCCTGGAGCAGGCCGCAGGCCGGGCAGCGGGATTCCAGCAGGCCCAGGGCGGACAGGCTCCGCCGCAGCCGCTCGAACACGGCTAGTCCTTCTTGGCCTCGGCGGCGTAGCGCTCCCAGGCGGTCTTGCCGAGGTTGAAGAGCGCCTCCGTGGCCGCCTCGTCCTTCTCCAGGTCGCCCACCTTGTCCACGCCCTTGAGGGTCATGGGATCGCGGATCTCCAGGTTGAAGCTGTCCAGGAAGTACTTCAACGTGAGGAGCGCGCCGTCGAAGAGCTTCTCGCCCTCCCTGCGGCCCGCCAGAAGGCAGACATAGGCCGGACGCCGGGGCAGGCCCACCACCTTGGGGTCGCCCTTGTGCTTGGCGGCCCAGACCTGCTGGCTGCGATCGATCCAGGTCTTGAAGATCGAGGGCAGATGATAAAAGTAGATGGGCGAGGAGAAGAACGCGAACGGCGCGGTCATGAGCAGGTCGAACATCTCGGCCGCGTAGTCCTTCTCGGCCAGGATGCAGGGGCTTTCCGGATCCTTCTCGCAGATGCCGCAGGCCGTGCAGGGCAGGATCTTGATCTTGCGCAGGTAGATGGTGTCGGCCTGACCGCCGGCGGCCTCCACCCCGCGCACGAAGAGGTGCGCGGCGTCGTTGCTGTTGCCCTGGGCCTTGTGCGTGCAGGAAAAGACCGCCGCCTTGGGTCCGAGTTCGTCCATGTTGGGCTCCCTAGTAGGTCATGGCCCCAAAGAAGGGGTTGTGGGTTTTCTCGTCCCCGGCGGTGGTGGCCGGGCCGTGGCCGGGATAGAGCGCGGTGGCCGGCGGCAGGGTGAATATCCTGGCCTGGATGGACTCCTGAAGGATCTTCATGTCCCCGCCGGGAAAATCGGTGCGGCCCACGGAGCGCTGGAAGATGAGGTCGCCCACGAAGGCGGCCGCCAGGCCGGGGAAATGCAGGGTCACACTGCCGGGGGTGTGCCCGGGGGTGGGCAGGATCAGGCACGGCAGGTCCAGGAACATGGTCTCGCCCAAGGGCAGGTCGGCGAAGATGAAATCCTCGACCAGCGGCAGGCCCATGACGCCGCCTCGGCCCAATTCGGTCTCCAACAGAAAGCGATCCGCCTCCGGGGCCAGGATCGGCGCGCCCGTGGCCCGGGACAGGGCCGCGTTGCCCGCGATGTGGTCGAAGTGCAGGTGCGTGTTCAGGATGCGCTCCAGCACGAGGTTCCGGTCCTTGAGGAACTCCAGCAGGGGGCCGGGGTCGCCGCCCGGGTCCACGGCCACGGCGCGGCCGTCGCGGGCCAGCAGGTAGCAGTTGGTCTGGAGCATGCCAAGGGGAAAGACGCGGATGTCGGTCACGAAATATCCTCCAAAAGCAGGGCGGAAAGGGGCTTGCGGTCGGCCGAGCCTTTCTGGTCCGGATGGCCCAGGGCCACGACGGCCTGCATTTCAAGGTCCGCGGGGTCCAGGCCCAGGGCCTCGGTGACGCGCGGCTCCTGGTTCACGATCTCGCCGATCCAGACCGCGCCCAGCCCCAGGGAATGGGCGGCCAGGAGCATGTTCTGGAGGCAGGCCCCCGCGCCTTGGTGGTCCTTCATGGGATTGTACATCTCCGACCGGGCCAGGAAGACGCAGATCAGGGCCTGGGCCCGCTCCAGGATGTGGGCGTACTTGGTCAGCCCGGCCAGGGCGGCCCGGCGCGGGTCGTCGCGGCGCAGCACGAGAAAACGCCAGGCCTGGTGATTCAGGCCGCTGGGGGCCCAGCGCCCGGCCTCCAGGATGGCCTCGATCTCCTCGCGGGAAACGGGGTCGCCGCTGTAGCGGCGGATGCTCCGGCGTTCCCTGATGGCCGTCAATACGGGGTTTTCGGCTGGCATGATTCCTCCGACCGGAAGCACCCTAGCCCAAGCCCGGAGCGGCGGCAAGGGTAGGCCGGGCTGGATCGCGGCGAATGCGGCGGGCGTCGGTGACT
Organism: Desulfovibrio aminophilus DSM 12254; assembly: GCF_000422565.1. Lineage (NCBI taxonomy): Bacteria > Pseudomonadati > Thermodesulfobacteriota > Desulfovibrionia > Desulfovibrionales > Desulfovibrionaceae > Desulfovibrio > Desulfovibrio aminophilus. The sequence goes on along the minus strand of NZ_AUMA01000008.1, from coordinate 120,233 downwards.
TTTCCCTCTTCCCGAGCGTATATGGTGTGAGGGGGCCCGCGCGTGAGCCTCCACGACGCCCAGGGGATGACGGAACGCCGGGGAACATGGACGACGACAACGACCTGATCCGGGAGACGCTGGCCGGGAACACGGCGGCCTTCGGGCTGCTCGTGACCCGCTACCAGCGCCCGGTCTACAACCTCATGCTGCGCGCCGTGAAATCGGCCGACACGGCCGCCGACCTGGCCCAGGACACCTTCATCCGGGCCTACGAGAACCTGGAGCGCTTCCGCCCCGGAGCGCGCTTCTTCTCCTGGCTTTACGCCATCGGCCTGAACCGCGCCCGGGATTGGCTGCGGGCCTCGCGCGGCCACCTGGAGGCCGAGCCGGAGACCCTGGATTCGGTGACGGTCTGCGGCGACGGCGGAACCCAGCAGGACGAACTGGCCGCCCTGCTCGACCTCCGGAGGGTGGGCCGGGCCCTGGAGGCGCTGCCTCTGGAGCAGCACGAGGCGCTGGTGCTGTATTACCGTGAGGAACTGCCGCTCAAGGAGGTGGCCCAAATCCTGGGCATTTCCCTGAGCGCCGCGAAGATGCGGGTGAGCCGAGGCCTGGAGCGCCTGCGGCGGACCCTGGAGGTGGACGGTCATGCCTGACGCCGAGCTGAAGACCACTGCATCGTCTGAAATCCTGGACGCGGCCCTGACGCGGGCCATGCGCGACCTGCCGATGGAGGAACCGCCCGTCGGCTTCGCGGCCGGGGTGTTGCGCGGGATCGCGCCCAAGCGGCCCTCTTTCCGGCAGCGGGCCTGGATATGGGCACGCACCCCGCATCCGCTGACCGTCACGCCCCTGCGCCTCGCGGCGGCCGCCTGCCTGCTGCTCCTTCTGGTCCTGCCGGCCCTGCGGGGCGCCCTGCGCCCCGACACGGTGACGGAAACCGCCTCCGGCCTGCTCCCCGTGACCTTCCTCCTGCCCGATCCCGACGGCCGGGCCCGCACCGTGGCGGTCATCGGCTCCTTCAACCGCTGGAATCCGACGGGATTCGAGATGCGCTATTCCGAACGGGAACGGGCCTGGATACTGAAGACGCAACTTCCCCCGGGCAGTCACGAGTACGTCTTCCTGGCCGACGGGCGACAGGCCGTGCCCGACCCGGCCTCGTCCATGACCACGGACGACGGCTTCGGCAACCGCAACTCCGTCCTTTTCCTGGCGAACGGCCATGAACAGAACATTTAGTCTGTTGCCGGCCCTGGCGGCCCTCCTTTGGTTGGGCTGCGCCCCGGTCCTGGCCCAGGATTCCGCGAACGAGGCCGCGCGCCGGGCCCTGGCCTGCGGAGCCCCCGAGGACAGCGTGGCCCGGGTGCTCACCGCCGTGGCCAAGGGACAGGCGACCCCGTCCGAGGGCGAGGCCATCCTCGCGCCCCTGGTCCGGGCCTGTGATGCGGGCCTGCCGCCGGGACTCCTGGCCGACAAGCTGGACGAGGGCCTGGCCAAGTCCGTGCGGCCGGAGGTTCTGCGGGCGGCCCTGGAACGCCGTCTGGACGACCTTCTCTTCGCCCGCGCCCTGCCGAACATCCCCGACGAGGCCGCGCCGCCCGCCGAGGCCCTGGCCGGACTGGCCGAGGCCCTGGCCGCCGGACTTGCGCGGGAGGAGTTGCGCGGGCTGGCTCAGCGCCATCCACAGGCATCCCCGGAGCAATTCTCCCAGTCGGCGCGGCTCATGGCCTTCCTGGCTCGGGCCGGGCTGCCGCCGGAGGACGCCCGGACCGTTGCCGACGCGGGCCTGGAGCGCGGGGGGCTGGCTCCGGAATGGCTCCAGTTTCCCCGCCTGGCGGCGTCCGCCCTGAAACGGGGGACACCGCCCCAGACCGTGCGCGAGGCGGCCCTGGAAACCCTGCGCGACGGCGGAGGCCTGCGTGAGGCCGCGGTCCGTCTGAATTTAACCATTCGCGACTTGGGAACTTCCCCGCGATCTTCGGCAAAATGACGTTCAGCCTGTGACCCTGTCCGAGGACGCCGCGTATATCGGGACATGAGGCGCCTCGTTTCCGGAAACACGATCTCTGGAGCCGGTTCATGAACAAGAAGACGGTCATCATGGTGGCCCTGGCCGCGACGCTCGCCATGACGGGCTGCGCGACCATGCGACAGACCTACAACGCCCAGGTCCGGGGCCCCTGGTACATGAACCAGGGCAAGTACAAGGAGGGCATCGCGGAGTTCGACAGGGAACTCCGGGAGCACCCCGGGGAGCCGGGGACCGCTTATTGGCTGGGGCGCTACCACCTGGCCCTGAACGAGCCCGGTGAGGCCGTGTCCTCCCTGGAGCAGGCCGTGCGCCAGGATCCCGGCGACGCCGACGCACACTTCTGGCTCGGCGTGGGCTACTGGGCCCTGGGCGACCAGGACCGGGAGCGGAGCCAGTACGAGCAAGCTCTCCGTCTGGAGCCCAAGCACCTGGCGGCCAACCTCTACCTGGCCCACAACCTCCTGGACCGCGGGCAATGGGCCGAAGCCGCCGCGCAATACGACAAGGTGCTGCGTCTGGCTCCCGAACAGCCCGAAGCCCTCTACGACCGGGCTCTGGCCCTGGATGAAATGCATCGCACGGACGAGGCCCGGCGCGCCTGGAAGACGTTCCTGGACCTCCATCCCGAAGGCGGGATGGCCCTGGCGGCCACGGACCGGCTCAACGCCAGGGGCGGTTTCGAATACCGCAACGTGTACGTGGGACAACGGCGGACGACCATCAAGGCCGTCGAGTTCGACTCCAAGGGCCGGGTGAGCGCCGACAGCCTGCCCTCCCTGGAGATGCTCGCGGCCATGCTCTCCAACCGCCGCGACATCGTGCTGCACATCGTGACCTACGCCGAAGGCAAACCCGCCCTGGCCAAGGCCCGGGCCCAGGCCGTACGGAAGGAGCTCCTCGCCGCCGGAGACGGGCTGGACGCCGGGCGGCTGCCTCTGAGCTGGTTCGGCTCGGCTGAAAAGGTCGCGGCCGGGGGCAAGACCTGGCGTGTGCGGCAATCCGTCAACTTCGTGACCCAGGTCCGCTGAACAGGCGGACCGGAGGATACAGACATGAACAGTGGAATAAAGATGCTTGGGATCGCCCTGACCCTGGCCCTGCTGCTCACGCCGCTGTCGGCCCGGGCGCAGGACACGACCACTGGCGATACGACCGCCACGGGAGATTCCGCCACGACCGCCGACACGTCGGCCACGGGCGACACCGCCCCGGCCTTCAGCAACCCGGCCCAGGCCGCCAAGGCCGAAGCCTTGGCCGAGGCCGCGGCCGCCAAGGCCGATCTGGCCGCCGAACAGGCCCTGGCCGATCTGGCCTCGGCGCAGCAGGCCCTGGCCGCCATCCAGGCCGATCCCACCGCCGATCCGGCGGCCGTGGCCGCCGCCGAGCAGGCCGTGGCCGAGGCCGAAGCCAAGGCCGAGGCGGCCGCGGCGGCCGTGGGATCGGTGTCCGCCGCCGACATCGCCGGAATGCGCGCGGCGGGCATGGGCTGGGGCCAAATCGCCCATGAGCTGGGAGTGCACCCCAGCACCCTGGGCCTGGGCAAGGCCGCCCAAGTCGCCACCCGTGAGCGCACCCGCACCCAGGCGTCCCTGGGCCTGGCCCTCGGCCAGACCACCCGCAGCATGAAGACCGCCGAGGTCGAGCAGATGACCGTGGAGCAGGCCAAGGGTTCCAAGGCCGTGGGGCTGGCCCACGCCTCGGGCAAGGCGAACGGCTCCTCGTCCTCCGGCAACTCCGGCAAGGGCAAGGGCAACGGCGGAGGCAAGGGCGGAGGCAAGGGCAACGGCGGAGGCAACGGAGGCGGTAACGGCGGAGGTGGTGGCAACGGCGGCGGAGGCGGTGGAGGCAAGGGCGGCAAGTAGTCCCGCCATCCGACTCTCGAACAGACGAAAAAAAGACGGCCCGGTCATCCGGGCCGTCTTTCATTTCTTGGGATCCACCGCTCCGTCCTGGCGCTCCAGGATACGCCAGCGGCCGTCCTCGCGCAGGAGTATGAAGAGGGTGTTCTCGGGCACGTCCTCGTAGGTGTCGGCCACGAAGATGGTATACGTGCCGCTGACCTCGACCCGTACCCGGTCCGGATCGATGGTCTGGAACTTCATGGACAGCTTGTCCATGTCCAGCAAGGCGTTGCGGAACTTCTCGAAGGTCTTGCGCTTGCGCTGGAACTCTCGGAACATCTCGAAGACGAAGGCCTCCTGGTCGCGCACCTGACGGGCGAAGACCTGGGGAAAGGAGTCGTCCAAGGTGATCAGGCGGCGATAATACTCCCGGATCACGCCCACGGCGTCGCCGCCGCGCTGGAATTCCGCCATCAGCTCCGCGCCGTCGCGGTCGCCGCTGGGCTTGCCCCGCGCCGGCGCGGGCGCGGGCTCCGTCGTGAGCACGGCGGCTCCGGCTCCGTGCCCGGTCTTGGCCGCATCCTTGGGCGCACCCTTGGCGGCGGGCCTGGCCGGAGTCTCCGGGCCCTTCTCCAGGGCCTGGGCCAGGGCCGCCGTCGCCGGTCCCTCGGCCTGCGTCTCCGCGGCGGAGGTCTCGACGACCACCTCGCTCAGGCAGGTGGTCTTGGCGTTGAAGAAAACCGAACACTTGTAGACGTCCACGATAACCAGACGCAGCCATGACCCGCGCGCCCCGCCCAGGTCCACCACCTGTTCGTCGCGGGAATCGGCCAGCTCCACCCGCCGCCGCGCGCCGTCCGGGAAAACCAGCTCCAGGGTCTTGACCCGATTGTACTTCTCGAACCAAGTGGGATCCTGCACACCGTTGCGCAGGCGCATCCGTCGCATGCTCACGGTCTCGGGAAAGGTGAACTCCACCCACTCGCCCAGGCCCGGACCCTCGCCGCCCTCGGCCCAGGCCGTGATCGGATCGCCATCCAGGAGATTGTCAGGGCTGAAACCCATGAACAGGGAGGAGGCCGTGGAGGAGGCGGTCACCGAGACCCCCTGGGCCCAGGCCGGAACGCCCCAGCAGGACACGACGAGCAACGCGACGGCGAACAGTTTTCTCACTCCCTCTCCTCCCGGTCCGTGCGACCCTATCCAGGGGCGCCGACCCCGTCAATCGACGGGCGTCGATCGAAAGAAGCCGCGCCGGCGCCCCAGGCGGGCATCCGGCGCGGCGCTCATGTTTCGGAACTCCGACCGCCCCGTCCTAGTAACGGTAGTGGTCGGGCTTGTACGGCCCGTCCTGGGACACGCCGATGTAGTCGGCCTGCTCCTTGCTCAGCTTGTCCAACTTGGCGCCCACGCGCTCCAGATGCAGGCGGGCCACCTCCTCGTCCAGCTTCTTGGACAGGATCATGACCTTGGGCTCATAGGTATTGGCGGCTAGGTCCATCTGGGCCAGGACCTGGTTGGTGAAGCTGTTGCTCATGACGAAGCTGGGGTGGCCCGTGGCGCAGCCCAGGTTCACCAGGCGTCCCTCGGCCAGGACGATGATCGAGCGGCCGTTGGGCAGGGTCCACTTGTCCACCTGCGGCTTGACCTCCACCTTCTTGCACTTGGGGTTCTCCTCCAGGAACGACATCTCGATCTCGGAGTCGAAGTGCCCGATGTTGCAGAGGATGGCCTCGTTCTTCATCTTGAGCATGTGCTTGCCGGTGATGACGTGCCAGTTGCCCGTGGCGGTGACGAAGATGTCGCCCAGGGCGGCGGCATCGTCCATGGGCATCACCTCGTAGCCTTCCATGGCGGCCTGCAGGGCGCAAATGGGGTCGATCTCCGTGATCAGGACGCGGGCGCCGAAGCCGCGCATGGACTGGGCGCAGCCCTTGCCCACGTCGCCGTAACCGGCCACGACCACCACCTTGCCCGCGATCATCACGTCCGTGGCGCGCTTGATGCCGTCGGCCAGGGACTCGCGGCAGCCGTAAAGGTTGTCGAACTTGGACTTGGTCACCGAGTCGTTGACGTTGATGGCCGGGAAGAGCAGTTCGCCCTTCTTCTGCATGTCGTAGAGCCGGTGCACGCCGGTGGTGGTCTCCTCGGACACGCCCCGGATCGAGGAGGCGATGCGGGTCCACTTGCCGGGGGCGGTCTTCACGCTCGCGGCCAAACGATCCATGACGATCTGGAATTCCTTGTTGTCCTGCTTCTTCTTGAGCAGGGCGGGATTCTTCTCCACCTTCACGCCCTGATGCACGAGCAGCGTGGCGTCGCCGCCGTCGTCCACGATGAGATCCGGGCCCGAGCCGTCAGGCCAAGTCAGGGCCTGCTCGGTGCACCACCAGTACTCCTCCAGGGTCTCTCCCTTCCAGGCGAAGACCGCGGCGGTCTTGGCCTTGGCGATGGCCGCGGCGGCGTGGTCCTGGGTGGAGAAGATGTTGCAGGAGGCCCAGCGCAGGTCCGCGCCCAGGGCGTGCAGGGTTTCGATGAGCATGGCGGTCTGGATGGTCATGTGCAGGCTGCCCATGATCTTCAGGCCCTTGAGCGGCTTCTTCTTGCCGTATTTCTTGCGCAGGGCCATGAGGCCGGGCATCTCGTTCTCGGCCAGGTCCAGCTCCTTGCGGCCCCACTCGGCCAGGGCGATGTCCCTGACCTTGTGCTTGAGCTTGGGGTCCACGGGCATGATCTCGGTTTTCTTCGCGGGCATGTGCATCCTCCTCGGGTGTTCTCGCGCCGATTGTGCGCCATGACGGCGCGCCGCGGCATTATTTTTTCACGGCTTCGTAGACCACGACGGTCAGATTCCTGTTCACGGGGAAATTTTTGCTCTCGGCCAGCTCGAAACGGGCCTGGGCCAGCCACTGGCGCACGGTTTCGGGCGGGAAACCCAGGCGATGGTCGCCGTAGGCCGCGCGCATATGCTCGTCGGCATGCTCATCGAAATCCGCCACCACGAGGCGGCCGCCGAGCTTGAGCACCCTGGCGGCCTCGGCCAGGGCCTCGCGCGGCTCGGCCAGGTGGTGCAGGACCATGGACATGACCGCGAAATCGGCCTCCCAGTCGCGCAGGGGCAGGTGGGTCAGTTCGCCGATGCGCAGGCTCACCGAGCCGTTGTCGCGGAAGCGGCGGGCCGCGATGTCCAGCATGCGCGGCGAGTTGTCCACGCCGATGGCCTTGGTCGCGCGCGGAGCCAGCAAGGCCAGCAGCTCACCCGTGCCGCAGCCCAGGTCGGCCATGACGCCCCGGCCTGGCATGCGCTTGAGGATCTCGGCGGCCAGATCGAAGTCGCCCAGGATGTCGGCCTGAAGGCGATCCCAGTCCGGGGCGATGGAGTCGAAGAAACGTCGCGTGGCCGAGGCCCGCTCGCGCACCACGGCGGCGGCCTCGTCCAGGTCGCGGGCGGCGTCCTCTCGCTCGGCCAGCAGGGGCCGCACCGCATCCAGAAAGGCCCGGCCGGGCCCGGTCTCGACCGCGCGATAGAAGGACCAGAGGCCTTCCCGGCGCAGAAGCAGCAGGCCGGAGTCCACCAGCACCTTGAGATGGCGCGAGATGCGGGACTGCCCCATGCCCAGAACCTGGACAATCTCGCCCACGTTCAGTTCATGGCGCAGGAGAATGCCCGCCAGCCGAACGCGCGTGGGGTCGCCCAGGGCCTTGCAGAGCGTCACCAGATCCATGGACGGCAACCTATATCTGAATATCTTGATGCAAGCATGAAGCACATGTAGCCAAGCCGGGGCAAGACGTCAAGCCTTCACGAAATCCCCACACCCCCTGCCCTGAAATCCGGCGAAGCCGGGCAAAGCCGCTTGCCCGAAAGAGTCCACCCTATTATAGGAAAGGATGCTCTGTCCGCGCTGACGGAGCGGAGGAACATGTCGGACCGAATTCCCTTCCGCCGCAAGGGCGGCCCCAAACGCATCGGCGCGGCCGTGGGCAAGCTGCTCGGCCGCCTGGACCAAAAGGGCGGCTTGCGGTTGGTGCGCCTCTGGCGAGCCTGGAACGACCTGCTCGGGCCGGAGATGGCCGAAATCATGCGCCCACTGGGGCACAGGGGCCGGACGCTGCTCATCTCCACCGGCGACCCGGTGGTGGCCCAGGAGGCCAGTTTCCTGGCCCCGCTGGTTTTGGAGAAGATCAACGAATTTTTCGGTGAAGAAGTCTTTGACAAAGTGCACTTCGAGCTGCTAAGCGGCAGGATTCCGTTGGGTGAGCAACGAGCCGAGGTGCTTTCGTCGCTCCGGGAAAAACCCAAGCGGCCGGAAAATTTAGGCAATTTGGCACAGCTGCTCAACAGCGACTCGCCCGTGGCCCGCTGCTACCGGGCTTACCTGCGGCTCTTCGCCGCGCAAGAGAACGACCCGACCCCGAGCGGGGCAGGAGGACATCATGAGCGACGACAAGATCATTGAGATTTCCTTCGAGAGCCTGGGCCTGACCAAGCCCCTCGAGAAGATGACCGCCAAGGAGCTGCGCCAGCTCTGCATGGACAAGATCCCGCAGATCCAGGGCGCCTCGGGCATGACCAAGGAAGACTTGGTGACCACCATCAAGACCACCTTCGGCATCAAGGATGAGGAAGGCGCGGTCAGCCCTTACAAGGATCAGGTGCGGACCATCAAGCGCACCATCCGCGAACTGCGGGTGAAGAAGACCGAGCTGAGCGCGCGCAAGGAGAAGGAAATCCTGCGCCGCAAGATCAACAAGCTGAAGAAGCGCACCCGCCGTCTGGCCGCCGCTGCCTAAGGCAGTGAGCGTAAAGGCTCCGTCCGGGACTTGACTTCCGCGCCCGGAGCCGCTAAAGGCTGTGCCTCGCTGCTGGGGGATCGTTCAATTGGCAGGACGGCGGATTCTGGCTCCGCTAATCAAGGTTCGAGTCCTTGTCCCCCAGCCAAGCTTTCCCAGATTCGTCCCCATCGTCTAGCCCGGTCCAGGACGTCGGCCTTTCACGCCGATAACAGGGGTTCAAATCCCCTTGGGGACGCCAACGATTACAAAGGGTTGCAGCTTCGGTTGCAACCCTTTTCCTTTCCGGAAACGGTCCTGGAAACGGTTTCGGAAACGGCTACCGTCCGGAACCCGCTCCAGCACTCTTTTCCCGAAACAACGACACGACCTTCCCGCTTCCGAACACCTCGTCCAGCGCCGCCTTGGTCCCCCGCAGGGAATGCAGGTAGCGCGCGGTCGTGGTGGCCGACTTGTGCCGCAGGATCGCCTGGATCGTGGTCAGGGGCAGCCCCGACTTGTCCAGGATGGAAGCGGTCAGGTGCCTGATGGAATGGATGTCGAACCGGGGAACCCCGGCCCGATCGCAGAGGGTGCGCAGCCAGTGCTGCCGTGAGGTGAACGCCCGTCCGTTCTCGGGCTGGGCGAAGACGTGCAGGCTGCTGGTGCGCTTTTTCAGTTCCAGAAGCGCGGCCCGCAGGTCTTCCGTCATGGGAATCCAATCGGGCTCCAGGGTGCCGCCCAGGCGCTTGCGCGTCCAAAGCCGCACCCGTCCGTCCTCGAAGTCCAAATCATCCCAGCGCAGGCGGAAGATTTCCATCTTGCGGGCCGCCGTGTGCAGGAAGGCCAGAAGCATGATCTTGTCCTGCTCCTGGGCGATCTCGTACACGGCCCAGAAATCCGCCTCCGTGGGAATGTGCCGGGGGTGTCTCTCCTCGGCGAACTTGTCCACGGCCCGGAAGGGGTTGCGCTCGGGAAGCTCCAGATACTTGCGGCCCCACTCCCAGGCGGCGGCCAGGTTCTTTCTGTCCTTGTTCGCCGCGTAGCCGGAACGCTTCACGCTCTGTTCCCGCAGAAGCCGGAAGGCCAGGGGCACGGACACGTCCGCGGCCAGTCCCTTGGAGGACGTGACCCGGAACAGCCGGGCAAAGGCGTCCCGCTTCTCACGGTAGGTCTTCGACGAAAAGCGCTCCTTGGCATAGTCCAGATACTCATTCGCCCAATCCAAGGCCGTGACGATCTTCATCCTCTCTTTCTCGTCCGGCGGGCTCCAGGCCTCGTCCGCCCGCATGGCGGCTTCCCAGGCCAAGGCCTCGGCCTTGGTGTCGAACAGCTTCTGCCGTATGGCTCCGTCCCGCTGGACGCGAGCCATCCAGCGAATCCGGTTGCTCTTCCTTATCTTCGAAGGCATCCCGTATTCTCCTCAGTATTTCGTTTTCAAAGAACACGAGACGTCCGCCCAGGCGGAGGCCCCCCAGCTGGCGAGAGTACTTGAGCACCGTGTTCGGGGCAACCCCGAGCACCTTGCCCACCTCCCGGGCGGTCATGGCTCGTCCCAGCTCCTCAGTCAGGCCCATTCCCGGCCTCCCGGCTTCCGCTACGGTCCAGACGCTTTTCCACGTCCAGCACCATACCGAAAAACCGAGACCTGAAAAGGGCCGGAAAAGCACTTGTCCCACAAAGTGCGTATCCTGCAAAATCGGTATGGTGCTATATTTAACTAATTTTCATAAATTTTTCCTCGAATGCGTTTCGGAGAGCTGTGTCTCCGGCGAACTCGGCTGTGTCTGGGCGGAAAAGGCTTGTGTCCGCGCGGAAATCGGGTGTGTCTCACGGAGAAAAGGCCGTGTCCGGGGCAAAGGGGGCTGTGGCTGAAAAATTTCACGCGCCCCGGGGCACGCTTCCACCGACGCGCGGACAGCGTCAGGACTTGGAACCCTATGCGTTTTAGGATAATCTCCATCCATGAAAACGAATCGGACTTCCATCCACGCCAGAAGCGGCGGGCGAACGACGGACAAAAAGGAAATCGCGCGGCGGCTGCGCGCCTTGGACATGGGCTTTCATTCGAACCGGCTGGAGGGGGTGACCATGTCCGACGCGAAGCTCGCCAGGGCGAGGGACATGGTCCGCCAGGGCATGGACCTTGAAGAGGTCCGAACCGCCATGACCGGAGAATTCCGGGCGGAAACGCAAGGCCGATGAAATACGACGCGGGGTACGACAGATACACGGACCCCGAAACGGGCGTCCTGTTCAACAGGGAAAACATCCGCGAGGCACGGCTGCTGGAAATTTTCGCCAGCGAACAAGCCGCATTCCGCGCCCCGACCCTCCCGGACGGGAATCTGGACGCGCACCATCTCCAGGCGATCCACTTTCATCTCTTTCAGGATGTTTTCGACTGGGCCGGGGAGTTCCGCGACTGCCCCCTGGCGATTGGCGAAACCCTCTTCTGCCAGCCCCAGTTCATCCAGAATTGCCTTGATTCAAGCCTGAAAGACGCCCTCCCCGCCACCTGGGGGCAGCTGGCTCGCGACCAACTCGCCGCGCGTCTGACTCACTATCTCATTGAACTGAACGCCGTTCATCCCTTTCGTGACGGCAACGGCCGGGCGATCCGGGCCTTCATCGTGAACATGGCCGAAAAGGCCGGGTATGCCCTGGGGTTCAGTCACATTGCGCGGGATGCGTGGGTGGAAGCCTCCATCCAGGGGCAGAACGGCGACAACACCCAGATGACCGAACTTCTGAAAAACGGATTGGAACCCCTCACCGAATAAACACGCGAGGCAGTCCATGCGCTATGCCGCCCTGCTCCACAAAGACGAAAACAGCTCCTACGGAGTTTCCTTCCCGGACCTGCCCGGCTGCTTCTCGGGCGGGGAGACTGAGGAAGAGGCCATGCGCAATGCCGCCGAGGCCCTGGCGCTCCATATTCAATGCCTCAAGGAAATGGGACAGGAACCTCCGACTCCATCGACCTCCGCTCACATCGGGAACCAATTCTGGAATTGGTGGGGCTGACGTTTCACGTCGTCGTTGCTTGAATGGGCGCCTTTTCCCAGGCGTCTGAACTCCCGCCTTCTATCTCCTGCAGCTTCGCCGCCGCTGTCTGATCGTTTCACCGATCTGTTCAGGCCCCTCGGAGCCTCGCGCTCCTTCCCCCATGATGGACCGGCCCGTCTCATGGGGTCGTCTGGGTCAGGCACGACGGCGATGCCTTACGGCCTGTATATTCAAAGACATCACCTGGCCGCCCCTAGCCAGACGACTCGCCTTTATGTAACGTACCGCCACTCCCGGAACAGCCGCCTCACGGCTTCTCCGGGCGAATTCCCAGTACGAGGAAGACCACGCTCCATGAACCAACCCGCCCTTTCCGCCTTCATCTGGTCCGTCGCCGACCTTCTTCGCGGCGACTATAAACAATCAGAATACGGCAAGGTCATCCTGCCCTTCACCGTGCTCCGCCGCCTCGACTGCGTGCTCAAAAAGACCAAGCCCGCCGTCCTCGCGGAATACAAGGCCAAGAAGGCGGCGAGGGTGAACCCGGCCCCCTACCTGCTCCGCAAGTCCGGCCAACACTTCTACAACACCTCGCCATTGGACCTGCCCAGGCTCCTGGGCGCGCCGGACGACATCCGCGAGAACCTCGCCAAGTACGTGCAGTCCTTCTCGCCCGAGGTCGAGGACATCTTCACGCGCTTCGACTTCTTCTCCCAGATCGACCGGCTGGCGAAGTGCAACCTGCTCTTCCTCGTCACCGAACGCTTCGCGCAGATCGACCTGCACCCGGACGAGGTTTCCAACGCCCAGATGGGCCTGATCTTCGAGGAACTCATCCGCAAGTTCGCGGAAGCCTCCAACGAAACCGCCGGAGAGCACTTCACCCCGCGCGAGGTCATCCGCCTCATGGTTTCCCTGCTGTTCGCGGAGGACGAGGAGGAACTCACCAACACCAGCGCCGTGCGCACCATCTACGACCCCACGGCGGGCACGGGCGGCATGCTCTCCGTGGCCGGGGAGTACCTGGAGGCGCGCAATCCCAGAGCCCGGCTCACCATGTTCGGCCAGGAGCTCAACGACGAGTCCTACGCCATCTGCAAGGCGGACATGCTCATCAAGGGCCAGGACATCGCCAACATCGTGCCCGGCAACACCCTCTCCGACGACGGGCACCCGGCCAAGACCTTCGACTACATGCTCTCCAACCCGCCCTTCGGCGTGGAGTGGAAGAAGATCGAACGCGAAGTGCGCAAGGAGCACGAACAGGAGGGCTACAACGGACGCTTCGGCCCCGGCCTGCCCCGCGTGTCCGACGGCTCCCTGCTCTTCCTGCTGCACCTCATCAGCAAGATGCGCCACGCGGACCAGGGCGGCTGCCGCTTCGGCATCGTGCTCAACGGCTCACCCCTGTTCACCGGCGGCGCGGGCAGCGGGGAAAGCGAAATCCGGCGCTACGTGCTGGAGAACGACCTGCTCGAAGCCATCATCGCTCTGCCCACGGACATGTTCTACAACACGGGCATCTCCACCTACGTCTGGATTCTCTCCAACCGCAAGGACGCCGCGCGCAAGGGCAAGGTCCAGCTCATCGACGCCGGCTCCTTCTGGCAGAAGATGCGCAAGAGCCTGGGCAGCAAACGCAACGAGCTTTCCGACCAGCACATCGCGGACATCACGGCCCTGTACAGAGACTTCACCGAGGCCAGGCTCGCCACGGTGCTCGACGAAAACGGCAAGGAGACGGCCCGCCAGATCCTCCTGCCGGGCGACGCGGCCCCCGAGGCCCCGACGGGCGGCAAGGTGAAGGCCGCGCCCCTTTCGCGCATCTTCAAGACCCAGGACTTCGGCTACCGCACCATCACCGTGGAGCGCCCCCTGCGCGACGAGGCCGGAAAAGTCGTGCTGGGGCAGAAGGGCAAGCAGAAGGGCAAGCCGCAGCCGGACAGCAGCCTGCGCGACACCGAAAACGTGCCCCTGGCCGAGGACGTCGAGGCCTACTTCAAGCGCGAGGTGCTGCCCCACGCGCCGGACGCCTGGATCGACCAGGGCAAGACCAAGGTCGGGTACGAGATTCCCTTCAACCGGCACTTTTACGTGTTCGAGCCGCCGCGCCCGCTGGCGGAGATCGACGCGGACCTCGCGGCCACGTCCGAGCGCATCGTCGCCATGCTCAAGGGGCTGCGCGCATGAGCTTCCCACGCTACGAAAAGTACAAGGACTCCGGCGTGGAGTGGCTAGGGGAAGTGCCGGAGCATTGGGACTTGAAACGCCTTGGCTACTTCTTCTCGGAAAGACGCGAGAAGGTCAGCGACAAGGACTATGCCCCGCTTTCCGTGACCAAGAATGGCGTTGTTCCGCAGTTGGAGACAGCCGCCAAGACGGATGACGGTGACAACAGGAAAAGAGTCTGTGCAGGTGATTTCGTCATCAATAGCCGCTCTGACAGGAAAGGTTCTTCTGGGCTTGCATCAATTGATGGTTCCGTCTCGTTGATTTGCACAGTCCTTGAACCTCGTACAATAAATGCCGCGTTCACCCACCAGCTATTAAGAAGCATTCCCTTTCAAGAGGAATACTACCGCTTTGGAAAGGGTATCGTTGCCGACCTCTGGAGCACGAACTATTCGGAGATGCGCAACATCACTCTTGCCATCCCATCCGAGGCTGAACAGCAGGCCATCGCCGCCTTTCTCGACCGCGAGACCGCCAAGATCGACGCCCTCGTGGCCGAGCAGGAGCGGCTCATCGCCCTGCTGGCGGAAAAGCGCCAAGCCATCATCTCCCACGCCGTCACCAAGGGTTTGAACCCCGACGCGCCCATGAAGGACTCCGGCATTGAGTGGCTCGGCGAGGTGCCGGAGCATTGGGAGGTGAAGCGGCTCAAGTTCATGGCAACGGTACAAACAGGCATCGCCAAGGGGAAAGATTACGCGGGGCAGACCACAATCGAAGTGCCTTATCTTCGCGTGGCCAACGTGCAAGACGGCCATTTGGACTTGGAAGAAATGGCGACGCTCTCGATCCCGCAAGCGGACCTCCCTCGCTACTTGCTCCAGCCAGGAGATGTGCTCATGAACGAGGGCGGGGATTATGACAAACTTGGGCGAGGGCATATTTGGAGCGGCGAGATTGTCCCCTGCATTCATCAAAACCATGTGTTTGCAGTTCGCCCGCGAGGCGTCTCTGCGCAGTGGCTCAACGCATTTACCAGCTCAAGCGCCGCACAGTTTTATTTCATGAGCCGTTCCAAGCAAAGCACGAACCTCGCGTCAATTTCTTCAAGCAACATCATGGAGCTTTCTATTTCAGTTCCGCCTTCAGAGGAACAAGAGATCATCCTCACATACTTGGGGAGTGAGATCGCCAGAGGCGAAACCCTTACCCAAGAGGCAACCCGCGCCATTGAACTGCTCAAGGAACGCCGCGCCGCGCTCATCTCCGCCGCCGTCACCGGCAAAATCGACGTGCGCGGGCTGGTAGACAAGGAGGCCGCATGAGCGACATCAAGCTGTTCCGCACTGGCCCCAACGGCGTCGCCGAACTCAAGGGACAGTCCATGGCCCTGGAGCGCACCCTTCAGACCCTCATGGAACGGAACCTTGAGACCCTGCTCGGCGTCCGCTTCCTGGCGTCCGAGCACTCCACCGGCGCACAGCACCGGGGACGCATCGACACGCTCGGCATCGACGAGAACGGATGCCCGGTCATCATCGAGTACAAACGGACCAGCAACGAGAACGTCGTCACCCAAGGTCTGTTCTATCTCGACTGGCTGTTGGATCATAAGGCCGAATTCAAGCTGCTCGTGCTCGACAGGCTGGGCAAGAAGGCCGCCGCTGAGATCGAGTGGTCAGGCCCGAGACTGCTGTGCATCGCCGGAGACTTCACGAGGTATGACGAACACGCCGTGCGGCAGATGAACCGCAACATCGAACTGATCCGCTATCGCCATTTTCCGGAGGGCTTTCTCATCCTTGAACGGACGAAGGCCGTCAGCACCGAGCCGGAGGTTCACGAGCGAAAAGGCAAGGAGTCTTCCCCAAAGCACTACAAGAGCGTTTCCGAACATCTCGGCGGCGCGCCCGACGGCCTCAAAGAGCTTTACCAGGCCCTGGAGGACACGTTGCTCGCCCTTGGCGATGATGTGGAAAAGAAAGTGGTCAAGTGCTACATCGCCTTCATGCGGATCAAGAATTTCGCCTGCGTGGAAGCCCGCGTGAAGGAGCAGCGTCTGCTGGTGTACGTCAAATGCCCGCCGACTCCTGAAAACCTCATCGAGGGTTTCACGCGCGACCTGCGCAACATCGGGCACCTCGGCACGGGCGACCTCGAAGTGACCATCCGCAACCGCGACGACATCATGAGGGCGCAACGGTTCTTTGAGCTGAGCTACCAGGAGAACTAAGCCAATGGGCGATCTCCACAAGGAAACCCACCTCGAAACGGAAATCTGCGGGCATCTGGCCGCGAACGGCTGGCTCTATGCCGAGGACGACGCCAAGGGATACGACCGGGCGCTTGCCCTGTATCCGGCGGACCTCATCGCCTGGGTGCGGGAGACGCAGCCAAAGGCCTGGGAAGCCCTCGCCAAGGACAAGGGGGCCGACACGGGCGTCGCCCTGGCCCAGCGGGTCCGGCAAATCCTGGCCCAGCGCGGCGCCCTGGAGACCCTGCGCCACGGCGTGGACATGGTGGGGCTCAAGCAGGCGCTCCCGCTGGCGCAGTTCAAACCGGCCATGTCCATGAACCCCGACACCATCGCCCGCTATGCCGCCAACCGGCTCCGCGTGGTGCGTCAGGTTCACTACTCCCTGCAAAACGAAAACTCCATCGATCTGGTTCTGTTCCTGAACGGCATTCCCGTCGCCACGGCGGAACTCAAGAGCGATTTCACGCAGTCCGTGCAGGACGCCGTGGACCAGTACCGCTTTGATCGCGACCCCCAGCCCAAGGGCAAACCAGCGGAGCCGCTCCTCGGGTTCCCCAGCGGGGCGCTGGTGCATTTCGCCGTGAGCAACAGCGAAGTATACATGACCACCAGGCTCAAAGGGGCCAAGACGCGCTTCCTGCCCTTCAACAAGGGGCACGACGGCGGCGCGGGAAACCCGCCCAATCCCAAGGGGCATCCCACGGCCTACCTCTGGGAAGAAGTCTGGCAGCGCGAAAGTTGGCTGGAGATTCTCGGGCGCTACCTCGTGGCCGAGCGGGACGGCAAGAAGCAGATCAAGGCCCACATCTTCCCCCGCTACCATCAGCTGGACGCCACGCGGAAGCTGCAAGCCGCAATCCTCAAGGATGGGGAGGACGGCAACGGCAAGTATCTCATCCAGCATTCCGCAGGCTCCGGCAAGACTTACTCCATCGCCTGGACCGCCCATTTCCTGTCTGATCTGCACAGTTCCTCGGACAAGAATCTCTTTGACTCCGTTCTTGTCGTCTCTGACCGCACCGTGCTGGACGAGCAACTGAGGGAAGCCATTTTCAGCTTCGAGCGCACCATGGGCGTGGTCGCGTCCATCACCAACGAGGGGAGCAGCAAGAGCAAAGCCCTGACCGCCGCATTGTCGGGCAACAAGAAGATCGTTGTCTGCACCATCCAGACCTTCCCCTTCGCCCTGGAAATGGTGCAGAAGCTGGCCGCCACCGAGGGCAAGCGTTTCGCCGTCATCGCGGACGAGGCCCATTCCTCACAGACCGGTGAGGCCGCCGCCAAGCTCAAGGCCGTGCTCAACGCCGACGAGTTGAAAGACCTGGAGGACGGCGGCGAGGTTTCGACCGAGGACGTGCTCGCGGCGGAAATGGCGGCGCGCGCCGCGAAGAAAGGCATCACCTACGTGGCCTTCACCGCCACCCCCAAGCACAAGACCCTTGAGCTTTTCGGCCAGCGGCCCCGCCCGGATCAACCGGCCGGGCCGGACAACCTCCCCGAGCCCTTCCACGTCTACTCCATGCGCCAAGCGATCGAGGAAGGCTTCATCCTCGACGTGCTCAAGAACTACACGCCCTTCAAGACCGCCTTTCGACTCGCCTATGAGGGCAAGGAATACGACGACACTCAGGTGGAGCGGAGCGAGGCGCTCAAAAGCATCCTGCGCTGGGTTCAACTGCACCCGTACAATGTCTCCGAGAAGGTCCAGATGGTGGTGGAGCACTTCCGCAAAATGGTGCAACCGCTCCTGAGAGGCCGAGGCAAGGCCATGGTCGTGGTCGGCAGCCGCCTTGAGGCCGTGCGCTGGAAGCTCGCGATGGACGCCTACATCCGAAGCCAAGCATACAAGCTCGGTTCGCTCGTCGCCTTCTCCGGCGAGGTGAACGACAAAGAATCCGGACCGGAGCCGTTCACGGAGAACAGCAAGACGCTCAACCCCGCCCTCAAGGGCAGGGACATCCGTCGCGCCTTCGCCACTGATGATTTCTCCATCATGATCGCCGCCAACAAGTTCCAGACGGGGTTCGACCAACCCCTGCTGTGCGGCATGTATGTGGACAAGCGCCTCGCCAGCATTCATGCCGTGCAGACCCTCTCGCGCCTGAACAGGGCGTACCCAGGCAAGGACAACGTCTACGTCGTGGACTTCCGCAACGACCCGGCCGAAATCCTCGCGGCCTTCAAGATTTACCACACGACGGCGGAACTGGAAGACGTCACCGACCCGAACTTGGTTCTCAACCTGCGGGCCAAGCTCGACGCCTCCGGCCACTACGACACGCCGGAAGTGGAGCGCGTCGTTACCGTTGTATTGAACCCGAAAGCGAAACAGAGCGACCTTGTCGTGGCCCTCACTCCGGTGGCGGACCGTCTGCTCCGGCGCTTCAAGGCCGCCAAGGAAGCGCTGGCCGCCGCCCTGGCGGACAAGGACGAGACGGCGGCACGGGAGGCGCGGGATGCGATGAACTCGCTTGCCCTCTTCAAGCGCGACCTCATGACCTACCTGCGCATGTACGCCTTCCTCTCCCAAATCTTCGACTACGGCGACACCGATGTGGAGAAGCGGGCCATCTTCTACAAGCGCCTGCTGCCCCTGCTGGAATTTGGAAGAGAACGGGAGGGCGTGGACTTGAGCAAGGTGGTGCTGACGCACCACAGCCTCAAATCCCAGGGCAAGGTGTCGCTGCCCTTGAACGAAGGGGAGACGCCAAAAATCAAACCCATGACGGAGTCCGGCGACGGTTCGGTGCAGGAGAAGGAAAAAGCCTTGCTGGCAGACATCATTGCCAGGGTGAACGACCTGTTCGAAGGCGATCTCACGGACGACGACAAGCTCGTCTACGTGAACAACGTCCTCAAGGGGAAGTTGCTTGAGTCGGACCTGCTTGTTCAGCAGGCCATGAGCAACACGAAGGAGCAGTTCGCAAACTCGCCGGACTTGGCCCGGGAAATTCTGAACGCCATCATGGATGCCCTTGAGGCCCACACGACGATGAGCACCCAGGCGATCAACTCGGAGAAAGTGAGGGCGGGCCTGAAGGATGTCTTGCTTGGGCCGGGACGACTGTATGAATCTCTTCGCCAAGTTGACGGCGTAGCGTGATCCGAGGCCGAATTTCTTGACCAGAAGAACGCGGAAACGGTTCCGGAAACGGTTTTGGGTGCGCAGGATGCGCAAATGAGGAAAATTTGCGACGTAACTAGCTGATTTTGCGTTTAAAGGGGGGCCTTTCACGCCGATAACAGGGGTTCAAATCCCCTTGGGGACGCCACAACAATTTCAGGCGGTCAGGTGTAGAACCTGACCGCCTGTTTTTTCATACGGCGCGGTCCGAACACGGGGCCGCTCCGTTGAAGCCGGTGCCTTTTTTTCATGCGGCACCTGTTTCAAAGGTCGCGCAGCCTGTGTTGCGGGGCTCATGATCTCCCCTTCCCCATTGCCGTTTTCCATCGTCTTTACATCCCGCAGGGCTCCGACTGGACGAATTCGTCACGGCGAAGTATATCTGGACGCAAACACTTCCGGCGGGATCATTTTCCCGCGCGACGCGTCCCGCCCCGGAGTGTCCAGCCTGAAATCACGCTGAATTCCAGCCGTCGCGCCGTTCGGCCGCCCGCAACATTCTTCGACCGGAGGCGAGTTCCCATGTCCCCTTCGGCTCCTCTGACGCCTCTCGTGAGCAGGGCCTCGCAGGGCGATGCAATCGCTTGGCGGTGCATCATCGACCGGTTCTACCCCTGGACCATGCGCCTGGCGCGGCGTTGGCTGCCCGCCGGCCTGCAGGCGGAGGACGCGGTGCAGGAGGCCTTTCTCACCGCCTTCCGCAAGCTCGGCCAGCTGCGCGTCAACGAGGCGTTTCCCTCCTGGCTGGCGGCCATCGTCCGCTCTCAATGCCTGCGCATGGCGGACGCCCAACCCCGAACCGTCTCCCTGGACCAGGACGACGTCCGCGACCTGCTTCCGACTCCCGGCGCCAGGACGCCGGAAGAGGCCCTCTGCTCCGCCGAAATGCTGTCGGCCTTCGACGCCACGCTGGAAGACCTGCCCGGGCACCTGCGGGACGTCTGCCGACTGCATTACCGGCGGGGCTGGTCCGTCCCTGAAGTGGCCAGAGCCTGCTCCCTGCCGGAAGGCACCGTCAAGAAGCGCCTGTTCAATGCCCGTCCCCTGCTCCAGGAACGCATGGCCGCATTCCGTTGCGAGACGCTCTTCCGCGTGGGCTACATGCCGGTGTCCGACCACCTCTTGGCCATGTGCGCCGACCATCTCAATCAGGGCCGCAGCCTGCCTCTGCTCTCGCGCCGCTACCTCTCCTGGGCCGCCCTGGCGGCGGACCTGGCGCGCGGCCGTCTGGACGCCGCCTTCATCATGGCCCCCCTGGCCCTGAGCCTGCGCGAGGCCGGCGCCCAGTTGCTGTACGTCATGGACGGACACCACGACGGCAGCGCCATCTCCATCTCCAGGCACACGATGCGGCGGCAACGCATCGGCCTGCCCAGCCCGTTCTCCACCCACGGCGTGCTGCTGCACCGCTTCATGAGGGAGCACCCGGAACTTGCCGGCCTGCCCAGTCTGGTCGTCAATCCCTCCTCGATCATCAATTCCCTGCAGCGGAACGAAATCGGCTCCTTTTTCTGCGCCCAGCCTTGGAGCGCGAAATGCGTCCGGGACGGAATCGGCGATACGGTCATGAATTCCCGCGACATCCTCCCTGGCCACCTCTGCTGCATCCTGGTCGTACGGAGGGATTATGCCGCCCGGCAGGGGCAGGTGGTGGCGGATTACCTGCGCGCCCTCTACGCCGCCAGAAACAGACTCCGCCGGAACGCCCGCTTCGGCGCGGCCGTGCAGTCCGACCACACGGGCATTGATCCAGACATCGCCCGACAGGTGTTGGACGAGCGGATCGTCAGTTTTGACGATCTGGAGCCGGACGAAGGCCGCATGAAGACGTTCGCCGACATGGCCCACGAAGCCGGAGTGCTTTCAGCGCCCTGCGACCTGAGCGGGTTCGCCTGCGCGGACTTCCTTCCCCGATCCTCGTCCTGAATCACGTTTTTTTGTAATTTCGCGTCGATTCCGGGAACCTTTTCCCG
The DNA here is from genome assembly GCF_000422565.1 of Desulfovibrio aminophilus DSM 12254. NCBI lineage: Bacteria > Pseudomonadati > Thermodesulfobacteriota > Desulfovibrionia > Desulfovibrionales > Desulfovibrionaceae > Desulfovibrio > Desulfovibrio aminophilus. The sequence goes on along the minus strand of NZ_AUMA01000008.1, from coordinate 99,067 downwards.
ACTCGGACGCTCTCCTCTTGAGAGGGGACGGCCGCGGGCGACCACGGCTCTTCCCGTGTTCCACACTGTGAACGGAGGGCGGCAGAATGCATGAGAGCAAATGGATTCCGACGGTCTGCTACCAGTGCAAGGCTGAGTGCGCCATCCTGGCCCGCGTGGAGGACGGCGTGGTCAAGGAGGTCAAGGGCAACCCCAGGGCGCGGGGCAAGATGTGCGTCAAGGGCATGGCTGGCATCACCACGCTCTATTCCAACGAACGGCTCAAGCATCCCCTGAAGCGCGTGGGCGAACGCGGCGAGGGCAGATTCGAACGCATCGGCTGGGACGAGGCCATGGACATCATGGAGAAGAAGCTCCGCGCACTCATCGCGCGCGGGGAAGGACACAAGTTCACCTACTCCATGTTCCCGCACTCCACCACGGACCCCAAGTGGCGCTTCGTCAACGCCGTGGGCGGATTCATCTCCACCGGCCTGCCCCATTGCGACTCGGCCAAGATCATGGCCCATCTGCACACCTTCGGCTGTTTTCCCAACCACCACATCGCGCCCATGTACTTCACGGTGCCAAAGGGCGGCATCATGATCCTCTCCGGGCGCCATCCCTTCGGCTGCCTGGACGACGCCTGCGTCCCCCGGGACATCCTCGACGCCAAGGAGCGCGGAGCGAAGCTGGTGGTCATCGACCCCATCTTCCGCACCGAGGCGGCCAAGGCCGACTGGTGGATTCCCATCAAGCCCGGCGGCGACGCGGCCCTGTTCCTGGGCATGTGCCACCACCTGCTGACCAAGGGCCTGTACGACAAGGCCTTCTGCGACAAGTGGGTGCGCGAGGGCGACATGGACGGACTCATGGCCTTCATCAAGGACAAGACGCCCAAGGCCATGAGCAGGATCTGCGACGTTCCGGCCAAGGACATCATCAAGCTGGCCGAGATGTGCGCCGCCGCCCCCAGCGTCTGCGTGGACGCCTTCAAGTCCATCATGTACGGCAACGCCATGGACTGGGGCCAGGCATGGTCCATCTTCCTGGTCATCACCGGCAACCTGGACAACCCCGGCGGCCAGCCCATGCCGGAGATCGCGCCCATGGCCCCGGTGAAGCCGACGCCGCCCGCGCCGGATCTCAAGACGCTGGGCTACCACCGCACCGGCCCCAACCGCGGCAAGTTCGACAACTACACCTTCTTCCTCGAACCGACCTGGTACGCGGCCCAGGCCGTGAAGGACGACGGCCTCAAGGTCTTCTTCGCCTCGGAATGCAACCCGGCCCTGTCGGAGATGGGCTCCGGTGAATGGCGCGAGGCCATGAAGATGAAGAACCCCGACGGCTCCTACAAGCTGGAGCTGTTCGTGCTCACCGAGATTCTGCCCTCGGAGACCATGAAGTGGGCCGATCTGGTGTTGCCGGACCAGACCAACTTCGAACGTTGGGAACTCCTGTACATGCCCTGGTGGTACAACTTCGGACACACGGCGGCGGTCTGCCGGCCCGTGGTCGAACCCATCGGCGAATCGCGCCACGCCAACCGCGTGATGATCGAACTCGGCAAGCGCATGTTTCCGCAGTACTTCGCCTTCAAGGATGATGTCGAATACTACGACATCGAACTCTCGGGCGTGGGCATGTCCATGCGCGAGGTGCTCGACAACGGCGCGCTCTGGTCGCCGGGCACCGTGGGCTTCCGCAAGTACGAGGACGCGGGCAGGTTCAACACGCCCAGCGGCAAGATCGAGCTGGAATGGCGGATGTACGAGAACATCGGCCGCCAATGGCCCAGCCCCGAACTGCCCCTGGAGTTCCGCAAGGACGAGGAGAAGTACCCCTTCATCCTGGTGAACTTCCGTACCATCTTCCTGAACAACACCGGGGCTTGGTCGCAGAACAACGCCCAGCTCCGCGACCCCGTCTCCGGGCTGGACGCCAATCCGTTGATCCTCAACCCGCTCGACGGGGCCAGACTGGGAGTCGCCGACGGGGACATCGTGACCGTGGAGTCGAGCACGGGCAAGGTCCGCGTCCCGGTCCAGTTCACCGAGAAGATCAAGCCGGGCTGCGCCGGGATCATTCACGGATTCGGCCAGACCATGGGCAAGGTCGCGGCGCGGGGGCCGTGGTTCGGAGACAACGAGCTGATCGCCGACGCGGGCTCGCATCTTGAGGAACAGGATCTGCGCGGCGGAGAGGCCCACGTCTCCACCCGGGTCAGAATCTCCAAGTAAAGGGAGGGCGACATGAAACAATTGAGCATCATGGTCGACCTCGACCGCTGCATCGGCTGCAAGACCTGCATCGTGGCCTGCCGCAACCACCACGGCCTGGTGGACCACGAGAAGGCCATGCCCGGCGACATGAGCCACTACCTGCGGGTGGAGAGCGAACTCACGGGCGTCTATCCGGACCTCCGCGAGGACTACTGGGTGGTCATGTGCCAACACTGCAAGAAGCCCCCTTGCGTCAAGGCCTGCGAGGCCGGGGCCATCCGCAAGGATCCGCAGACCGGCATCGTGCTCATCGACCGGGACAAGTGCACCGGCGCCGGGAAGTGCATCGAGAAGTGCCCCTACGACGTCATTCAGTTCGACGCGGCCGGGAAGTTCGCCCACAAGTGCGACCTCTGCCTGAAACGGGTCATCCACGGCCAGGAGCCCGTCTGCGTGGAGGTCTGCCTGGCCGACGCCCTGAGCTTCGGAGAACGCGAAATCCTGCTCATGCGGGCGGACGCCGCGGGCAAGAAGGTGATCAAGAAACGCAGCAGCCAGGCCATCCTCTATGTGAAAAGCTAGCACGCGCCTTGGCCGGGCGGCCGCCACAGAGGGCCGCCCGGCCAAGGGCCGAGACCGCCGGAGGGCGCCATGATCCAGATACGGTTGCGGGCGCCGTGCAGACGGGAGTTTCAAAAGGACGTCTACAGGCCGGGGGTCATTTCCCTGGCCCGCCTGCTCTGGGGTTCCCTGGGGGGAGGGCTGGCCCTGGCCGCCATCGCCCTGTTGTCCGGCCTCTGCGGGGTGGGGGTGCTCTATCCCCCCCTGGCGGCCACCTGCTTCATCAACGCCGCCTGCGTCTACCTTCGGGTGGCCCGCCCACGGCAGGTCATCATCGGGCACATGGTTTCCAGCGTGGCCGGTCTGCTGGCCGTGGCCCTCGGCGACTCCCTCGCGACCCTGCTGAATCCCGGCGCGATCCCGCCGCTCAAGCTGGGCCTGGCCGTGGCCCTGGCCGCGCTCTTCATGCAGATGTTCGACGCCGACCATCCACCGGCCGCCGCAACGGCGGCCATCCCGGTCATCCTGCCGCTGCCGATGGAGCCTCTGCTGCTGCCGCTGCACATGGCCTGGGGCGGCGTCATCGCCGTGCTGGCGGCCCTGCTCTGGAATCGCGTCTGGTTCGACTATCCCGCGCCCGAAGGGGAGGACTGCCCCATGTGCCTGGGGCTGCACCTGGGGCGGATGGAGACGCTGGGGCTCGGGCTGTGCGCCGGAGCGGCCGCTCTCATGGGCCTGCGACCGCTGTCCCTGAAGTTGTACTGGTGCGGGATGGGGGTCATGTCCCTCGGCGGTCTGCTGCTCATGCTCATCCCCTTCACCGAGGCCCGCCTGGTCTCCGGCAGGGAGCCTTCAGGCTGATTCCTGCCCGGAGGCCGCCGCTCCCGCGGGGTGAAACTTTCGCCGCGGACCATCTCCGGCGTTGCGCCCGGGCCCGGCCTGGGCTACAGGAGGCCAACCCGGAGGAGGCCGCATGTTCATCGTCCTGGTCCGCTACGTGAAGCCCCTGCCCGTCATCGACTCCCTGCTGGAGGCCCACATCCGCTTCCTTGAAGAACATTTCCAGGGCGGCGTGTTCCTGGCCGCCGGACGCCAGGAGCCGCGCACCGGCGGCGTCATCCTGGCCCGGGCCGCAAGCCGCGAGGAATTGGAGGCCATCCTGGCCCGCGATCCCTTCGCCGTGGAGGGCGCGGCCACCTACGACATCACCCGCTTCGTGGTCTCGCGCGCCGCGCCGGAGCTCTCCTCCCTGCGGGAAGAGGCGTGAGCCGGGAGGCGGGCGCCTCGCCCGCGCCGCCTCACGAATACGCGGCCTGCGAGCCGGTGCCGCCCCAGGCCAAAAGCATCGGCTTCGGCCACATGCTGGCCATCTGGACCGGGGCCAACGCCAACAACGGCACCTGGTACGTGGGCGGCGTGGTAGCCGGGGCGTCCTTCGGCGGCGCGGCCCTGGCCACGCTCACGGCCAACCCCCTGGCCTACCTCGTCATGGCCCTGGTGGGGCTGATCGGCTTCCGCACCGGCGTCTCGACCATGGCCCTGACCCGTCCGGCCCTGGGGCTCTCGGGCAGCATGCTGCCCTCGCTGCTCAACGTGGTCCAGCTCGTGGGCTGGAACGCGGTGAACACCTTCATCGCGGCCATCTCCGTGACCTACATCCTGCACTACTGGATCGGCACCCCGCCCTTCGGCTCGCCCGGGGACACGGGCCCGCTGCTCGTCGGCCTGGGCCTCATGGCCCTGCTCAACATGCTCTCCATCCTCTACGGGCACCGCTCGGTGAAGGTCATGGAATGCCTGGGCACCGTGGCCATCCTGGCGCTGGGATTGTGGGAGACCGTGCTCGTGCTGCGCGACGTGCCCCTGGCCGCCATCTGGCGCTGGAGCCCGCCCGAGGGCCAGCTCATGCCCGTGGGCCGGGCCGTGGACGCCATGGCCGCCTTCAGCCTGGGCTGGGTGCCGGTGATCGCGGACTTCACCCGCTATTGCAGGACCAGGAGCGCGGCCACGCTGGCGCCCGTCCTGGGGGCCAACCTGGGCCTGTTCTGGTTCGCCTTCGTGGGCATCATCTGCACCATCGCCGCGGCCGTGACCACCGGCGTCTACGACCCCAACCTCTCGGACCCCAGCTCCACGGCCGCGCGCCTGGGCCTGGGGGCCTTGGCCTTCGTCATCATCCTGCTGGCCAGCGTGACCACCAACGCCATCAACATCATGGGCGCGGGCATCTCCATGACCAACTGCCTGCCCCGGCTGCGGGCCATGCCCGCGCTCTGGATCACCGCCCTGCTCTCCGTGGCCCTGAGCCTCGTGCCGCTGTTCCTGGCCTCGTTCCTGGAGTCCTTCATCCTCTTCCTGGACGGCATCGGCATGCTCTTCGGCCCGCTCTTCGGCATCCTGCTGGCCGACTATTTCCTGCTCCGACGGCCCTATCTCGCCGCCGAGCTGACCAACCCGGACGGCCCTTACCGCTACCAACGCGGGGTGCGGCGCTCGGCGGTTCTGGCCTGGGCCCTGGCCGTGGGCGGGTTTCTCGCGTTCAAACAGATTCCGGCCATGACCGACGGACCGGGCTGCATCTTCCCCAGCCTGCTCCTGGCCGCGCTCCTGCATGTGCTGCTGTCCCGCCCCGGCCGGGGTGTTCAACCCTTGGGCCTGAAGTCCGAATAGCCCCAGACACGGTGGCGAGCGTCGGCGTCCGGCCAGAGCTCGGGCCGGGGGGCGATGTCCCAGTCCCAGGCCCTCTCGGGCTCGGGCAGGGCCGCGCCGAAGAGCGGATCCTCGCACTCCAGGACCGTGCCGCCCCGGAGCTTGCGTCGCTCCACGTCGGCGATGAGGCAGACCCGGGCCCGGAAGCCTCCCAGCCAGGCGAGATGCGCCTCCACGATCCGGCGGGCGAAGTCTTCCAACTCCCCGGCGTCGAAGCCGGGAAAACGGCGGCCGACGCGTTCCAGAAACGGCAGGGGCAGCTGCGAAAGAAGGTTGTCGGAAACCACCAGGTCTAGGTCGCGACGGTCCAGGAAATGCGTCGGCGCGGGCACGGCCAAGTCCGGAGCCCGATCCGCGCGCAGATCGGCCCAGACCCGTTCCCCCAGGTCGGTGAGGTCGCGGGCCGCCAGATCCACGTTGGGCAGGCGGCGCGCCCGGCGGCGGATCGCGGGCAGATGCAGGACGTCGCAGAGAATCACCTGCTCGAAGAGTCCGGACAGCTCCTCCAGGGGCACGTCCAAAAGCAGGCCGGAACCGGCCACGAGCGCGGTCCTTCGCGGGGAGCAGTCGCGGGCCGCGTCAAGCATGAGCGCGCGGCAGCGCTCCAGGTGCGGGGCCCAGGCGCGGCGGCAGCGGCGATGGCGCGCGTCCAGGGAGATGAGCCCTGAAAGATGCCCCAGGGCCCGGACCTGACGAGGACAAGGCGTGCAGAGGTAGCGCAGAACCTCGAAGAGCATGAATCCCCCCGGGACGATGTTCCGAGGCGGACCTGTTACGTCATGGCCCCGCCGTTGTCGATGCGGCGTCCAGGGCGTTCAGGCCTTGACCAGCTCCCGCAGCAGCGGCGTGCGTCGGATGACCCAGGCCAAGCCGAAGCTGAGCGGCAGGGCCAACCCGCCCAGAAGCAGGAACTTCGCCAGGGCCGGAGCCTGCACCGGCTCCAGCAGGCGACCGAGCCCGACCACCAGCGGGGAGTGGAACACATAGACCGCAAAGGCGCTGTCGGCGAGCCACTTGAGCAGCGATCCCGTCTTCTCCCACCTGCCGCGCAGCACCGTGACCAGTCCCAGGGTCATGCAGACCCCGGACACGGATTCCCAGGCGGACATGAACAGGCTCTGCCAAGTGGGGCCGCCGAAGTACGGCCCCAGTCCGCCCGCCCCCAGCGCGTTCCAGACCGCCGCGCCGAACACCGGAATCCCGGCCGCGGCCACCAGCAGGCACCGCCCGCCGAAACGGGGGTCCAGGGTCCGCAGCCAGTCGTTCTTGTGAGCCGCCAAACCGAGGGCGAAGAGCAGGATGTACTGGGTGAAGAAGCAGAGTTGCATGTTCAGCACCGCAGTCCCAATGGGCCAGCGCAGGCGGACGAGGAAGGTTCCGGCCGCGCAAAGCAGGGCCAGCCCCACGGCCAGGCCCGGCCGGAAGGCCCGGACCGGCGCCTGGGCCGCCGAAGGACGGACCGCGCGCAGGCCCGCATAGACGAAGCAGAACAACATCAAGGCCAGGGCGAACCACATGGGGCCGCTGCCGCTGAGCACGGACAGGTTCCCCATGTAGACCAGCCAGTATTGCGACAGCGTACATCTGGACTGAATACCGTTCATGTCGGCCAGGGTGTGGACGATGAACGGGTTGATGAGCACCATGTAGAAGAGCGCGGGCGCGCCCAGGCGTCCGAAACGGCCCAGAATGAACTCGCGCGGGCCTTTCCGAACCAGGGAGGCCCGGGCGTAGTATCCGGCCAGGAAAAAGAGCAGCCCCATGAAGAAGGATTGGCTGAACCCTTGAAATACGATGAAGGACAAAAGAGAGACCGGCCCCTGGGGCACGGGGTCCGTAAAGTACCAGTTGCCCACGCCGCTGTAGGTCACGGAGCAGTGGACCAGAACCACAAGGACGATCATGGCCAACCGCAGATTGTCCACGTAAAGCAGTCGCCGCCGCTCAGCCATGCGCCGGATCCTTTCCGCCGTCCGGCGGTCTGGTTCAACGATTTCCCGAACCGTGGCCGCCGTATAGCATGAGCAGGCCTTCGGAAACAAGGCGGTCGACGAAGGGCTTCAAAAACTCCCCGCGGCGCACCGGGCCGCCAGCCGCCCCAAAAGCCGGAGGCCCGCGTCGGCGCGCTCGTCGATGAGCGCCCCGGCGTTGAGGCGGATGTAGTTGCTGAAGCGGTCTTGGGTGGAGAAGACGTTGCCCGGGGAGATGCCGATGCCCTCGGCCCGGGCGCGGTAGAAGAGGTCCACGGAATCCACGCCGCCGGGAAGCTCCAGCCAGAGCACGCAGCCGCCCTGGGGCCGGGTGACGCGCGTGCCCGCCGGAAAGTAGCGCGAGAGCAGATGCCGGATGGTCCGGGTCTGGGCCTCCAGGGCCGAACGCAGGCGGCGCAGATGCCGGTCGTAGCGGCCCTCGGCCAGATACTGGGCCACGGCCATCTGGTTCGGGGTGGCCGTGGCCACGCTGGAGCTGAATTTCACGTCCAGGGCCCGTTCCAGGAAACGGCCCGGGATGATCCAGCCCACGCGCCAGCCCGGGCAAAGTGTCTTGGAGAACGAGGAGCACTGGAGCACGAGGCCCCGGCGGTCCCACTTCTTGAAGCCCGCCGGGCGGGTTGGCCCGAAGTGAAGGTCGCCGTAGACGTCGTCCTCAACGAGGGGGATGTCGCGCTCGGCCAGGATGTCCACGATCTCGGCCTTGGCCTCCTCGGGCAGGAGCGCGCCGTCCGGGTTGTTGAAGTTCGGGGTCAGGATGCAGCAGCGCAGGTCGAAGCGGTCCACGGCCTCGCGCACCTGGGCCGGGCTGATGCCCGTGTCCGGGGAGGACGGGGCCTCGATGACCCGCAGGCCGAGGTTTTCCAGGAGCTGCAGGAAACAGTGGTAGGTGGGCGACTGGACCAGCACGGCGTCGCCCGGCCGGGTCAGGGCCCGCAGCGCGATATGCAGGGCCTCGATGGCCCCGGAGGTGACGAGCACGTCCTCGGGCCGGACTTCCGCGCCCCACTCCTGGGCCCGGTAGGCGATCTGGCGGCGCAGGGCCGTGAGCCCGTGCACCGGGGTGTAGTTCAGGGCCGCCAGGGGATCGTCGCGCAGCACCCGGGCCAGAACGCGGGTGAGATGGGCCTCGTGCAGCAGGCGTTCCTCGGGCCCGGCCACGCCGAAAGGCACGAGGTCGCGGTCGCCGACCACGGTGAGCACCATGCGGATGAGCGCCTGGCGGTTCACCGGCCGGGGCTCCTGGGGCGGGGCCGAGGGCCGCGCCGGAGCCGAGAGCTGGGCCCGACCCTCGCGCAGGAAATAGCCCGAACGCGGCCGGGAGAGGAGCACGCCACGACGTTCCAGTTCCTCGTAGGCGTGGCCCACGGTGGCCAGGCTGACCCCGGCGGCCCGGCTCATGGCCCGCAGCGACGGCGCGCGGCCACCGGGAACGAGCCGCCCGGACTCGATCATGTCCAGGATGCGCCGCCCCACGGCCCGGTAGCGGAATTCTCCGCCCTGCCCCGCCCCGGCCATTCTCCCCTCCAAACTGTTATGGTTGTTTTTTATGAAAACTGTATCTGTTCTGGTGACAGATTTCGTGGTTGAGTGCAAGCCGTGGACGACACTCGACCCCGGAGGAACGATCAGATGGATGACGCCCGCGCCCTGCCCGCCCCGGGCTCATGGCCGGAGATCCTGTCCGGCGCGCGGCAGGCCCTGCCCATCGTTCTGGGCTATCTGCCGGTGGGCTTCGCCTTCGGCGTGCTGGCCCTCAAGGCCGGAATGACTCCCCTGGCGGCGGCGCTCACGTCCGTGTTCGTCTTCGCCGGGTCGGCCCAGCTCATCGCCACGAGCCTGCTGGCCGCCGGGGCCCCGGCCCTGACCATCGTGCTGACCACCTTCGTGGTCAATCTGCGCCATGTGCTCATGTCCGCGGCCCTGTCCCCGCACCTGCGCGACTGGAGCCGTCCGGGAGTGGCCTGGTTCTGCGCCCAGCTCACGGACGAGACCTTCGCCCTGCACGCCTCGCGCTTCGCCCAGGGCCGGACGTCCAAGGCCGAAACCCTGGCCATCAACGCCACGGCCCATTCGGCCTGGATCACCGGCTCGATCCTCGGCGCGTTCTGCGGCGGGCTCATCGGCGACGTGAAGCCCCTGGGCCTGGACTTCGCCCTCTCGGCCATGTTCCTGGCCCTGTTGGCCGGGCAGGTCGGAACCCGCCCCCGCCAGGCCACGGCCGTGGCGGCCGCCGGCTTCTCGACCCTCTTCCTCTCGCTTGGATTCGGCCACTGGGGCGTCATCGCGGCCTGCGTTCTGGCCGCCACCCTCGGCTGCGGAGTGGAGACATGGACCAGAAAGTGATCGCCCTGATCATCACGGGCATGGCCCTGGTGACCTACCTGCCGCGCATGATTCCGGCCATGGCCCTGTCCAGCCGGAGGCTCAACCCCCTGGTGGAGCGCTGGCTCTCGCACGTCCCGGCGGCCATCCTGGCGGCCTTGCTGGCCCCCTCGCTGCTGGCCCCGGAGGGCCGCATCCAGGCCTCGGCCGACAACCTCTTCCTCTGGATCGCCGTGCCCTGCTTCATCCTGGCCATCAAGACCAAGAGCTTCTTCGGCGTGGTGGCCCTGGGCATGGGCCTGCTGGCCGTGGCCCGGCTCTTCATCTGAAAAAAAGGGCGCCCCTTCGGACGCCCTTTCCATCTCTTACACCCCCGCCCCTCCGGGTGGAATCTCGAAGACCGCGTCGTCGTCGCGGTCCTGGATCACCCGGGCCCCGGCGGGCACGTCGCGGGTGAGCCAGACGTTGCCGCCGATGACCGCGCCCTTGCCCACGGTCACCCGGCCGAGGATGGTCGCACCGGAGTAGATGATCACGTCATCCTCCACGATGGGGTGCCGGGGCTGGCCCTTGATGAGCGCGCCGCTGGGATCCTTTGGGAAGCTCTTTGCCCCCAGGGTCACGCCCTGGTAGAGGCGCACGTTCCGGCCGATGACGCAGGTCTCGCCGATGACCACGCCGGTGCCGTGGTCGATGAAGAAGTGCTCCCCGATGCGCGCGCCCGGATGGATGTCGATGCCCGTGGCCGAGTGGGCCATCTCCGTGAGGATGCGCGGGATGAGGTCCACGCCCAGCTCGAACAGTTCGTGGGCGATGCGGTAGTGGGTCAGCGTGGTGATGCTCGGGTAGCAGAAGATGGTCTCGCCCGGGCTGCGTGAGGCCGGGTCGCCGGTGTAGGCCGCCTGCACGTCCGTGGCCAGCAGGGCGCGGATGTCCGGCAGCCGGTCCAGGAACTTCGCGGACAGGGTGTTGGCCCGCTCCTCGCAATCCACGCAACCGCCGCCCTCGTCGCGGTCGCAGAAGAAGCAATGGCCGCGCTTGACCTGCTCGGAGAGCAGCCGGGCCACGATGTCCAGGTTGGCCCCGATGTGGTAGCGCATGGACTCCTGGCTCACGTCCGAGTCCCCGAAGTAGCCGGGGAAGAGCACGGCCCGCAGCCGCTCCATGATCTCCCGCAGGGCCGGGATGGAGGGCATGGGCTGGTCGTGCAGGGGGCGGTGATAGACCGCCGAGTAGGAGGCGGGATCGCAGAGCCGCTCGACCACTTTGGCCAGGGCCGGGCGACCGTTGCCGTTGCCGTTCGTGCTCATGGGTTCAGTCCTGGTCCTGGTAGAGGGCGGTGGAGAGATAGCGTTCGGCCGTGTCGCAGACCACGAAGACCACGAGCTTGCCCGCGTTCTCCGACCGCCGCGCCAGCTCCAGGGCGGCGAAGGCGTTGGCCCCGGAGGAGATGCCGCAGAGGATGGCCTCCTCGCGGATGAGCCGCCGGGCCGTGGTCAGGGCTTGTTCGTTGGTCACGCGGAATATCTCGTCGAGCACCGAGCGGTCGAGCGCCTCGGGCACGAAGCCCGCGCCGATGCCCTGGATGACGTGCGGTCCGGCAGCGCCGCCCGAAAGCACGGGCGAGGCGTCCGGCTCCACGGCCACGGCCCGGATGCCGGGATTGCGGGCCTTGAGCCCCTGGGCCACGCCGGTGATGGTGCCGCCGGACCCAACTCCGGCCACGAAGATATCGATGGTCCCGTCCGTATCGGCCCAGATCTCCTCGGCCGTGGTCGCGCGGTGCGCGGCCGGGTTGGCCGGGTTCTTGAATTGCTGGGGGATGAACGAGCCCGGGATTTCCGCCGCCAGCTCCTCGGCCCGGGACACGGCCCCGGACATGCCCTGGGCCGCCGGGGTGAGCACCAGCTCGGCCCCGAAGCCCTTGAGCAGCACCCGGCGTTCCCGGCTCATGCTCTCGGGCATGGTCAGGATGAGCCGGTAGCCGCGCACGGCGCAGACGAAGGCCAGGCCCACGCCGGTGTTGCCGCTGGTGGGCTCGATGATGGTGGCCCCGGGCTTGATGCGGCCCTCGGCCTCGGCCGCCCGGATCATGTTCAGACCGATGCGGTCCTTGACCGAGGAACAGGGGTTGAAGAACTCCAGCTTGGCCGCCACGCGGGCCACGCAGCCTTCGTTCAGACGGTTCAAAAAGACCAGCGGGGTGTGCCCCACCAGTTCAGTCATGTCCTTGGCGATGCGCATGTCGTGCCCCCCGGTTCAGTGGCTGTGGGTGGAGCAGAAGGCCGCGGCCTCGCCCTCCTTGCCGGAGAACGGGGAGAGTTGGCGCAGCCGCGCGATGATCGGCGGCAGTTCCTTGAGCACCAGGTCGACGTCCGCGTCGCTCGTGTAACGCGAGAGCGAGAAACGGATGGAGCCGTGGGCGAAGGTGAAGGGCACGCCCATGGCCCGCAGCACGTGCGAAGGTTCCAAGCTGCCCGAGGTGCAGGCCGAGCCTGAGCTGGCGCAGATGCCGAAGCGGTCCATGAGCAGGAGGATGGCCTCGCCCTCCACGTACTTGAAGGCGATGGACAGGGTGTTGGGCAGGCGCTCGGCCCCGCCGCCGTTGATCCGGGAGTCCGGGACGGCCTCCAACAGCCCCCGCTCCAAACGGTCGCGCAAAGCCCGCACCCGGGTGTTCTCTTCCTCGATGTGCCCGGTGGCCAGTTCAACGGCACGGCCCAGGCCGACGATGGAGGTGATGTTCTCGGTGCCCGCGCGGCGGCCGTGCTCCTGGTGGCCTCCCACCAGGAAGGGCCGGAACGGCGTCCCCTTGCGCACGTAGAGCACGCCCACGCCCTTGGGCGCGTGCAGCTTGTGGCCGGAGAGGGCCAGGAAGTCCACCGGCAATGTGGAAAGGTCGATGGGCAGCTTGCCCACGGCCTGCACCGCGTCGGTGTGCAGAAGCACGCCCCGCGACTTCACGATCGCCGCGACCTCCGGCAGCGGGAAGATCACGCCGGTCTCGTTGTTGGCGTACATCACCGAGACGATGGCCGTGTCTTTCCGAAGGCTCTTCTCCAGTTCGTCGAGGTCCAGGCGGCCGTCCTCGTCCACGCCCAGATACGTGACCTCGCAGCCCTTGGTCTCCAGGTGCTGGCAGAGGCTCAGCACGGCCGGATGCTCCACCCGGGTGGTCACGATGTGCCGTTTCTCGGGCTGGGACTCCAGGGCCGAGCGGATGGCCGTGTTGTCGGACTCCGTGCCGCAGGCGGTGAAGATGATCTCCGAGGGGTCGCAGGAAAGACCCTCGGCCACCTGGGCCCTGGCCTTGCGCAGGTGCTCGGCCACCGCGCCGCCGAAGGAGTGCATGCTGGAGGGGTTGCCGTACTGTTCGCAGAAGAACGGCAACATGGCCGAAAGCACCTCGGGAGCCACCTGGGTGGTGGCGTTGTTGTCGAGATAGACCGGCTTCACGGGCGCACCTCCTCGATCCGGATGTCCGGGTCCACGGCCTCCTGGAGGCGTTTCTCCACCAGGCCCTTGAGGGTCAGGTGGCTGGACGGGCAGCCCACGCAGGCCCCGCGCAACGAGACCACAACCTTGACGCCCTCGATGTCCACCAACTCAATGTCCCCGCCGTCCTTTTTGAGCGCCGGGCGGATCTCCTCGTCGATGATCCGGGTCACCTGGGTCATACGCTGGATGTTGGTCATCCGCCTGCCGCCCGGTGCGGCCGAGGCCATGCGCGCCCGCTCGTCGGCCAGGATCGACTCCAACTCCGGCGCGCACTCGCCGCAACCGCCGCCCGCCTTGGTGAAGTTGGTGATGTCCTCCACGGTCTTCAGGTCGTTCTCGCGGATGGCCCGGCGGATGGTCTCCTCGGTGACGCCGAAGCACTTGCAGACCAGACGGCCCTCGGCGGCCGGGGACGGGGCGGCCTCGCCGCGCCAGTTCTTCAGCGCGGCGGCCAGGGCCTCCTCGCCCATGACCGAGCAGTGCATCTTCTCCTTGGGCAGGCCGCCCAGGTAGGCGGCGATGTCCTTGTTGGTCAGCTTCTCGGCCTCGGCCACGGTCTTGCCCTTCAATATCTCGGTGAGCACCGAGCTGGAGGCGATGGCGCTGGCGCAGCCGAAGGTCTGGAAACGGGCGTCCTGAATCACGCCCTTGTCGTCGATCTTCAGAAAGAGGCGCAGGGCGTCGCCGCAGGCCAGACTGCCCACCTCGCCGACCGCGCTCGGATTCTCCATCTCGCCCGCGTTGCGCGGGTTGAGAAAGTGGTCCATGACTTTATCGGTATATTCCCACATGCTGATCCTCCGCGCGCGGTTTTGTCCTCCGCGCGTCGTTCCAACATAGTGCGGTCCGGGGAAAAGACAACGACTCAGGTCAAAAAAATCCCGCCCGGGGCACCGCCCTCCCCGTCCAGGGGCCGGGAGCACTCCGGCCCGTCCTGGCGGGGGTTGTTCACAGCCGGCCCCACGTGGTGAGCCGCCAGTTCCGGCGGCGGGAAGGACTCCAGGAGCGCGGTGATGCGCGAGTCGGCCTGGAGGTTCGGGGCCAGCCAATCGCCGTAGGCCGATGGCGGCGGAATCACGGGCATGCGTTCGTGGATTTCCCGGGCGAGGCCCACGGCCTCACGGGTGAGCACCACGCAGGTCTCCAGGATTTCTCCGCCCGGCCCCTGCCAGGACTCCCAGAGCCCGGCCAGGGCGAACAGGCCGTCGCCCTCCAGGTGAAGGAACCAGGGCTGTTTGCGACCGGACAGCGCCCGCCACTCGTAGAACCCGTCCGCCGGAATGAGGCAGCGGCGGTGGCGGTAGGCGGCGCGGAAGGCGGGCTTGGCCGGGGCGGTCTCGCAGCGGGCGTTGATGAGCCGCGCGCCGATCGAGGCGTCCTTGGCCCAGAACGGCACGAGACCCCAGCGGGTCAGACGCATGTGGCGGCGGCCCGAGGCCTCGGCGGCCACGATCTCCACCAGCTGGCCCGGGGCGATGTTGTGGCGCGCGGGAGCGCCGGGAACCTTGTCCAGGCCGAAGTGCTCGGCCAACCGGGGTCTTGGGGCCCGCAGGGCGAATCGTCCGCACATGGCCCGAATGTACGTCCGCCGGGCTTCCCACGCAAGACCGCTTCCTTGACGGGGCGCGCCGATCCTGCAATATCATCAGGCATCGCCCTCAAACCCGCGAGGATGCCCATGACGCCGCAGATCGAGAAAAAGGACGACCCGGGCGGCTGGTTCCTGCCCGAGGACACCCGCACGGCCCTGACCGAACTCTTCGCCACATTTCAGACCCCGGTGGATATGGAGGTCTTCACCGCCTCCGGCGTGAACGACTCGTACAACGATTTCGCGCGCACATTCATCACCGACCTGACCCGGCTCTCGCCCAAGGTCCGGGCTCGCTTCCTCAACCTGGACTCGGACGAGGCCCGGAAACGCGGCGTGGACCGCTCGCCCACGATCCTTCTGGCCCCGAACCGCATTTCCGTGCGCTTCACCGGGGCCCCGGCCGGGGAGGAGGGCCGGACCTTCATGACCGCCCTGATCCTGGCCTCGACGGGCAAGAGCGGCCTCTCGGACCTCTCCCGCGAACTCCTGGCCAAGCTCACGGAAAAGCGCGACCCGCGCGTCTTCGTCACCCCGGCCTGCCCCTACTGCCCGGGCCAGGCACTGGCCGCGATCAAGTGCGCCGTGGAACGGCCGGACCTCGTCTCGGCCGAAATCGTGGAGATCGACGAGAACCCGGACCTGGCCGAACGCCACAACGTGGGCTCCGTGCCCCACACCCTGTTCGGCGAAGACCATGCCGCCCTGGGACTCATGCCCGAGGAGCGCTTCGTGGTCGAGCTGGTGACGCTCCAGGACGCCTCGGAGTTCCTGGGCGAAATGGCGGCCCAGACCCAAGGCCCGACGCCGGAGCGGGTGGACCTGGCCATTGTGGGCGCGGGCCCGGCCGGGCTCTCGGCGGCCATCTACGCCGCCCGTAGCGGCCTGTCGGCCGTGGTTCTGGAGGGCGGCCCCATCGGCGGCCAGGTGAGCCTGACCCCGACAGTGGAGAACTACCCCGGCTTCGCCTCGGTGCCGGGCAAGAAGCTCATGGAGATCATGGCCGCCCACGCCCGGGAATACACGCATATCGTGACCGACGCCCAGGTGGAGGACGCGGCCGAGGAAAACGGCCGTTTCGAACTGCGCACGCGCAAGGGAACCTTCTCGGCCCGGGCCGTGCTCCTGGCCACCGGCGCGGCCTACCGCGCTCTCGGAGCTCCCGGCGAGGACCGCTACCGGGGCTTCGGCGTAAGCTTTTGCTCCTCCTGCGACGGCTACCTCTACAAGGGTAGGCGGGCGGTGGTCGTCGGTGGCGGCAACACCGCGCTCACCGACGCCCTGCACCTCAAGCACCTGGGCGTGGAGACGACCATCATCCACCGCCGGGACGCCTTCCGGGCCGAGAAGCACCTCCAGGACTCCGCGGCGCGCGAGGGCATCGGCGTGCGTTTCAACAGCGAGGTGGTCGAGATCACGGGCGACGACAAGAAGGTCACGGCCGTGCGCGTGCGCGACAACGCCGCGGGGACCACGGCGGACCTGCCCACGGACGCGGTGTTCATCGCCGTGGGGCATGTGCCGAACAACGATCTGGCCAAGAAACTGGAACTGGAGCTGGACGGAGGCGGGTTCGTGAGCGTGGACCGGGCCATGCGGACCAGCAGGCCGCGCGTCTACGCCGCGGGCGACCTCACCGGCGGAAGCATGCAGATCGTCACGGCCGTGAGCGAGGGCTCCCTGGCCGCGCTCTCGGCCTTCGAGGACCTGGGCAAGCCATACTGGAAGGAGGGAGGCGGAGGAGATTCAGCGGGCGATTGAGCGCGTTTCCCACAAGCCGTCCAAATCCGTCAGGGCAGCCAGGCCCGCAGGGCCCGCTCGGCCAGCCGGGAGAATCGGGGCAGCCACTCCCAGACGCCGTAGGCCAGGCCGCCCAGGAGCAGCCCCAGGCCCAGAAGCAGAAGGCGGGTGGAGCCGCGCGGGGAACTCATGGCCGGAACCTACCGCCCGGCGGGGGTTGCGGCAAGCCCCCTTTGACCGGCCCGTGGTTTTGCCGTATGTGCTTGCTTGGCCGAGAGGCCCGTATTCCCAAGACTTCCCCTTTCGAGGTGCCCATATGACCGACGTGATCCAGAAGCCCGAAGCCCCGCTCAACTTCATCCGCGCCATCGTGGAGGCCGACATCAAGGCCGGCAAGAACGGCGGCCGCGTGCAGACCCGTTTTCCTCCCGAACCCAACGGCTATCTGCACATCGGGCACGCCAAGTCCATCTGCCTGAACTTCGGCATCGCCCGCGATTACAACGGCGTGTGCAGCCTGCGCTTCGACGACACCAACCCGTCCAAGGAAGAGGTGGAATACGTCGAGAGCATCGAGGAGGACGCCCGCTGGCTCGGTGCGGACTGGGGCGCGAACCGCTTCTTCGCCTCGGACTACTTCGAGCGAATCTACGCCTGCGCCGAGCGGCTCATCGAGATGGGCAAGGCCTACGTGGACGACCAGAGCGCCGAGCAGATCCGCGAGAACCGGGGCACCCTCACCGCCCCCGGCGTGAACAGCCCTTGGCGCGAGCGCACCCCGGAGGAGAACCTGGACCTCTTCCGGCGCATGCGCGCGGGCGAGTTCGAGGAGGGTTCGCGGGTGCTGCGGGCCAAGATCGACATGGCCGCCGCCAACGTGGTCATGCGCGACCCCGCGCTCTACCGCATCAAGAAGGCCCATCACCACCGCACGGGCGATGCGTGGTGCATCTACCCCATGTACGACTTCGCCCACTGCCTGTCGGACGCCATCGAAGGCGTGACCCACTCCGTCTGCACCCTGGAATTCGAGAACAACCGCGAACTCTATGACTGGGTCCTGGACACCCTGGGTTTCGATCCCCGGCCCCGGCAGTACGAATTCGCCCGCCTGAACCTCACCCGCACCGTGCTCTCCAAGCGCAAGCTCATCCAACTCGTGCAGGAAGGCCACGTGACGGGCTGGGACGACCCGCGCATGCCGACCATTTCCGGCCTGCGCCGCCGGGGCTACACCCCGGAGGCCGTGCGCGACTTCTGTGAGCGCATCGGCGTGGCCCGCTCCGAGAACACCGTGGACGTGGCCCTGCTGGAACACTGCGTACGCGAGGATCTGAACAAACGCGCGGCGCGGCGCATGGCCGTGCTGAAACCCCTCAAACTGGTCGTCGAGAACTACCCCGAGGACCAGGTGGAGGAGTTCGCGCTCCAGAACAACCCCGAGGACGAGCGCGCCGGAACCCGCACCGCGCCCTTCTCCAAGGTGCTCTGGATCGAGCGTGACGACTTCCGCCAGACCCCACCGCCCAAGTACTTCCGCCTGGCTCCCGGCCAGGAGGTGCGTCTGCGCGGGGCCTACTACGTGACCTGCACCGGCTTCTCCGCCGACGACTCCGGCGAGGTCACGGAGGTGCGCTGCACCTACGACCCGGCCACCAGGGGCGGCTGGTCCCAGGACGGCCGCAAGGTCAAGGGCACCATCCACTGGGTCAGCGCGGCCCACGCC
Source organism: Desulfovibrio aminophilus DSM 12254 (assembly GCF_000422565.1). Lineage (NCBI taxonomy): Bacteria > Pseudomonadati > Thermodesulfobacteriota > Desulfovibrionia > Desulfovibrionales > Desulfovibrionaceae > Desulfovibrio > Desulfovibrio aminophilus. The sequence goes on along the minus strand of NZ_AUMA01000008.1, from coordinate 80,722 downwards.
GTGGAGGCCGAGGTCCGGCTCTACGACTTCCTGTTCACCGTGGACAATCCGAGCGCGGACAAGGACTTCAAGACCCACCTCAACCCCGACTCCCTGGAGACGCTCGCGGGCTGCAAGCTGGAGCCCGCCCTGGACGAGGCCCGGCCCGGGGACCGCTTCCAGTTCGAACGCCTGGGCTACTTCACGGCCGACGCCAAGGACTGCAGGCCCGGAGCGCTGGTCTTCAACCGCACGGCCACCCTGCGCGACACCTGGGCCAAGATCGAAAAGAAAGGCTGATTGCCGGACCCCGGACGGACAGCCGACGCACACGTGAAGAAGGCGGCCCGCCGCGCCTGGTTTTCCCACAACGGGAGACCGGGGCGGCGGGCTTCTTCGTCCGTCTCGCGCGGACGAAAAAAGGAGCCTCGACCCACGGCACGGCGATTGGCAGGGCGGGACGGGGATGCTATGTTTCCCAAAACATATCGTGTCCCCGGACCCCGAAAACCACAAGGAGGGCGGTCATGAAACGGCTGGCGGCTTCGTTGGCGATCCTGGCGATCCTGGCACTTTCCGCCCGCGCCCAGCCCGCTCCGGGCTCCTTCCTGGCCGACATGGAGCTGAGCGGTCCACTGACGCCGGAACAGGCTGCCTCTCTCGGCATTTCCAAGGACGCGCGGACCTTCCGCCTCTCCCAGGTCAAGGCCGAGTTTCTGTTGCTGGAGATCTTCAGCATGTACTGCCCGCACTGCCAGCGCGAGGCGTCCCGGGTCAACGAGCTGGATGCGGCCCTCCGGTCCTCGCCCTGGGCCGGGCGCATCCTCCTGCTGGGCCTGGGCGCGGGAAATTCGTCCTTCGAGGTGGATGTCTTCCGCGAGCAGTACAAGATCCCCTTCCCCCTCTTCGCGGACCCGGACTTCACCATGCACAAGGCCCTTGGGCAGGTCGGCACCCCCTGCTTCATCCTCGTCGGGCTGCCGGGCGACGAACGCGGATTGCCGGTCCTGGACTCCCTGACTGGCGGATTCGGGGATACCAAAGCCTTTCTGGACCGGCTGGCGACCGCCGCCGGGCTCAAGAAGTGAGGCGCGGCCATGAAAAGAGCGCTCTGCTGCCTGTTGTTGACCGTCTGCCTGGCATCGGCATTACCGGCCCGGGCCGCCCTGCTCTCCCCTGAAAGCGTGTATGGGCTGGGCGAAATGAAACCCCGCGACAGCGCGTTGCGGGTCAAGGTGGGCGACATGGCCCCGGATTTCGCCCTGCCCGCGCTGGGCGGCGCGACGGTCCGGCTTTCGGATTACCGGGGCAAAAAGAACGTGGTCCTGTCCTTCGTGCCTGCGGCCTTCACCCCGGTCTGCTCGGACCAGTGGCCGGGGTACAACCTGGCCCGTCCTCTCTTCGAAAAACGCGACACCGTCCTGCTCGGCATCACCACCGACAACCTGCCCTCGCTGCACGCCTGGACCCTCCAGATGGGCGGCGTCTGGTTCCCGGTGCTCTCCGACTTCTGGCCCCACGGCCGGGTCGCCGGGGCCTACGGGGTGCTGCGCGGCGACGGCATGGCCGAACGGGCCCTCGTCGTCATCGACCGAAAGGGCGTCATCCGCTCCATCGACGTGAACGACATCAACCAGCGGCCCGAACTGGGCGAACTCATCCGCCGACTGGACGCGTTGCGATGAAACGGCTCGCTGTCTCCCTCGGCATCCTGCTGTGTCTTCTGGCGGCGACGGCCCAGGCGACGGGACAACCGCCCCCGCGGCAGATGGACCAGCGACGCCTCGAGGCCTTCCTCAGCGAACCCGTTCCGGCCCGGATGGTCTTCTTCATGGCCGCATGGTGCGCGCCCTGCCGCCAGGAACTGCCCGCGCTTCAGAGTCTCTGGCTCAAGTACGAGGGACGCGGGCTCGACCTCGCCGGGGTCAGCCTGGACATGGACCCCGGAGCCATGCGGGAATTGTTGAAACAGGTCGGGGGCGTGGGGTTTCCGGTCTACTGGGCCGGAGAAGAACCGATCATGCGGTACGGCCTCTCCGGCATACCGCTCCTGCTGATTTTCCAGAACGGTCGCGAGGTGGAACGCATCGCCGGCGCCAAGACCGAGGAGGAGCTGGAAGCCCTGATCCTCAAGGTTCTGAAACAGGCCGGTCGCTGAATCGCACAAAAGACAAGGGCCGCCGGGGGGCAGGGTATCCCCGGCGGCCTCTTGCGAAAGGCTCCTTGCGAAGCCTCAGACGGAGGTCATGCTGCGCACGGGCCGCAGGAGCTGAGCCAGGAGATCACGCCGCGTGGCGAATCTCATCTGCTCGGACGCCTGGGCCATCAGGGTCTTGGCGTAGAACTCCGGTTCCTCCACGGCCAGGAAGATGACCCGCACATCGTCGGCGTTCACCAACTGGGCCTTGGGCCACTTCTTCTTGACGCCGGCCAGCGACTTCTGGGCCAGCTTCAGCATCTCGTCCCGGTCGCCGAAGTTCATGGCGCCGGTGGGACAGGTCTTGACGCAGGCCGGAAGCATTCCGGCCCGAACCCGATCGGTGCACATGTCGCACTTGGACATGACCTTGGTGACCGGATCCTGGCGCGGGATGTCGTAGGGGCAGGCCCCGCGGATGATCTCGAAGTCCTCCTGGGCCGTGAGCGGGGTGAAGACCACCGCGCCGGTGGCCTGGTCGTGCAGGATCGAGCCTTCCACGCTGGAGGCCATCTTGCACGGCGGCTCCACACAGTGTCGGCACTGATCCGGCAGGAAGAACCAGCGCACCTTGCCCTTGTCCACGCGTTCCGAGAAGCGGACCACCTTCAAGGTATTGAAGGAGAGGTCCGCCGGATTCTGATGGGAGCCGGTGTTGACCGTCTTCTCCGCGGGCAGTTTCTTCCACTGCTTGCAGGAGACCTGGCAGCCCCGGCACGCCGTGCACTTGCTCAGATCGACGAAGAAGCTCTTACCGTTCATCTGCGACCTCCTTAGGCCTTCCTGACGTTGACCATGAAGGCCTTGGTCTCCGGGATGCCGGTGTTGGGATCACCGACCGAGGGACTCAGCAGGTTGGCGGAGTCGCCGCCGTCCTTGGGATGAATCCATCCGAAGTGCCACGGGATGCCGACCTGGTGCAGGGTCTGGCCCTGGACCTTGAACGGCTTGAGCCTCGGGGTCACGATGGCCACGGCCCAGAGCGAGCCGCGCAGGCTGGAGACGGTGACCTTGTCGCCGTTGGCGATGCCGCGCAGCTTGGCCAGTTCGGGCGAGATCTCGCAGAACATCTGCGGCTCGGCCTCGACGAGCCACGGCAGCCACCGGGTGAGCACGCCGGTCTGCCAGTGCTCGGTGACCCGGTAGGTGGAGCAGACGAAGGGGTAGCGGGGATCGCAGACCGCCTTGTCCTCGCCCTCGAAGGCGATGGCCGTGGGGTTGTGCAGCTGCTTGGAGAAGGGATGCCCGGACACCGGACACTCCAGGGGTTCGTAGTACTCCGGGAACGGGCCGTCGTTGAGGCCCGGGCCGAAGATCTGGCCGAATCCCTCCTTGGTCATGATGAAGGGATACTTCGCCTCCGGGGCCCAGGGGCCGTCCGGCACGTCGCCGATCCACTTCTTGTCCGCCGCGTTCCAGGAAACCACGGTCTTGGCCTGATCCCAGGGCTTGCCCGTCGGATCGCAGGAGGCGCGGTTGTAGAGGATGCGCCGGTTCACCGGCCAGCACCAGGACCAGTTGGGGAAGAGGCCGATGGCGGCCTGTTCGGGAGTCTGCTTCGTGTCGCGCAGGGCGGCCTTGTTCTTGTCCGTGTAGGAACCGGCGTAGAGCCAGTTGCCCGAGGTGGTGGAGCCGTCGGCCTGGAGCATGGCGAAGCTCGGAACCTGCTCACCCTTCTTGTAGACCTTGTCACCGATCGTCACGTCCTTGAGGAACGCGCCGTTGATCAGCCTGGCCGTGGCGTGCGGGTCGAACTCCCCGTGCTTGTTGGTCTTGTTCCAGGTGGCCTTGAGGATGGGCTCCGACAGAACGCCCTTCTCCTTTTTGTACAGGGCCTGAATTTCCTTGAACAGGTGAGCGATGATGTCGCCGTCCGGCTTGCTCTCGCCGTAGGGCGTCGGCCCGGCGTAGCGCCACTGCATCCAGCGGCCGGAGTTGGTGATGGAGCCTTCCTTTTCGATGGAGGCGGCGCAGGGCAGGAAGAAGACCTCGGTCTTGATGGTCTTGGGGTCCATGTCCGGGCCCTGCCAGAACCAGCCGGTCTCGTTCTCGAAGAGGTTGACGTTGACCATCCAGTCCAGGTTCGCGAGGGCCTTGCGGGTCTTGTTGGCGTTGGCCCCGGAACAGGCCGGGTTCATGCCCCAGGCGAAGAAGCCCTTGAACTGGCCCTTGCTCATCTTGTCGAAGAGCGCCAGCCAGGAGTATGCTCCGGACCCGCCCGGGTCGATCTTGGGCAACCAGGAGTAGGACTGCTCCGGCTCGGTCTCCTCCCACATGGACTTGAGGAAGCTGGCCATGTACTTGGGCCGGTTCTGCCACCAGTTGGCGCTCTTGGGATCCTTGGACACCGGCGTGTTCTTCTCGTTGTAGACCGCCAGACTGTCCAGGGCCGACGCCGGGGTGGGCAGGTAGCCGGGCAGGATGTGGAACAGCAGGCCCTGGTCCGTGGAGCCTTGGACGTTGGACTCGCCGCGCAGGGCGTTGACCCCGCCTCCGGCGATGCCGATGTTGCCCAGCAGGAGCTGGATCATGCACATGGCGCGGATGTTCTGCACGCCCACGGTGTGCTGGGTCCAGCCCATGGCGTAGAGGATCGTTCCGGCCTTGTCCCGTTTGCCCGTGGCCGCGTAGGCCTTGTACAGCTTGACCAGGTCGTCCTTGGGCATGCCGCTGATCCCGGCGACCTTCTTCAGGTCGTAACGGGCGTAGTGCTTCTTGAGCAACTGATAGACGCAACGCGGATCCTGAAGGGTGGGATCCTTCTTGGGCACGCCGTCGGCATCCACCTCGAAAGCCCAGTTGGACTTGTCGTAAGCCCTCTTCTGAGCGTCGTAGCCGGCGAAGAGCCCATCCTTGAATCCGAACTTGCCGGAGACCAGGAAGGAAGCGTTGGTGTAGTTGACGACGTAATCCTTGAAGATCAGGTCGTTGCTCAGGATGTAGTTGATCATGCCGCCGAGCACGGCGATGTCCGAGCCCGAGCGGAGCATGAAGTGCATGTCCGCCTTGGCCGAGGTGCGGGTGAAGCGCGGGTCCACGTGGACCACGGTGGAACCCCGTTCCTGGGCCTTGGTCACCCATTTCCAGCAGATGGGATGGTTTTCGGCAGGGTTGCTGCCCATGATGAGAATGCAATCACTGTTCTGGAAGTCGATCCAGTGATTGGTCATCGCGCCGCGTCCGAACGACTCTGCCAGAGCCGCCACAGTAGCGCTGTGTCAGATACGTGCCTGGTGCTCGATATACACCAGGCCGAGGCTCCGGAGCATGGCCTGGTAGGCCCAGCATTCCTCGTTGTCGAGGGCCGCCGAGCCGACGGAGGCGAGGTTGTTCACGCGGTTGACGATCTCGCCCTTGCCGTTCTTGGCGCTGAAACCGGCCTCGCGGGTGTCCTTGACCAGACGGGCGATGCGCTTGAGCGCCCAGTCCCAGGGCTTGGCCTCGAACTTGTCGGAATAAGGCGCGCGGTAAAGCACGGTCTTGGGCCGCTTGTCGTTCTCGGCCATCTGCCAGATGGCCGATCCCTTGGCGCACAGGGCGCCCTGATTGATCGGGTGATCCGGGTCGCCTTCCGTGTTGACGGCGCGTTTGCTGGAAAGCGAGGTGTTCACGATGAGCCCGCAGCCCACCGAGCAGTAGCAGCACACCGACGTGGTCTGCTTGCTCCACTCCGGCTTCAGGGCCTGGATGCGGTCGGCCGGCAGGGCCACGGGCCCCCCCGCCTTGCCCCGGGCCGCGCAACCGAGGCCCAGGCCGCCGAAGGCCGTGGTCACGGCTGTGGCGGCGCTGATCTTGAGGAAGTCCCTTCGCGTGACTGGCATGATTCCCTCCGGGTATGAAGGTTGCTCGACAACCCCGCGGGCCGCGTTTCCCCTCTTCCGCTCCGCCCACGAGATTCGCCGCGCACGCGCCTCCGCGTCGCGGCAACCGCCAAGGTCTGGTGCCAAAACAAACTCATAGCATCGAAAAGCCCCCATGCGCCCCCTGCGCACGTTAGGCAAGATGCTGTTTTACAAATGCATTCTCAAATTTTCATAAGAACGTATCATGACAATATAGATATTCCCCTTGGAGGCAAGTTTTCCGATCTTCAGCACGTTTTGGCACAAAGGTGAAAAAGAAACGGTCCCGTCGAACAGACGAGACCGCGGAAGCGAGGGGAAACGAAGAACGGGAGGGGGGCCGGTTCCGGCTATTCCCGAGGCTCGTAGATCTCGGCGCAGAGTTCCTTCCACTGGGGCAGATGCCCGGTGAGGCCCATGTGCTCGAGGTATTCCGGATCGGGGGGATGCTGGGCGTATTCCCGGTTGATGATCCGCAGTTCGTGTTCCAGGGCGTTGGCCGCATGCACGGCGGTGAGCGGGCTAAAGTCGCGGCCCACGCCCGCCAGCACGGGCTCGTGGTGGAAGGCCAGGGCGTCGACCACGGCCCCGGGCAGGTTCCAGAGTCCCAGGAGGTAGGCGCCCAACTCGGCGTGGGAGGTCTTCAGCACCTCGCGCTCCACCTCCCAGACCGTGCGATTCTCCCGCTGCACGGTGCGCAGCACGGCCAGGTATTCCTTTTCGAAGCGCGAGGCCAGGATGAGCTTGCCGATGTCGTGCAGCATGCCCGCGATGAAACACTCATCGACCATTTCCGGAGGCATGCCCTCGAACTTGGCGATGGCCGAGGCGATGCGCCCGGTGGCCAGGCTGTGGTCCACCAGCACGTCCATGGAGTAGCGTGGGAACCGGCTGAAATCGAAGACCGAGAAGAGGTGGGCGGAAAGGATCAGGCCCTTGACGATCTCAGTGCCCAGAAGGTTCACGGCCTGGACCGGGTTCGTCACCGGTCGGAAAAAGCCGAAGAAGGAGGAGTTGACCATCTTGAGGATGGCGGCGGTCATGGCCGGATCCTCGGAGATGATCGCCCCGATGCGACCCAGGGAGGAGTCCTTCCGGCGCACCTCCTCCACCACGCGCACATAGAGGTCCGGCACGCTCGGCAGGCTCTCGATGCGCGAGACGATGGCCTTGGCCGCCTCGTTGGTCAGGATGCGGCGCAGGTTGTAGGCTTTCTCCAGGGCCTCGCGAATGACGTCCGTGGAACAGGGCTTGGTCAGGAACTGGTGGGCCTGTTTCACCGACTTCATGACCATGTTGTAGTCAGCATGGCCCGAGAGCACGATGCGCACCACGTCCGGCCGGGACTCCTGGATGACCTTCAACAGTTCGCCGCCGTCCATGCCGGGCATGCGCAGGTCCGTGATGACCACATCCACCGGCTCCTGGGCCAGGACCATCAGGGCCTCGTCGCCGCTGCGGGCGAAATGCATGTCCCATTCCACGGTCATGGGGCGGAGCATGCGGCGCAGGGCGTCGAGCATGTTCTGCTCGTCATCGACGAAAAGAACGCATTTCTTCATGGGCGGCGATCCTCCGGACGGGGAGTCAGGGGCAGACGGATGGAGAAGCGGGTTCCCCGCCCCTCCTCGGAGGTGAAGGTGATGGTCCCGCCGTGCTTGTCCACCACGATGGAATGGGCGATGGCCAATCCCTGGCCCGTGCCGCGCCCCACCTCCTTGGTGGTGAAAAAGGGGTCGAAAACCCGCCCCTGGTCGCGCTTGGCGATGCCCACTCCGGTATCGGCCACCAGGATTTCGACGAAATCGCCGTCGCGGCGGGTGGAGACCGTGATCCGCCCCTTGCCGCCGCGCCCGCGCGCCGACTCCTCCACGGCCTGGGCCGCGTTGACGATGATGTTCAGAAAGACCTGGTTCAGATCCCCGGCCAGACAGCTCACCAGGGGCAGCCCCTCGTCGAAGTCCGTGACCACTTCCGCCACGTACTTCCATTCGTTGCGCGCCACCAGCAGGGCGTCCCGCAGGGCCTGGTTGAGGTCCACGTGGCGGCGCTCCTCCTGCTCGGGATGGGCGAACTTCTTCATCCCGCGCACAATGGCCGCCACCCGCTCCACCCCCTCCATGGACTGGCTGATGGCCAGGGGGATTTCGGACTCCAGGAAATCGAGGTCCGCCGCCGCGATGGCCGCCTCGATGCGCTCCAGGTGCGGGGCCGGATCCTCGCCCCGGCGCACGCCCTCCAGGCAGGCGAGGAACAGGCGCAAGACCCCGTCCATGCCCGCGAAGGACTGTTCCAGAAAACGAATGTTGTCGCCGATGTAGTGGATCGGGGTGTTGATCTCGTGGGCGATTCCCGAGGCCAGGCGGCCGATGGATTCCAGGCGCTGGGCGATGCCCATGAGCCGATCCCGTTTCCGCCGCTCGGACACGTCGTAGAAGAACAGGGCCAGCACCCGGGCGCCGCCGAGCACGTCGGCGTAGACGCTGCGCAAAAGCTGGATCGGCGGTCCATCCGGGCGGGGTATGGAGACTTCCTCGTGCAGCAGGCCGCGACCGTTCTTCGGCAGTCCGGCCAGCCCCCCGGCAGCCCCCAGCAGGGGCTCGAGGAGCTCGGGAAAAGGGCGGCCCAAGGCCTGATCGCGAGACGCGCCGAAAAGAACTTCGGCCCCCCGGGGCCATTCCAGGATGCGCAGGTCGTCAGCCGAGGCCAGGACCATCACCCCGCCGAGAAACTCCACCAGGGAACGGAAAAACCGGCGCGCGCCGCAATCGCCTCGCCCGGGCTCCTCCAGCAGATCCAGCAGTATCCGGCGCAGTTCCGCCGCATCGACGGAACGCGGCAGGTAGGCGCAGCGGCAGGGAAAGACGCGGCCTTGGGCGGACCAGCCCTCCGGCGTCAATAGAAGCACGGGAGGGCAGCCGGGAAGCGCCCTCACGGCCCGGGCCTGTTTCAGGGGCTCGTCATCGGTGGAGGAGAAGATCACGGCCGCGCGCCAGGGCGTTTCGCCCGCCTCCTGGCCGCCGGGAACAGTTAAAACCGCATCGGGCGCGAGATGCAGACCCGCCAGTGCTTCCTCCACGAACTTCAGGTCGGCGGCCTCGCGGGTCACCACAAGCAGACGGGGCGGAAGCGGCGTGGAGGCCTTTATCGGTGGGGCCGGACTGGGCATGCGAAACTCCGAACAGCCTGATCGACTTACGGAAGGCTACACCCGCCCCCTTGCCGCGGCAAGAAAAATGAAGCCGGCGCCACCCCCCGGGGCGCCGGCAGGGAACGGGGCGGCCAGCGCCCCAATCTCTCCCCCGTCCCGGCGATCAGCCCGCGGCCTTGGCGCGGGTTTCACTTCCCTTGACGCTGCAGAACGACAGCTCCGCCCGCGCGGCCTTGGTCACGGGCACGAGCGTGAAGCCCAGTTCCTGGGCCATGTAGCGCAGTGGCGCCTCGTTCTTGGTCAGCTTCATGATCTGCATGAGGGTTTCCACGCCGAGCTTGGCGTTCTTGTCGAAAGGGTTCACCTCGCGCAGCAGCGTGGAGTAGGGCTTGCCGAGATCGGCCGCCAGCTGCTTGGCCGGTCGTTCACCCTCCAGAACCATGTCCTGCACGATCTTGGTTATGTTCTTGCGATACATGGGCAGTCCCCCCTTTGAGCGGCCGACCCGGATTTCGTCCACTCCCGGCCGCATGCGCTTTAGAAAAAAGCAACTGGCGTGCCAACCCGCTCTAATGTCGGGTGTTTGGATAATCATATTTTAAAATCAAATTGTTATATAAATTGTGTCCCACAACGAAACACCGGATGGGGGCCTCGGACAGTGTCCTTGAGACACAAGTGTCGCTACAGATATGTATCAAAACAAGACGACCTCCGGACACACGCCGTCCCGGTGGGATGGCGCGTGGCGACCGGTTCAGCCGGGGAAGCGGGTGATGCCGTATTCCAGAAGCTTGCGGTAGAGTGTGCTGCGGCTCACGCCGAGCAGGCGGGCGGTCTTGGCCTTGTTCCAATCCGTGCGGTTGAGGGCCTCCAGAATGTCGCCCCGGCCCGGTCCCCCGGCCTGCGGGTGCAGGGGGTCGAAGCCCTTGGATTGGGCGAAGGCGGCCAATTCCGGCGGCAGATGCTCGGGCGTGATGTTGCCGTCCCGGCAGAGCACGGCGGCGTGCTCCAGGGTGTGTTTCAACTCCCGGACATTGCCCGGCCAGGGATAGCGCAGAAACAAGGCCAGGATGTCCCCGGTCACGCCGGAGATGGCCCGGCCGAACTTCTCGCTGAAGTGCGTCACGAAGTGCTCGATGAGCAGCGGGATGTCCTCGGCCCGTTCGCGCAGGGGCGGCAGGGTCAGCTCCACGACCCGCAGGCGGTAGTACAGATCCTCGCGGAACAGGCCCTCGCGGACTTTCTGCGGCAAGTTCACGTTGGTGGCCGCCACTACCCGCACGTCGGCCCGGATGGTGGCGTGGTCGCCCACGCGTTCATACTCCTTCTGCTCCAGGAAACGCAGCAGCTTGATCTGCACGGAATGCGGCAGATCCCCGATCTCGTCCAGGAAGAGCGTGCCGCCCTGGGCGGCCTGGAACCGGCCGATGGTGTCCTTGACCGCGCCGGTGAAGGCCCCGCGCACATGGCCGAAGAGTTCGCTTTCCAGCAGGCTCGGGGCCAAGGCCGAGCAGTTCAGCCGTACCAGCGGCTTCTTGGCCCGGGGCCCCAACGCGTGCAGCGCCTCGGCCACCAGTTCCTTGCCGGTGCCGGACTCGCCGGTGACGAGCACGGTGGTCTCCACCCCGGCCAACTGGCGGATGAGGGCGAAGATGTCGCGCATCTTACGGCTCTGGCCCACCATGCCGCCCAGGCCCCCTTGCGTCGCGCCGCGCCCCCCGCCGTCCGGGGCCGGCAGGGGTTCGCGGGACTCCACGCGCAGCCGATGCTGGATCAGGGCGGCGTCCAGAGTCTCCTTGAGCGTGGCCAGAGAGCAGGGTTTGGTCAGAAAACGGTAGACCTGGCCCTTGTTCACCGCATCGATGGCCGTGGACATCTCGGGGTGCCCGGTGAGCATGATCCGCACGGTTTCCGGGGACTTGCGCGCCGCGGCGGCCAGCAGCCGAATGCCGTCCACGCCGGGCATGCGCATGTCGGCCACCACCACGGCGTAGCGCCCGCGCGCGCAGACCTTTTCCAGACCCCGGGCCGGGTCGGCCTCGGTCTCGATGTCCAGGCCGCGCAATGAACGGCGCAACGAGGCCAGGAAGTTGGGGTCGTCGTCGACGAAGAGAATGGTTTCGGCCATGGCCGCGTCGCGCCTACCGGCAGGTCCAGAGAGCGGCCTCGCGGATTTCACGGAATAGGGCCATGCTCACCGAGCCCATGAACAGACGGCCCAGCAGCCCCTCGCCCGCGCCGGTACGGCCCACGGCCACCGCGGCGTAGCGCCGATCCGAGGCCTCGCGCAAAATGGCCGGAGCCACCTTGGCGGCCTCCAAAACCCGTATGTCGATGCGTCCCGAGGCCATGCCGTTGCGCTCCAGCGCCTCCCGGGTGGCGGCGAAGATCGCTGCAGTATCCTCGGAATTGCCGGGGCGGGCCACATGCAGCATGGTCACGTTGTGCTCGGTCTCCTTGGCCAGCATGAAACCCACGTGGTCGGCCATGCGCAGGCTCGGCTCCGAGCCGTCGGCGCAGAGCAGCACGTTGCGACGCCCCCATTCGGGCTCACGGCAGATCCAGAGCGGGAAGGTGACTTCCTCCATGAGCAGGCCCTTGCTCACGCTCTCGTCCAGGATCTCGGCCAGCCGCATGGTGGCGCGCCGGCCCAGGACCACGGCGTCGTACAGCCCTTCCTCGCCCTCGCGCAGGATGGTCATGGCCCTGGACATTCCCTGCGAGCTGTGCTTGGTGTCGATATTGTCAGGCAGGAATCCGTGCTGCACGAGGATGCGCTTGCATTCCGCGAGGGTCTGCAGGCTCCGGTCCAGGTTGCGCTTGGCCATTTCCTCGCCCTGGGCCAGGGTCTCGAAGGACTTTTCCTCGGCCCATACGGCCGGGGCCTCGGCCACCACGTTGAACAGGGTCAGCCGGATGTCCCGCTTGTCCTGGAAGAAATAGGCCACGTAGCGGATGCCGTGCAGGTGCTGGGGATCGTTGCTGATCGTGACGAGAAGATGTCTGTCCATGCCGATCTCCTTCTACCGCGTATGAGCTGACCGTATTAGTTGCCTTTTTTGGATCGTATTGCAAGCTGCAACCGGGGGTGCCCCGCATGAACGACTCCGGAGAGAAGGCTCTGCGCGAAGACTACTGCCTCTATGAAAGCGGCGAGGGGGAATACCGCGTGGCCGTGCTCGGCACGGGTCCGGGCTTCCTCTCCATCGTGGACCTGCTCACCAGCCCGGACTTCCACGATTTTCTTCCCGGGTTCGAGCTGGTGGCCGTCGCCGAGCCGGGCCCGGACCGCTCCCGCCTGCGCGCGGTGGAGGCCGCCGGGGTTCCCGTCTATCCGACCTTCGAGGCCATGTGGGCCGCGCACCCGGACATCCGTTACCTGGTGGAACTGACCGGCAGGTTGCAGCGGATCGACGCCCTGCGCCGCGTCCTGCCGCCCACGGTGTCCCTCGTGGACCACGCCGCGGCCGTATTCTTCTGCGGCCTGCGGGACATGGCCAAGATGAAGACCCACTGCCAGGTCAGCCTGGACCGGCAACGCAACCTGCTGCAGGCCATCATCGACGAAGTGCGCGAGGACATCATCGTCCTGGATCTTCAGGGCCGCGTGGTGGACATGAACCGCAACGTCTGGCAGCGCACCGGCCTGTCCAAGGAGGCCCTGCTCGGCAAGGCCTGCTTCGAGGTCATGACCCTGCGCGACGGCCTGCCCTTCTGCCGGGTCATGGACCGGGACTGTCCTTTCCACAAGACCCTGGCGAACCGCGAGGCGGCCGAAACCCTCATGACCCGGGTCAACGCCGAAGGCCGCCTGCTCTACTTCCGAATCTACTCCTACCCCATCCTGGACGCCCTGGGGGCCATGACCCACATCATGGTCATGCAGCGCGACATCACCTCCCGGACCTACCGCGAGAAACACCAGCAGCAGGCCGACAAGCTGGCCGTCATCGGCGAGATGTCCACCTATCTGGCCCATGAGATCCGCAACCCGCTCTTCGCCATCGGCGGGTTCACCAACGCCCTGCTCCGCTCCACGGAGTTCTCCGGGGCCAGCCGCGAAAAGCTGACCATCATCGCCGAGGAGACCAAGCGCCTGGACCACATGCTCACGAGCATCCTGAACTTCGCCCGGCCCACCGGCGCGCCCACGGGCAGCGTGGACATCCGCCGTCTGGCCGCCGACACGGCGGAACTCATGGAGATCGGCTACGCCCGCCGGGGCTACGAATTTCCGGTGGACTGCCCGGCCGAACTGCCCAAGGTCAGCGGCGAACAGGAGATGCTCAAGCAGTGCCTGGTGAACCTCTACAAGAACTCCATCGAGGCCATGCCCGGCGGCGGAGTCATCGGGACCACCTGCGGGCTGGAGGGGGATTTCGTCTTCCTGCGCGTCACGGACAAGGGCCAGGGCATGTCCGGCCAGGATCTGGAAAAGGCGTGCAGCCCCTTCTACACCACCAAGGAACAGGGCTACGGCCTGGGTCTGGCCATGATCAAGAAGATCGTCGAGGAATTCGGCGGGCGCATCGACATCCAGAGCCGCCTGGGCGAGGGCACCGCCGTGACCCTCTTCCTGCCGCCCATGCTGGCGGTGCGGCCCGAGGCCCGGCCTGCGTCCTGAGGGCGCGGCCTTACTGCTCCACGTCCACGGTGTAGGCCACGGGCACTCCCGGCCCGTCGCCCGTGGGCGGCAGATCCAGCTCGAAACGCAGCACCCCGGCCTCGGGCCGAGAGTGCGGCTTGCCCGCCTCCACCAGCTTCCACTCGCCGGGCTGGATCTCGTCCAGGACCACCCGGCGCTTCTCGGACGAACCGTTGCGCAGGACGATCTCGAAGCTCGCCCGGTAGCGCCGTTCGCCCCTACGCTCGAAAGCGACCGTCCGGCGCTCGGCCGAGACGTCGAAGGAACGGCCCAGGGTCAGGGTCACGTCGCGGCCGCGCGGGGTATGCGCGAGGTGGTCCTCCCCGGCCGGCGCCAGACCTCCCGAGGCGGACTCGAAGACCCGGGCCACGCCGCCCGGCAGGGGCAGGCCCAGGCCGCCGTCCTTGGTGTTGCGGAAGGTCAGCACCGCCTCCAGAGGCTGGGGCCGTCTCCGGCCCAAGTCGCCCGGCGAGGCGTGAACCCGGCTGCGCAGCTCCCGGGTCACCGGCACCTTCCCGGCGTGCAGCAGGCTCACCCGCACGGACTGGCCGTCGGGCAGGTCCACGGTCCCGGGCAGGGTGTAGAGATGGTTCTCCCCCACCGCCTCGGGGGCCATGTTCGCCGCATCCATCGCGACGGCCCCGGCGGCCATCTCCTTGCGCATGGCGTAGGTCATGGGCGCGGCACGGTTCTGGTCCCCGGCCAGCAGGCGCACCTCGGCGGCCCGGAAGTCGCGTCCCGAGCCGTTCTCCAGGGTGATCCAGGCCGAGAGCCGGGCCGAGCGGCCCGAGGCGTCCAGTTCCAGGGCGTAGTCCGCGCCCCAGCCCAGGCCTCCGGTGAGATAGAGCAGCTCCAGGTCGCGAGGGCCGGAGGAGCGGCCCGACGTCTCCAGGGTCAGCAGGGGCCCGGGGGTCGCCGCCACGGCGGGCAGGATCAGGAATTCGGGTGTGGTGAGCTGAATCCGGCCGTCCACCAGCAGGGGAACGGGCGTATCGGCGGAGAGAAGCACGGCCGTGCGCCGAATGCGGCGGGAGGCATCCGCCGGGTCGGGCAGCAGGGCCTCGACCTCCCGGCCCACGAGGCGGCGCAGCAGGGTCCGGGCCTGGAACGGGTCCGCCTCGAAACGCAGCAACTCAATGGCCGGGGCCCCGGAGCCGCTGAAACGGGCCTGGATCGAACTCGGCTCCACGGCCAGGGGCAGGCCGGACACGGTCACGGAACCACGGCCTTTGGCCGGTTCCACGGAACGGACCTCGCGCACCAGGGTCCGGCCGCCGGAAGAGACGGTCAGGGACAGATCGCCGGAGGCCAGGGCCGGACAGGCCAGGGCCAGGACGGCCAGGATCGCGGGCAGGAAAGAAACGCGGCGCATGGCGGCCTCCTTCGGGCGTTCAGCCCTTGGCCGGAGGCTCGTCCTCCAGACCTTCCAGGATGAGTTCGTCGGCGGTCTCGCCCCGATCCGTCTTGAGCTTGTCGATCATCTGCACGAGCTTGGAGCGGTCGCTGGCCGAAAGCGTGGCCGTCTCCTCGGTGACGAGACCCTTCTGGAAAAGTTGGAAAAAACACTGGTCGAAGGTGTTCATGCCGTGCGGGCCGCCCTCTTCGAGCACGCCGTAATAGGTCTTGTCCAGGGTCTCGCCGCCCAGGATGAGTTCCTTGACCCGCAGGGTGTTGCGCATGACCTCGAAGGCGGCCACCCGGCCGTGGCCCTCGGCCTTGGGCAGGAGCCGCTGGGACACGACCCATTTCAGGCTCTCGGCCAGACGCATGCGGATGAGCCGCTCCTCCGAGGGATCGAAGAGCCCGATGATGCGGTTGATGGTCTGGCCGCAGTCCGTGGTGTGCAGGGTGGAGAGCACGAGGTGGCCGGTGGCGGCGGCCTGGAGCGCGATCTCCATGGTCTCGCGGTCGCGGATCTCGCCCACCAGGATGACCTTGGGGGCCTGGCGGAAGGCCGCGCGCAGACCCGAGGCGAAGGTGTCGAAGTCCACGCCCAGCTCACGTTGGTTCACCGTGCCCTTCTTGTGACGGTGGGTGAACTCCACCGGGTCTTCCAAGGTGATGATGTGCACGGCCTGATTCGTGTTGATGGCGTCCACCAGGGCGGCCAGGGAGTTGGACTTGCCCGAGCCCGTGCCGCCGGTGACCAGGATCAGGCCGTACTTCTCCTTGGCCATCTCGCGGAAGGCCTCGGGCAGCCCCAGATCCTCCATGGTCGGAATGCCGGTGGGCAGCCGGCGCAGGATCGCGGCCAGGGTGCCGCGCTGGCTGAAGATGTTCACCCGGAAGCGGGCCTTGCCCGGCAGGGCGTAGGACAGGTCGCAGGAGCCCTTGGCCCCCAGCGTTTTGATCAGCCGGGCGCTGTTATCCATGAGGGCGGCGGCCATGAGCTTGGTCTGGGCCGGGGTCAGGCGGGCGAACTCCGGCCCCAGGTCCACGTCGGCGAGCGCGCCGTCCACCTCGGCCTGCACGGCCCGGCCCGAGGTGATGATCACGTCCGAGACCTTGGGCTGGACGGCGACCAGCCGGGCCATGAGGGCGTCGAAATCCTGGCGCGTCATCTCAGACCTCCTTGCGCGGGCCGCCGTTCTTCATGAAGGGCCGTACCCGGTCCTTGTTCTGGGCGTAGACGTAGGCCGTGTCCGGGTCGATCATGCCCTTCTGGAGGTAGCGCAGGATGTCGTCGTCCACGGACTGCATGCCGTGCTCCCGGCCGGTCTGGATCATGGAGGCGATCTGGTGGTTCTTGCCCTCGCGGATGAGGTTGCGCACCGAGGGCACGCCGATGAGGATCTCCAGCGCGGCCACCCGGCCGGGCCGGTCCACGCGGCGGAAGAGCGTCTGGGACACGACCGCCCGCAGGGAGTCCGCGAAGCTGGCCCGAACCTGAGCCTGCATCTCCTCGGGAAAGACCTCGATGACCCGGTCCACGGTCTTGGCGGCCGAGACCGTGTGCAGGGTGGAGAGCACGAGGTGGCCGGTTTCGGCGGCCTCCAGGGCCAGGGCGATGGTCTCGTAGTCGCGCATCTCGCCCACCAGGATGATGTCCGGGTCCTCGCGCAGGGCCCCGCGCAGCGCGGCCTTGAAGCTCTTCGTGTCGCGGCCCACCTCGCGTTGGTTCACCAGGCAGCTCATGGGCTTGTGCACGAACTCAATGGGGTCCTCGATGGTGATGATGTGGTCCTTGCGGACCTTGTTGGCATAGTTCAGGATGGCCGCCAGGGTGGTGGACTTGCCCGACCCCGTGGGCCCGGTGACGAGCACCAGCCCCTTGGGCAGCAGGGCCAGATCCTGGAGCTTTTCCGGCAGGCCCAGTTCCTCCAGGGTGAGGATCTTCTCGGGAATCTGGCGGAACACGGCCGAGATGCCGTTCATCTGGCGGAAGAAGTTCACCCGGTAGCGGGCCAGCCCCGGCACGTCGTAACCGAAGTCCACGTCCCCGGTCTCCTCGAAGAGCTTGACCTTGTTCTCCGGGGTGATCTCGTAGAGCATCCGCACCAGTTCGTCGTGACCCAGCACCTTGAACTTGAAGCGGTGCAGCTCGCCGCGCAGGCGCATCATGGGCTGGGAGCCGCTGGACAGGTGCAGGTCCGAGCCGCCGTGCTCGTGGAGCATCTTGAAGAAGGCGTTGATCTGGGCCATCGGGCCTCCGCGTGAGAACGAAAGATTCGGATTTCGGATACCTTATCCGCCCGGCCGGACCAAGGCAAGACCGGGCGGAAACGCCATGAAAAAAGGGAGCCCGGAGGCTCCCTTGTCGATTTGCGTCAATCAAACGTCACTTGGGCCAGGGGATGGTGGCGTTGCCGTAGTTTCCCGTGCCGGTCCAGCCATCCCGGGCGATGACGACGAACACGTTGTCGGCATCGGGCGCGGTATAAGTAAACTCATAGTCGCCAACATCAACAGGGCTCACGCCGAGATAATCGTCAACAGCAAGCAAGGGGAGGCCCACCGTGGCGGACGTACCCGGCGTACCATGATCGAGAACATATTTCGCGTACGACATGTTGAACCGGGCGACGGCTTCAGAGGTGGCGCCTCGCCTGGCCGCGTTCTCCGCCTGGGTGCTCATGTCGAAATACTTCGGCGTCAGCACCGCAGCCAGGATGCCCAGGATGATGATGACCGAGATGAGTTCGATGAGCGTGAAGCCGCCCTGCTTCCTCTTGTTTTCGCGGGACATGAAGTCTCCTCCTGTGTGCCCGCCCCCCGGGGCGGATCGTTTTTTTTCAGCCCTGCCAGTGCCTCTTCTCTTACCCAAAGGAGACGCGGGCTTCCAGCAAAAAACTACAAGTTCCGTGCCAGCCGGGCGACATAATCATGGTCCGCCCGCAACCCCTTGCCGTTCTATATCATCCGCCGGATCAAAGGCATTCGCGCCCGGTTCCGCC
This sequence comes from Desulfovibrio aminophilus DSM 12254, assembly GCF_000422565.1. Taxonomy (NCBI): domain Bacteria; kingdom Pseudomonadati; phylum Thermodesulfobacteriota; class Desulfovibrionia; order Desulfovibrionales; family Desulfovibrionaceae; genus Desulfovibrio; species Desulfovibrio aminophilus. The sequence goes on along the minus strand of NZ_AUMA01000008.1, from coordinate 62,511 downwards.
GAGTCGGTTTTCCGTCACGCTCACATCCCGGCCATGGACTTCTGCATGAGCTCCACCAGAGGCAGGAACACGGCCAGGGCGAAGAAGCCCACCACGCCCGTAAGCCCCGCCACGAGCACCGGCCCGATGAGCTCGCTCATCTTGGACACCGAGTACTCCACCTCGTCGTCATAGTGCTGGGCCGCCTCCTTGAGCATCTCCTCCAACTGGCCCGACTCCTCGCCGATGGCGATCATGGTGATCATCATGGGCGTGAAGTAGCGCGCCGAGCGCAGGGGCTCGGCCAGGCCACGGCCCTGCTCCAGCTTCTCCCGGAGCGTGTCGAACTGGGCCGCGATGGCCGCGTTGCCGATGGTCCCGGAGATGATCTCCACCGACTCCAGCACCGTGATGCCGCTGGCCTGGAGAATGGCGAAGATGCTGGCGAAACGGGCCATGGCCGCCTTGGCGAAGACCTTGCCCAGGATCGGCAGACGCAGGAGCATGGTGTCGCGGAAGAGCCGTCCCCGGGTCGTCCGGAACCAGACCGCCAGACCGAAGAACCCGCCCGCGACCAGGGGCAGAACCAGGGCCCAGTAATGCGTCAGGATCGCGTGGATGCCGATCATGACCCGGGTGGGCATGGGCAGGGACACGCCCGCGTTCCTGAACAGGCTGATGAAGTTGGGAAAGACGAACAGCACCAGGACGAAGAAGGCGATGACCAGGGCCACGAGCACGATGACCGGGTAGGTCAGGGCGCTCTTGATGTCCTTCTTGACCTTGAACTCGTGCTCCACGATGTAGATGAGCCGCCCCAGCACGTCGATGAGCGTGCCCGAGATCTCGCCCGCCCGGATCATGTTGCAGTAGAGCGGCGTGAACACCGCTGAATGCTTGAAGAAGGCCCGGTAGAGCGAAGCGCCCTGGCGGATGTCCTGGGCGATGTCGATGATCGCGGCACGCAGCCTGGGGTTCTCGGTCTGGTTCTCCAGAACCTCCAGGGTCTGGACCACGGCGATGCCCGCCGAGAGCATGGTGCGGAACTGCTTGGTGAAGAGGATCACGTCCTGGGGCTTGACCGCCGTGAACCGGGCCGCCCAGCTCCCGCCCGCCTTGACCTGACCGCCGCTCCGCGCCCGGCGAACCGAGGAGGGAATGAGCCCCTTCTCCGCCACGAGCATGCGCGCGGCCTCGGCGCTCTCGGCCTCCAGGCTGCCGGAGACCCGCGAGCCGCTCTCCGTGATGGCCTTGTAGGTGAAGGACGGCACGCCGGGCTCCCCGTCAGCTCATCACCGCCGTGGCGGCCTCTTCCAGGGTGGTCAGGCCGCGCACGGCCTTGGTCAGGGCGTCGGCGCGCAGCAGGCGCATGCGTTTGGAGACCACGGCGGCTTTGGATATCTCCCGGGCCGAGGCGCGCTTCAGGATGAGGTCCTGGATGGCGTCGTCCACGGCCAGAACCTCGAACAGGGCCATGCGGCCGGAAAAACCGGTCTGCATGCACTTGCGGCAGCCCGTCCCGCGTTTGAAGACGTATTTCCCCGGGGTCAGGCCGAGGGTCCGTTGCAGCTCTTCGGAGGGCGTGTACTCCTCCAGGCAGTGCGGGCAGTTGCGGCGCACGAGGCGCTGGCTCACCGTGACGAGCATGACCGAGGAGACGAGGAAGGGCTCCACGCCCATGTCGATGAGCCGCACGGTGGCCGAGGCCGCGTCGTTGGTGTGCAGGGTGGTCAGCACCTTGTGGCCGGTGAGGGCCGCCTGGGTGGCGATGGAGGCCGTCTCCTGGTCGCGGATCTCGCCCACCAGGATGACGTCCGGATCCTGGCGCAGGATGGAGCGCAGGCCCGAGGCGAAGGTCATGCCCGCGCGGCGGTTGAGCTGTACTTGGCGGATGCCCTGGATGCGGTACTCCACCGGGTCTTCCAGGGTGATGATGTTGATGTCCGGCCGGTTGATGTGGCGCAGGATGGAATAGAGCGTGGTGGTCTTGCCCGAGCCCGTGGGTCCGGCGGAGACGATGAGGCCGTAAGGCTTTTCCACGGCCTTGCGGATCTTGGCCATGTCCGTCTCGGCCAGCCCCAGTTCGGGCAGGGTCAGGCCGTGGGCGTTGCGGTCCAGAAGCCGAAGCACGAGGTTCTCGCCGTGGATGGTGGGCAGCGACGAGACGCGGACGTTGAATTCCTTGTTCTGGGCCTTGAAGGAGAAGCGGCCGTCCTGCGGAATCTTGCTCACCGCGATGTCCATGTTGGCCATGATCTTGATGCGCGAGACCAGGGGCAGGAAGACGTTCTTCGGCGGGGCGGGCACTGCCCGAAGCTTGCCGTCCACGCGGAAGCGCGAGTGGACGTACTCCCGCTCGGGGCTCAGATGGATGTCGCTGGCCTTCTCGCGCACGGCCTGGTTCAGGATCGAGTTGACCATGCGAATGATCGGGGCCTGGTCGGCCTCGTCCTGCAGGGTGTCGACGGCAATGTCCCCGGGCTCCTCCTCCTTGGCCGCCGTCTCCTCGTCCTCCACGCCGTCGTAGACGTCCTCGGACAGTCCCCCCCGGCCGTAAATGGAGTCGAAGAGCAGATCGAAATCGTTCTCCGAGCAGATGACCGGCTCCACCTCGAGGTTGGTGGCGATCTCCACCGTGTCCAGGGCGTTGATGTCCATGGGGTCGGGCATGGCGATGAGCAGCCGGTTGCCCTTGCGCGCCAGGGGCACGAGACGGTTCTTCTGGGCCAGTTCCTCGGAGACCAGGGCCGAGGCCCCGTCCTCATAGGGATACTTGTCCGGGGAATACTTGGGAATCTTGAGCTGGCGGCTGACCAGATCGACGATCTGCTGCTCCTTGAGCAGGCCGGACTGGATGAGGTACTGGCCGAGTTTGAGGCCGGACTCCTTCTGCCCGGCCAGGGCCTGCTCCAGCTGGGACTGGGAGATCATCCCGTTCTCCAGGAGCAGCTCGCCCAGACGCTTGCGCTCACGAATGGCCATGATGTCCTTCCGCCTATCCGCCGTTCTTAACCAGGCGCAGGGTGGTCGCGTCCAGGCGGCCCAGGAATCGCCCATCCTTGCGGGCGAACTGGAGCATGCGGGCCTCGTCCTTCAGGCCGGCAGGCAGTGAGCCGATGAGGGCCAGCGCCGGGGATTCGCTCAAGAACGGGGTCTCCGCGACCACGGAAAACTCGGCGCCCTGCCCCCGGCCGCGCCAGACCAACAGCCGCAGGGGAGTGGAAAGGCGTCCCAGCCTCCGCAGTTCGGCGTAGGCCTTGTCCAGGCTTCCGGCGCGGGCCAGCTGCACCCAGATGAGCCGCTTGAAGGCCGGGTCGCGATTCTCCGGGGGCTCGGGCAGGCGGATTTCCAGTCCGGGCCGGGATTCGTCGGGCGACTTCAGGCTGGGGTTGGCGGCCAGCACGAGGGCCAAAAGTTCGTCACTCGCCGCGCCGTAAACGTCGCGGACCACTTCTCTCGGAAGCTCGCCCTGCTCCAGGCGCAGCGTACCGAGCACGGCGGGTTCCTCCCTGGAGGGAGCGGACGCCGCCGGAGCCTCCTGCTCCGCCGGAGCGGGGACGACCACGGGCGCGGCCGGAGTCTCGGTCACGGGCTCGGCCACGGGACGGCGCACTTCCCTGGCGGGCTCGACGGGCAGGATGCGCGCGGCGGCCTCGGTGAGCCCGGCGATGGTCCGGTTCTGGCGCACGCCGCCCAGATCGAAGCGGTACAGAGCCCAGACCCCGGCGCAGGCCATGAACAGGACGGACAGAGCGATGACCGCGTGACTGAATGCCCGGCGCACCTGGCGCCGCTCCTGCCCCACGCAGGCGCGCACCAGCCGCCAGCCCGCGCGGCCCTTGCGGCGGATGAGCAGCTCCAGAACGACCTTGTGGCAGAGCCGCACGATGCGCCGCGGGTAGCCGCCGCTGGCCCGATGCACGGCCCAGCAGGCCAGGCCGGAGAAAAGGTCCGGCGGGGCGCTCTTGTCCGCGGCGGCCTCGGTCAGCCGGAAGCGGATCATGGCCCGCGTCTCGGCGAAATCCAGGGGCCGCAGGCGGTGGTAGCAGTTGACCCGGTCCAGAAGGTTCCGCATCTCCTCCAGCACAGGCTCGATCTCGCGCTGGGCGAAGACCACGATCTGCAGAAGTTTCTGGGCGTTGGTCTCGTAGTTCAACAGTTCGCGCAGCAGCTCCAGGCATTCGGGCGTGAGCTTCTGCCCTTCGTCGATGATCAGCACCGGCAGGCGGCCTTCACGCACGCCCAGGCGGAAGAGGGCCTTCTTGATGCCCTCCTTGAGCCGCCAGACATCCACGCCGGGCGCGGCCTCGCGGCCGGTGAAGAAGCCGAAGAGCACGCGCAGGAAGGCCTCGCCCGAGGGGAAAAGCGGGTCAAGCAGGAGATGCACGGCGATCTCCGGGCTCTGGGACAAGTGCCGGACGAAGCGGCGGCAGAGCGTGGTCTTGCCCGTGCCGATCTCGCCGGTGACCACGCACAGCCCACGCCGCAGGCGCACCGAAATCTCCAGCTGCTGGAGGCAGGAGGCGTGCTGGACCGAGTCGTAAAGGAAATTGGGGTCCGGCGAGTTGGAGAAAGGCTCTCGGGCCAGCCCAAGGGGCGCGTAATAGTTCACTGACGGGCCTCCGTCGGGCGCGCGCCGGAAGCGGCCTCGATCTCGGCGGCCTCGCGGCGGCGCTTGTCCTCAAGCTCCCGCTCGATTTCCGACAACGTCTTCTGGATCTCTCCCGGCCGCCACTCGGCCAGCACCTCGGGGGTGATGAAGATGAGGTACTCGTCGAGGGTCTCGGTGCTCTCCTTGCTGCCGAAGAGCCAGCCCACGCCGGGCGCGTTCTTGAGTCCCGGAACGCCCGCGCTGGCCTTGGACGTGCGCTGCTTGCTCAGGCCGGAGATGACCACGGTCTCGCCGTCGCGGGCGATGAGCGTGGTCTCGGTCTGTTTCTTGATGATGAACGGGTTGCCGTCCACCTCCCGGGACGTGTCCACCTCGTCCTTCTTGATGAGCACGGCCAGTTTGAGGAAGTCCGCGTCGATGATGTGCGGGGTGATCTCCAGGCGCAGGACCACGTCCTGGAACTCCACGGAGGTGGTCTGGTCCGCGCCCGTGCCCTCGATGGTCTGGTACGGCACCCGCTCCCCGCTCTCGGTGTAGGCCTTCTGGTTGTCCAGGGTGGTGATGGAGGGGCTGGAGATGATGTTCAGCTTGCCCTCGTCCTGCAGAGCCTTGAGCTGGAGTTCCAGGATGTTGCCGCCGATCTTGCCGAACATGAGTCCCAGGGCCGTGGCGCCGGTGCCGCCCTGCTTCGGGTAGTTGCTCGGCGTGAAATCCAGGCCGTAGCCCAGGCCGGACATGCCCGTGCCCAGATTGTACTTGGCCCCGCCCTTCTGGGGGTCCGTGGCCGAGGTGTTCGAGCCGCCCGGGACGACCCAGGCCTTGTTGCCGGAGCGCACGTCGCCGGCGAAGGAACCGCCCCACTGCACGCCCAGGGCCCGGGCGGTGTCCTGGGTGGTCTCCACGATGTAGGCCCGCAGCTTGATCTGGGAACGCGGCCGGTCCAGGTTCTCCACCAGCCGGAGGAACTTGTCCTGGTCCGTGGCGATGGTCTGGACGATGACCGAGTTGGTGTTGGCGTCCACGTCGATGGAGCCGAGCACCTTGCCCTCCGGATCCTTGGTCAGAAATTTCTCCAGGCTGTCCTTGAGATTCTTCACATCCGCGAACTTGACCTTGATCACGCTGGTGGTCAGGGGCGAGGTCTTCTCCATGGACAGGCGCTCGGTGAGGCGCTTCTTGCGCAGCACGTCGAACTGGAGGTCGGACTCCATGTCCTCCAGGGTCATGACCCGGATGATGTCGCCCTCCCAGGCGAAGGCCAACTTGTTGGAGCGCAGCACGCCCCGGAAGACTTGATCCCAGGGCATGTCCTGGATGTTCACGCTGACCGCGCCCTCGACCTTGGGGCTGACCACGATGCTCTGACGCGCGGCCCGGGCCAGGGCTTGGAGCAGGGCCACCACATCGGCGTTGTGCATGCGCAGGGAAACCTTGACCGTCGGCAGGGGGCGCTCTGTCTCCTCGGTGGGCCGGGCCACGATCTTCTGCTGGTGGACCACCTCCCGGCGTTCCGGGTCCACCCCGGCGGACTTGGGCACGGAATGCCCCTGGGACTGCTCGGCCATGACCTTGTACTTGTCCATGCCCGGGTCGGTTTCAGGCGCCTTCTTCTCGGCGCAGGCCAGGGGAAGCAGGCACAGGAGCAGCGCGGCGGCTCGAAGTACGCGGTGTCGGATGAAGAATCCCATGCCCTCTACCTGCCCACCTTCACATCCACGGTTTTGACGGGATCCTCCACCAACGGCAGCTTGCGTGCGCCAACGCGGCCGCCGCCGTCCTTGCGCACCAGCTCGACGTAGCTCGGCTGGATGCTCGAAACCACGAAGCCCGTGCCCTCGATCTCCTCGCCCACGGCATATTCGACGCCGCTGATCACGGCCAGCAGACGGTCCCCCGCGCGCACGAACCCCTTGTAGCTCAAGCCGTCACCCTCGGCCACCCCCGACGAGCCGGGAAAAAAGAACTCCCCCTCCGAGGCGTAGAACGGCGAGAGCGGGGGCTCCCGGCGCAACAGGTCCACACGGTGCTGGTCCACCTCGGTCATGGGCGTCTTTTCCAACATCTGCCGGGCAGCCTGCACGGTCCTGGCCGCCTCCTGACGGGCCTCCTCGACGCTCGGGCGACCGGCCGCCTGCTTTCCGGGCTTGCCGGAAAGCAGATCGAACGCCGCGTACCCCAGGGTCAGGAGCATGAGCCCCACCAGTATGGCCTGCCTTTTCTGCAACACGCACCAGCACCTTTGCTCACGTCAGGGCGAAACGCATCTGAACGAAAAATTCCAGCCCCTCGGGCACTGCCCGAACCTCCACACGCTCCACCCGGTTGAGGCTCGGCAGACTTTGCAACTCCAGGTAGAACAGCCGGAACTGCGCGAGCTGACCGGAAAAAACCCCCTGAAGCATGACCCGCGAACGATCCAACAGCACCGAGTTCACGTCCAGGGTCATTTCCAGGACGCTCAGGCCGGCGGCCTGCGCCTTGCCCTGCACCAACCCCGGCAAATCCTGAAGTTTCTGCCGGTCCAGCGGAGCATGGGCCGGGAAACCGAAGCTCAGGCCCGCCTCCCGCTCGGCCGCCCGCCGCAACTCGGCGAACATCGGCGCGAAAGCTTCCTGGCGGGCGATCTTCTCCTGGACCCCGGCGATGGCCGTGTCCAGATCCGCGAGCCGCGCACGCGAGGGAATCACCAGCACGGCGGCCACTATCCCGATGATCGCCAGGGCTAACAGCGACTTGAGCAGGAGCCGGGTGTCCTCGGGTTTGAGCTTCCATTCCACCGCCGCCCCCTAAGCCAGCCCGATGTGCAGGACCACATGCATGACCTTGCCCTCGGGCACGAAATCCTGAACCGCGTTGGAATGGATCACCGGGGCCCCGAACAGGGGCGAGGCGTCCAGTTCGATGAGAAAACGCGACAGCGTGGTGTCGAACTCGCCGGGATCGCCCAGAATCATGGCGTCCACGACCATGAGCCGCGTGGGGCCGTTCTTGACCGCCGCCCCCTGGGCGGGCTGTCTTCCCTGCGGCTGCGGCGCGGACGCCTTGCCGAAATCCAGGGTCAGGTTGAGAACCTTCACGTTCGGCGGCAGGATGTTGGACAGCTCGGCCAGCACGGCCAGGGTTTCCAGGCGCTCCCCGGCGTCCTTGAGATCACGCCGCAGAACCCCGACATCCGCAGCCAGCTTGAGCAGGGCAGGCGCCTCCAACGGCGGCTGAAAACGCGCCAGTGTCTGTTCCATCCTCCGCAGTTCAGCCTCGCGGCCGCGCACCTGGGTCTGGCCGAGGAAGTACAGTCCGCCAGCCACGACGATGAGCAGAGCCGCGGCCGCGGCGACCAAGTCGTTGAGCCGCGCCCGGCGGCGCGCCGCGGCCCGGCGGCGGTAGTTCTCGTGCAGATTGAGCGTGAACGCTCCGTCGGAAAAAGCCAAGGCGCCCGCGAGAGCCATGTCCAGTCGATCGGACTCCTCGGCCAGGGCCCAACGAGCCAAGTCGCCTCGGTGGAGCAGCGGATCGAAGGTCTCCTCGCGCAGTCCCAACTGACCGGCCATGAAATTGCGCACCTGGGCGCAGGCGAAGAGCTCCCCGGAAAACACGATCCGTTCCACGCGCTGGCCGAAGTTGGCGAAGAAGTAGTCCAGGGTGCGCTCCACTTGGCGCGCCAGGCGTCCCATCGCCGGCTCCACGATCTGAAAGACCGCCTCGGGGTCCAGGCACTCCCCGCCGGCGGCGGACTCCTGGCAGAGCAACTTGGCCGACAACAGCCTGCGGGACGCGGCAAGGTCCAGGGACTGGACACGCAAGGCGTCCGGCATGGACTCCAACAGCGCCTCGGCCATGCTGTTGGCTCCGGATTTGATGGTCCGGCAGAAGAGCACCTTGCGGCCCTCGCAGATGGTGATGCAGGAGAATCCCGCGTCCATGTGCAGGATCGCGGCGATGCCCCCAGGGTCGGTCCCGGCGCGGCGCAGGGCGTTGAGTTGGACGCCGGGGATGGTGGTCACTCCGGCCAGCTGCACCCCGGCGCGGGAGAAGAGCCGCGCGACGGCCTCCACGTCCTCCCGCCTGGCCAGGCAGGCCAAAACCTCGATCTTGTCCACGCCCTTGTCGCTCACCGGGCCTTGGGACCGCAGATCAAGCATCGACTCTTCGTCGGAAAACTTGCGCTCCTTCTGGAGCTTCCAGTAGGCGCTCTCCTCCACCCGCCGGGGAGACACCTTGGGGATGAGCACCGGGACCAGGTCGAAGTCGCTGGAACGGATGAGGGTCCAGATTTCGGCCTGCCCCAGACCACCGTTCATGCGCCGCAGACAATCGCCAAGGAAGGCGGAAAAATCGGGAGAATCGGGGGTCAGGCCGTCCGGATAAGGCATGCGCGCGGCGTCCAGCACACGCGGGGAATCCCCGCGCGACATCTTGACCATGCACAGGCTGTCCTCGCGCAGATCCACACCCAGCGCGGCCCCGCGCCGCAGGCCGCCGAAGCCGAGGGAAAACCGGGGTCGGCGGAAGCGCACCTTGCGGAGCGGAGCGGCGGATTCGGCCGCCGAAGACACGGGGCCGGGCGCGCCTTGGGGAGAAGCGCCTTCCCGGATGACCTGCAACAAGGCTTCCGTGGAGTCGAGTCTGTCCCGCTTCTTCACCCGATGTCCTTCCGCGTTCCGGCCGCCGCTTCAGGCGTCACCGTGGCCCATCCCTCCGGAAGACCTGAACCGCTTCCACCCGTCCAAGCGACTGTTTTTCCCAGTCATTATAATGGCTTTCACCTGGATTGTCATATTTCGTCATCGTTGTCGTTTCCGCCCCGCGCGCCTCGCCGCCACAAGGGGTCCGGACAATCTTTAGACATTTTTTAGTGCATAGCCAATTTCACAGGAGAAGAAAAGGCCGAATCGCTCAGATTATAACGGCGTTACGGCTTCTTCACCTGTGTCAACGGTTTGCGGTCGGCAGAGCGGGGAAATCGGCGCTGGTCGAGAGTCGCGGGGCGCAGTCCAAATCGCTCCAGCGTTCAGAAAAATGACTCACCTGGCGCACCGCGTCAGGAGTACAGGTCCGGGCCGCCGCGACGGAGAAACGGCCCGGACCTTGCGAGAGGGAGAGGGAGCGGAAAAAAAGACTTTCGCCGAAAAAAATTATCGCAGGGAGTGGATGTCCAGTCTGCGGCCGCAGCAAGGGCAGACGGCCAGACTGCGACGCTCCACGGCTCCTTGCCCCCAGAAACGGGTTTCCCAGGGACGGGCGCTGTTGAGCTTGTACTCCACCAGAACCGGCGCGCCGCAGGAACAGAATCTCTTTTGCATGGACGTTCTCCTTGCCTCGAAGTTCTGAAAGGCGAAACCGCGATACCCCGTGCAATCACCATCAATGGAAATGTTGTTCATAACTAAACCCATGCCTGGTTTTTGTCAATATAAAATTGACATCGGCGACAAAAAAAACTACCGGTATTCCCGCGAAACCCAAAGCACCCGCCCGATGACCCGCACGCTGTCAAGCTGATCGCCCGCCAGATGCACGGGATCATAGTCCGGATTGTCGCTGCGCAGCACGAGCTGGCCGGGAAGCTTCTCGATGCGCTTGACCATGACCGTGTCCTCGACGCCCACGGCGTAGATGCCTCCGGCCAGGATGTCGGAACGGGACTGGTCCACGAGCACGGTGTCGCCCTCGCGGATTTCAGGCTCCATGCTGTTGCCCACCACGGACATGAGCACCATGCTCACGGGGTTGCCCCGGGCCCGCAGCCAGTCCGCGCGGAAGGCGTACCAGCCCTCCACCTGCCCATCGGTTTCGAAGGAACCGCCTCCGGCGCAGAGCCGGGCCCGCACCTTGGGCACCCTCTCGAAGCCGTCGCCCTCGGGAACGGCCGGTGCGAACCTCGGGGTTCCGCGACCTCCCCCGAGCCAAGCCGGGTTCAGTCCGTTGGCCTGGGCCAGATCGAGAACCCAGCGGGCCGGAACCTGGTCCTTGCGTTTGGCCAGGGACACGGCGGCCCGCCCCAGGCCCAGGGCCCGGGCCAGATCGGACTGGGAGGCGATATCCGTCTCCTCGGTCAACCGCTGAAAAAACGCCTCGAAACCATCCCGACGGCCCATGCGGCCTCCTGTTGTCATTCGCTTAACTTTTCTTAAACACTCTGTCAATGATTCAGACAAAGGATTATTATTTTCGTTCCTCGCCCCCTTTCCATTTACATTCGGAATGATCTTCCCTAGCGTGATAGATGAGAAAAATGCGGCGGATACGCCGAGGGGGGACGTCGGCATGGCCCAGACCAACATTTTGCTGGAATCCGGCACCAACGAGCTGGAACTGGTCGAATTCTACATAGACGAGGAAAACCCCGAGGGCGGTGAGCCGTACCGGGGCTTCTACGGCGTGAACGTGGCCAAGGTCCTGGAGATCATCCGCATGCCCGCAGTCACCCGTATGCCCGGTCGTTCCAATCCGGCGGTGCTCGGCACCTTCAACCTGCGCTCCAAGGTCATCCCCCTGGTGGATCTCTCGCGCTGGCTGAAGAAGACCATCAAGGCCTCGGACGACGCCAAAGTCATCGTTTCGGAATTCAACCGCACCATTTCGGCCTTCATGGTCTCGGGGGTGACCCGCATCCACCGCATCAGCTGGCAGGAGGTCGAGCCGCCTGATGCCCACATCACCTCCTTCTCCAACGACTCGGTGACGGGCGTGGTCCGCTTCGAGGACCGCATCCTGCTCATCCTGGACATGGAAAAAGTCCTCGGCGACCTCAACCCCAGCCTGGCCATGCGCCTGAACCCGGAAGAGATGCGCCGTGAACGCCCGGCCAAGGAGTGCCTCAAGGCCCTCATCGCCGACGACTCGGCCTCCATCCGCCGCATGATCGCGGGAATGTTGGAGAAAGCCGGATTCCAGGTCACCAGGACCACCACCGGCAAGGAGGCCTGGGATACGCTGGAACAGATCAAGGCCCAGGCAGCGCGAGACGGCAAGGCCCTCTTCGATTACGTGGACATCGTGGTCTCGGACATCGAGATGCCGGTCATGGACGGCCACAACCTGACCAAGCGCATCAAGGACGACCCGGTGCTCAAGGAACTGCCGGTGATCCTGTTCTCCTCGCTCATCACCGACCGGCTGCGCCACAAGGGCGAGTCCGTGGGCGCGGACGACCAGGTCTCCAAACCGGACATCACGACCCTGACCAATCGGGCCTACGAACTCATCGAGGCCCGTCAGGGACCGCTGGGACTGGAAAAGAAGGCCTGCTAGCGGCGACGCGACCGCCGCCGGAGCCACAGCCCCAGGCCCAAAACGACCGCCAGGCCGAAGGCGGCCAACTCGGCCACGCGGGCGTTCTCCAGGAACACGTTCACGGCGTTGCCCAGCAGGTAGCCGCCGCTCCCCACGACCACGGCCCAGACCGCCGCGCCCGCCGCGTTGCACACGGCGAAACGCCAGGCCGGGACACGGCTCAGGCCGATGACCACCGGCGTGACCACCCGAATGCCGTAGACGAAGCGGAAGCCGAGCATGATCAGGAGTTGGCGCCGTTCCAGGTGGCGATGCACGGCGTCCACCTTGGAGCGCCAAGCATCCAGCCGTCGCAGGAGCCAGCCCGCGTGCCGCCGGGCCATGAGAAAAAAGAACTGGTCGCCCAGGAGGCTGCCCGCGAAGGCCACCAGAATGACCAGCCGCAGGTCCAGATAGCCGCGATGCGCGGCCACCCCGGCCAGAACCAGGATGGTCTCGCCCTCCAGGAAGGCGCCCAGGGTCAGGGCCCAGTAACCGTGGGCCGCGATCAGGCCCGCGAGCTCCACTTCCCTCCCCGGCGCGGCGATTTTCCGCCCGCGCCCCGGGCCAGGACCAGATTGACCTCCAGCCGCTCCAGGTTCACGTCCTCAAGCACCACCTCCACGGCTTGCCCCAGACGGAAGATCCGCCCTGTGCGGCCGCCCACGATCATCTCCCGGTCGGACATGTAGGTGTAGTAGTCGTCGTCCAGGCTGGAGAGGCGGACCATGCCCTCGGCCAGGACGTCACCCAGCTCGACCCAGAAGCCGAAGTCCATGAGCGAGGAGATGACGCCGGAGAAGGTCCGGCCCACCTTGTCCTTGAGGAAGAGCACGGTGACGCGCTTGAGGATCTCGCGTTCGGCTTCCATGGCCGTGCGCTCGCGACGGCTCAGATGCGTGCCCAGGGCGGCCAAGGCCTTGTGCGCCGGAATGGGGTCGCGGGTCTGGCCCGCCCCGGACAGGGCTGTCTTGACCAGCCGGTGGACCACCAGGTCGGCGTAGCGTCGGATGGGCGAGGTGAAGTGGCAGTAGCACTCCGAGGCCAGACCGAAGTGTCCCTCGTTCACCGGGGAGTAGCGGGCCTGCATCATGGAGCGGAGCATGAGCCGGTTGACCAGGAACTCCCGCTCCGTGCCCTCCACCTCGTCCAGCAGGGCCTGAAGGTCGCTGGGCGTGATCTCCTTGGGCAGGGCGCGCTTTCCGGCGTTCTCGCCGTCCGTGCGGGCCAGGAGCTGAAAGAGATTTTTGAGCTTGTCCGCGTCCGGCTCGGGATGCACGCGGTAGAGACAGGGCAGTTCGCGCTCGGAGAGGAAGGTCGCCACGGCCTCGTTGGCGGCGATCATGAACTCCTCGATGATCTGGTGCCCGAAGTGGCGGACCTTGGGCCGGATGTCCTCGGTCTCGCCGGAAAGATTGAAGAGGATCTCCGGCTCGGGCAGGTCGAAGTCCAGACTGCCGCGTTCGCTCCGGCGGGCGTTCATCAGCCGGGCCAGACGCTCGGCCTTCTCGAGCATGGGCAGGAGCGGCCCCAGGCCCTTGCGCTCCTCCTCGTCCTTGTCCAGCAGGGCCCGCTTGACCTGGCCGTAGGTCAGCCGCCCGTGGCTCTCGATCACCGCGGGAAAGACGTTGAAGTCGCCGGGCACTCCTTTGGCCGAGCAGTCCAGGCGCACGGCCATTGCCAGCCGGGGCGTGTTCGGGTTCAGGCTGCACAGGCCGTTGGACAGCCGCTCCGGGAACATGGGTTCCACCGAACGGGGGAAATAGTAGGAATTGCCCCGTTCCTCGGCCTCGCGGTCCAGGGGCGTTCCGGGCCGGACGTAGTGGGCCACGTCCGCGATGGCCACCCAGAGTCGGAAAGCCCGACCGCGCGACTCCACGAAGACCGCGTCGTCGAAGTCCCGGGCCGTGGCCCCGTCGATGGTCACGAAGGGCAGCCCGCGCAGGTCCTCGCGGCCCCGGAAGTCCGCGGGACCGGGGGCCTCGGGCAGGGCCTCGGCCTGGTCCAGGGCCGGGGACGGGAAGCGCGTGGGGACGGCGTGGTTCGTCTTGACCAGGGCTTCCTGGACCGCCACGTCCTCCTCCGGGCCCAGGACGTCCAGGATCTCGCCCTCCCAGAGCCGGAATTCCACCTGCTCGCCCGGTTCCAGGGTCACGATCAGGCCCGGGGCGGGCTTGAGCCCCTTGTCCCTGGGCGCGGCCATGACCCCGAAGTCCAGGCGCGGGTCCGTGGGGCGGCAGAGAAAAACCTGGCCCATGCGCTTGAGCACCTTGGCAGTGAGGGTCTTGCGGCCGCGCTCCAGGATGCGCACCACCCGGCCCTCGGCCCGGCGGTCCTTGCGCTCGCGCACGATGGCCACCACCACGCGGTCGCCGTGCCAGGCGCCAGCCATGTCGTGGGCCGGAACGAAGACGTCCTTGCGCCGGGGGTCGTCGGGCAGGACGAAGCCGATGCCGCCCCGGTGGACCTCCATGACGCCGGTGACCAGCCGCATCCGCTCGGCCAAGCCGAAGGCGTTGCGGATCTGGATGATGGTCCCGGACTCCAGGAGTTCCGTCAGCCCGTCGCGCACACTGGCCCGGCCGGACCGGTCCACGCCCAGGGCCTTGAAGATTTCCCGCCCTGAGAGGGGCTTCCTGCTCTCGCGGAAGAGCGCCAGCAGTTCCCTGGTCTCCACGCTCGCGCGGCGTTCCTTCTCCACCTTCTTCCCACGCCTACGTCCCATGCTCCCCTCCCGCGGTTGCGCCCCGTCCGGGCTTCGCGCGGCGCGCGGCCCGGGCCAGGCGTTCGTCCCGGCGCACCTCCAAGGCCTCCCAGCGACGTCCGAACCAGTCGTCGAAGCGGGCCGGGGTGAACAGCGACGGCCCGAAGGCCAGCCGCAGGTCCAGGGCCGAAAAGCTCTCGTCGGCCAGGGGGCCGAGCTTGACCGCGTCCTTGGGCGTGCAGATCACCCGCGAACAACACAGGCTTCCGGCCTCCATCTGGATGCGGGTCACGTCCCGCTTGGTGAAGAAATGGTGGTCCGGGAAGACGAGGTGTCGGGCCGGTGGCCGCCCCAGAAAGACGGCGGCCGTGCGCTCCACCTGGGCCGGATTGCCCACGCCCGAGACCAGGAGGTAGTCGCCCTCCACGGGCTCGGGCTGCCCGCCGCCGGACACGGAACGCAGGCCCACGGGAGTCAGGGAAAAACTGAATACCGGCTTGCCCAGCGGCTCCAGACGTTCGCGGAGCAGCGGCTCCAGGGCCTGGAAGGTCTTGGGGCCGACCTTGAGCAGAAAGGCCGAGGCGCTGGACAAGGCCGAGCGCCCCTCGCGCCAGGATCCGGCGGGCAGCACGCGATTCCATTGGTCGCCCAGATCCTCGGCCCGCAACAGCACGAGGTTCATGTCCCGCTCCACGGCCAGGTGCTGAAAGCCGTCGTCCAAGACCAGGAAGCGGGGGTCGAAGCGTTCGCAGGCGAAGCGACCGCCCCGGGAGCGTTCCGGGTCCACCACGACCACGGCGCGCGGATGCTCGCGGGCCAGGAGCAGGGGTTCGTCCCCGGCCTCCTCGGCCAGTGCTCCGGGCTGAACGTGGTAGGGATAGGACTTGGGCCGGGCGCGGTAGCCCCGGGTCAGCAGGGCGGCGCGCAGGCCGCGCTCCTCGGCCCAGGACAGGAGCCAGCCCGCCAGGGGCGTCTTGCCCGTGCCGCCCCAGCCGATGTTGCCCACGGCCACCGTGGGCGCTGGCGGGGACCAGGACGGCAGCAGGCCGTGTTCGTACCCCTGGCGGCGCAGGGCCATGAGTCCGGAGTAGATCGCTCCAAGGGGCGTCAGCATGGGCCGCAAGGCCTTCTGTATGGAGAGGAGCCGCTGCATGGGGCTCGGAAAGGGGCCCGGCATGGCCGGGCCCCCCGAACTGCTACTCGCGGGACTGGCCCATGAAACGCAGGAGCATGAGGAAGAGGTTGATGAAGTCGAGGTAGAGGGTCAGCGCGCCCAGGATGGTGCCCCGTCGCAGGGCCGTGGCGTCGCCGTAGGCGGCCACCTCGCCCATGTCCTTCAGACGCTGGGTGTCGTAGGCCGTGAGGCCGGTGAAGATGATCACGCCCAGCACCGAGATGACGAAGTCGGCGGCGGCGCTCTGAAAGAACATGTTCACCAGCGAGGCCAGGACGATGCCGATGAGTCCCATGAACAGGAAGCTGCCCATGCCGGTGAGGTCGCGCCGCGTGACCAGCCCGTAGACGCTCATGGCCCCGAACATGCCCGAGGCCACCAGGAAGGTCTTGGCGATGGAGCCCAGGGAATAGACCAGGAAGATGGACGAGAGCGTCACGCCGGTAAGCGCGCTGTAGGCCAGGAACAGGCCGGTGGCCATGCCGCCGGACATGCGCTGCACGGCTCCGGAAAGGGCGAAGACCAGGCCGAGCTGGGCGATGACCAGCACCCAGAAGAGCATGCTCGGTCCGGCGGCGCCCGTTGCCGGGTTCACGCTGAACACGAGGCTGAACAGGGCCGGGCTGGTGGCGGTGAGCCAGGCGACCACGGCGGTGACCAACAGGCCGGCGCTCATCCAGCCGTACACCCCGCGCATGAAGGCGCTGAGCACTTCGGTCCGGGCGCGGGCGGTCTGGGTCGAATAAGGAACCATCACGATCCTCCTTGGACGTGTTTTCTCCCGTTCATCGGGATGAGACTAAGCGGGAGAATAAGGCCTTTCCGATGAGCTGGCAAGGGAAAGCGGTCAGCGCTCCGCGCGGGAGGCCTTCCACTCGCGCAGGAAGTCCGGAGTGGGCTCGGTCCAGCCGAGCGGCGTGGAGCGTTCCGGCTGGACCACGACCTGGGCCAGGCGACCGTCGCGGGTCAGCCCCACCTCCACCGGCCCGCCGACGCGCACGGCCTTGGGCGAGAAGGAGGCCGTGAAGGCGGCCGCGTCGCGCACGGCCTCGGGATCCCAGGTTCCCGAGCCGCCCCGTCCCAGAACCAGGGGGCCGGGAAAATTGCGGGTCTTGAAGAGGATGTCCCCGGGCTCGGCCAGGGATTCCAGGCGCCGGTTGTCCGATTCGTTGCGACCCACGGACAGCCAGAGGTCACCGGCCCAGTACTGGCGGCCGATGCCCGCCAGGGCGCAATCGGCGGGCGAGGGCGAAGGGCGGTGGGCGTAGACCTTGCAGATGCGCGCGGCGGCCTCCGGCTCGGTGAGGCAGCACCCTCCCGCCGGGGTGGGGATGTCCACGATGCCGTACTCCCGGGCCAGGGCCAGCTGGCGTTTGCGGCCGCGACCGCCGATGTCTAACAGCCGGGAGCGGTCCACGAAGCCCGCCTCCTCCACAGCCGTGGGCTCCACGAGCAGGGCGCTGAGCGGCCGCACGAGCACGCCCCGGACTCCGGCGTCGCGGCTGATGATGTTCAGGGCGTCCCGGCGCTGGGACATGGGCCGCTGGCCCACCACCTCGCCGCTGGCCAGGGCCTTGGCCCCACAGGCGGTCATCATCGCGCGGGCCCGGGAAAGCATGAGGATCTTGCAGTCCACGCAGGGGTTCATGGCCTTGCCCCACCCGTGGACCGGGGCGGCCAGCATGCGCACGTACTCCTCGGAGACGTCCACGGCCTCGATATCCAGGCCGTAGGTCTCCCGCCACAGGGGAAGCTTGCGCGGCTTGCCGAAAAAGGGCGTGACGAAATGCAGGCCGAGAACCCGGAGCCCCTGGTCCTGAAGAACCTTGCAGGCCAGGATGCTGTCCAGGCCGCCGGAAAACAGGACCAGAACGTCGGTGCGGGAGTTCATTCGGGGGCCCTTACCCGAGGACGCCCCGGCAGGCAAGCGCATTCGCGCCGGGCGGAGCATCAGGGCTGTCGAGGAAACTCCAGGAGGCAGGCGGCCCCGGTCTCGGCCTGGGACCGGCGGAACCAGCCGCCCAACTGCTCGGCCAGGGCCGAGATCAGTTCCATGCCCAGCCCCTCGTGGCGAGATCCGCCCCTGGAGGAGAAACCCACGCCGTCGTCGCGGACCTCCAGGCGCACGGAGTCCCCGCTCCCGCGCAGGGAGACCATCACCGCGCCCTCGCCGCCGTCGGGGAAGGCGTGCTTGAAGACGTTGGTCAGCAGCTCGTTGAGCACCAGGCCGCAAGGGATGGCCTGGGCGGCCGGCAGCCGCAGGTCGTCGGCCGCCAGTTCCACCCGGACCCGCGCGGCCGCCGGGCCGAAGACCTGGACCAAGGCGCGGATGAGCCCTTCTAGGTAGCCGCGGCAGTCCACGGTCTCGTCCTCGCCCAAGCCGTGCAGGTGCTCGTGGATCTTGGCCAGGGAGAAGACCTGCCCGGCGGCCTCGCCCAGACAGCGACGGGCCTCCTCGGAATCGACCTCCTCCTGGCGCAGGCGCAGCAGGCTGTGGGCCAGCATGAAGCTGTTCTTGGCCCGGTGGTGGGTCTCGCGGACGCGCAGACCCTGGGCCCGGGACGAGGCGCATTCGTTGCGCCGCCGGGACAGGGCCACCTCCACGGCGGCCAGGATCTGCTCATCGGCATAGGGCTTGAGCACATAGCCGTAGGGCGCGACCCCGCGCACCCGGCTCAGGTAGGGCTCGAAGCCGTAGGCCGTGACCAGGATCACCGGAATGCCCAGCTCCTCCTGGATGATCCGACAGGCGTCCAGGCCGTCGGTTTCGCCGGGCATGACGATGTCCATGAGCACCAGGTCCGGGGCCAGCTCGCGGGCCCGGGCCACGGCCTGTTCCGCCGTGGCCGCCGTCCCGGCCAGACGGTGGCCGGCGGCCTCCAGAATCTCGCCCAGCTGGACGCAGATGAGGGCCTCGTCGTCCACCACAAGAACGGAATGGACGCGCCGTTCCGCCGACACGTCCCTCCCGCCGCCGACATCCGGCCGACCAGCGAAAAACGCGGCGTCCCCGCTCCGCCATCCTGTACCGCTCACGCCGTTCATGCCGCGTCGCCTCCACTGCGCCCCTGATCCGGCAAGGCTTTTCCGATCCAAGGACATGACATTTCCATTCATTCTCATCTAGCTCCCGGGTGTCGCGCCTGTCAAACCGGGCCGGGCTCAAGGCCTTCCGGCCCCGGCTCCGGGCAGAACTCCACGGCCACCTCCAGGCCCGGCCCCCCGCGCAGTTCCAGACGGCCGCCCAACTGATGCCCGGCCAGTCCCCGCAGGAGCTTGAAGCCCATGCCGCCGGACGGCGTCTGCTCACCTCCCTCGGGCAGGCCCACGCCGTCGTCGACCACGAACAGCCGCACCCGACCCGGGGCCGGAGAGGTCCACCCAACCCGCACCTCGCCCGAACGGCCACCCGGATACGCGTGGCGGAAGACGTTGGTCAGGGCCTCGTTGAGAATCAGGGCGCAGGGCACGGCCTTGACCAGGGGCAGTTCCAGGGGCGGCATGAGGAAACGCGCCGAGAGCCGCCGGGCCGCCTCCGGGTAGAGGCTGGAGACGTGCCCGTACAGGTCGGCGGCGTAGGCCGCGAAATCCACACGGTCGAAACGCGGGCCGCCGTAGAGCCCGGCATGGATCAGGGCCATGGCCCGGACCCGCTGGCGCACGTCGCCCAGGGCCTCGGAAGCTGGCCCGGGAGCCAGCCGCCGGGCGGCCATGTCCAAGAGGCTGGAGACCACCTGGAGGTTGTTCTTGACCCGGTGGTGCACCTCCTGGAAGAGGGCCTTCTGCTCGTCCAGGGACCGCCGCAAGGCCCGCTCGACATGGCGGCGCTGGATGGCCCCGCCGATGATGCCCGCGGCCGTGGCCAGGGCGTCCACTTCGGCCGAGGACCATATCCTCGCGCGCTTGCAGTCGTCGAAGCCGATGAAGCCCCACCACGTTCCGGCCACGAATATGGGCACGGCCAGCAGGGCCTTGATCTCCTGGGCCTCCAGGACGGTCCGTTCCTTCTCCGGGAAGTCCGCCACCAGGCCGTGCAGGGGAATTCCCCGCCCCAGGACGCGAGCCCAGCGGGGACAGACTTCGGCATAGCGCACGCCCTGAAGGTCGGGATTGCCGATCTGGGCCCGCACTCCGGGAGCGCACCACTCGAAGGCGTGGTCCATGACCAGCGTGTCGTCCGGCGCCAAGCGATTACGGAAGATGTACGCCCGGCAAACCCCCACGGCCCGCCCCAGAGCGGCCAGGACCATGTCCATGTCCCGGCCCCAGTCCGTCCCGCGCAGCAGGGTCTCGGCGGCCAGGCTCACGGCCTGAAGCACGGCGTCGCGGGCCTGGAGCGCGCTCTCGGCCTGGCGGCGTTCGGTGATGTCCAGACAGATTTCCAGGCGCACGTCGCGGCCGTCGGGCCAGCGGATGACCCGGTCCATGAGCAGGGCGTGCCTGCCGACGAGCGGATTGCCGTATTCCCAACGGTAGATGCCGCCCTTCAGGGTCCGGATGATGTCGTTGGTGCAGAACGGGCAGGGACTGTCGCGGTCCTGGAGCTCCCGGTAGCATATCCCCCCGGTGAGCGGCTTGCCGAACAGGCGGCGCATGTGCTCGTTGGTGTAGAGGATTTCATGGGTGTCCATATCGGCCACGTAGAGCGAGAGATCCAGGCCGTCGAAGAGCGTGGTCATGAGCCGGTGGGAGCCGAGCACGGCCAGCTCGAAGCGCTTGCGCTCGGTGACGTCCTGGAGCGCGCACTGGTAGCGCACGGCGCGGCCCGCACCATCGCGTTCGATGACGGTGTGGTCCTCGACCCAGCGGACGGCGCCGTCCGGCAGGAGAATGCGGTATTCCTGGACGAAGCAGTCCCGCCCCCGCGACTCCTGCTCCCCGAGGAAGCGCTCCACACGGGCGCGGTCCTCTGGATGGATCAGCTCGGCGAACGGCGCGCCGTCGAGAAATTCGCCGGGGCTGCGGCCGGTGACGCCCCTCACGTTGCCCATCGCGGCCTCCACGGGCCAGCCCGGGCCCGGGCCGCACCGAAAGACCACCCCCGCGCCGCCCGCGAACAGGCGGCGCTCCTCATCCAGAAGGCGCTCCAGAAGTGCGACCCGCTCCCGCAGGGCGGCGTTCTCGGCGGCCGGACCGCCGGTCTGCTGCTCGGACATGCGCGAATCCCCCGTCCCCCTTCCTGTACTCCGGCGGCCGCCCCGCGAACAAGAAAAAACACTGCGGGGGCCCCACCCCCAACCTCCCGACCGGTTGCCGCCCGCTCCCCGATCTGCTAAGCAGGCGTTCTTCGCGGCATTCAACCCCTGGAGGGAGGAGCACATGGCCAAGAAGACCGCCGCCCCCGAAGACCTGCGTAAGGAAGCCCTGAATACGGCTCTGACGAGCATCGAACGCAAGTTCGGCAAGGGCTCCATCATGCGCATGGACGATCAGGCCGACCATGTGATCCCGGTCATCCCCACCGGCTCCATCGGCCTGGACCTGGCCTTGGGCGTGGGCGGCATTCCCAAGGGCCGCGTCTCGGAAATCTACGGCCCGGAATCCTCGGGCAAGACCACCCTGGCCTTGCACGTCATCGCTGAAATCCAGAAACGCGGCGGCACGGCGGCCTTCGTCGACGCCGAGCACGCCCTGGACATCAGCTACGCGCGCCGCCTGGGCGTGAAGACCGACGAACTGCTCATCTCCCAGCCCGACTACGGCGAACAGGCCCTGGAGATCGCGGACCTGCTCGTGCGCTCCGGCGCGGTGGACGTGGTGATCATCGACTCCGTGGCCGCGCTCATCCCCCAGGCCGAACTGGAAGGTCAGATGGGCGAGACCCAGGTGGGCGGACAGGCCCGGCTCATGTCGCACGCCCTGCGCAAGCTCACCGGCACCATCCACAAGTCCCGCGCCGCGGTCATCTTCATCAACCAGATCCGCATGAAGATCGGCATGACCGGCTACGGCAACCCCGAGACTACCACCGGCGGCAACGCCCTCAAGTTCTACGCCTCGGTGCGCATGGACATCCGGCGCATCCAGAGCCTCAAGGACAAGGAGGAGGCCTACGGCTCCCGGGTGCGCATCAAGGTGGTCAAGAACAAGGTCGCCCCGCCCTTCCGCGAGGCCCTGGTGGACATCCTCTATGGAACGGGCATGTCCCGCGAGGGTGAACTCATCGACATGGGCGTGGAGCACGGCATCATTGAGCAAAGCGGCTCATGGTTCGCCTTCGGCTCCGAGCGCCTGGGCCAGGGCAAGGAGAACGTCCGCGCCCTGCTGGCCGACAACGCCGAGCTGCGCCAGAAGGTCGAGGCCAAGCTCCTGGAGCACCTGGGTCTGACCCGCCAGGAGGAAGCCCCGGCCGAGCCCGAGGAATAGATCCTCCCGTCCGCGCGACGCAACCAAGGCCCCGGGCGTCCCGGGGCCATTTTTTCGAGAAGACACCGATCCAAACGAGCAACCCCATGAAAGCAGCCGAGATCCGCAAGCGTTTCCTGCAGTACTTCGAAAAGCACGGCCACACCGTGGTGCATTCCTCCCCCCTGGTGCCCAAGGACGACCCCTCGCTCCTGTTCACCAACGCGGGCATGGTCCAGTTCAAGAAGGTCTTCCTGGGCCAGGAGAAGCGCCCCTATTCCCGGGCCACCACGACCCAGAAGTGTCTGCGCGTGGGCGGCAAGCACAACGACCTGGAGAACGTGGGCCGCACCGCGCGCCATCACACCTTCTTCGAAATGCTCGGCAACTTCTCCTTCGGCGACTACTTCAAGGCCGAAGCCATCAAATTCGCCTGGACCCTGCTCACCGAGGATCTCGGCCTGGACAAGAGCCGCCTCTACATCACCATCTACCGCGACGACGACGAGGCCTTCGATCTCTGGCAGAAGGTGGCCGGGGTCGAGCCCTCGCGCATCTACCGCCTGGGCGAGAAGGACAACTTCTGGTCCATGGGCGACACCGGCCCCTGCGGCCCCTGCTCGGAAATCCACATCGACCAGGGCGCGGACATGGCCTGCGGCCCCAACTGCGGCATCGGCGCCTGCGACTGCGACCGCTTCCTGGAAATCTGGAACCTGGTCTTCATGCAGTATGACCAGACCGAGGACGGCAAGCGTGTGCCCCTGCCCCGGCCGTCCATCGACACCGGCATGGGCCTGGAGCGCATCGCCGCCGTGCTTCAGGGCGTGCGCTCCAACTACGAGTCCGACCTGTTCACCCCGATCATCGACTTCGCCTGCAAGAAGGCCGGACTCGAGTACCACGCCGACAAGGACGCGGACACCGCCCTGCAGGTCATCGCGGACCACAGCCGGGCGGCGGCCTTCCTCATCACCGACCAGATCCTGCCCTCCAACGAGGGCCGGGGCTACGTCCTGCGCCGCCTCATCCGCCGGGCCTCGCGCTTCGGCCGGCTCATCGGCCTCACGGATCCCTTCCTGCACGAAACCGTGGGCAAGGTCATCGACGAAATGGGCGAGGCATTCCCCGAGCTGACCGCCGGGCGCGACTTCCTGCTCAAGGTGGTGCGCGAGGAGGAAGATCGCTTCAGCCACACCCTGGACAAGGGCCTGGCCCTTCTCGAAGAGGAAATGGCCGTTCTTCGCAAGGCCGGAACCCCGGCCATTTCCGGCGAACTGGCCTTCCGGCTCTACGACACCTACGGTTTCCCCCTGGACATCGTCAACGACGTGGCCGAGAAGCAGGGCTTTTCCGTGGACGAGGCCGGATTCCGGGCCTGCATGAAGCAGCAGAAGGAACGGGCCAAGAAGGCCTGGAAGGGCTCCGGCGAGAAGGACGTGGCCTCGCTCTTCCAGACGTTGCTCGAGGCCGGGACCAAGAACCGCTTCGTGGGCTACGAAACCCTGGAGGCCGAGAGCCCGGTCGTGGCCGTGCTCGACACCGAGGGCCGGAGCGTCCCCCGGCTGATCCAGGGCCAGGGCGGCTTCCTGGTCACCGAAAGCACGCCCTTCTACGGCGAGTCCGGCGGCCAGCTGGGCGACACCGGCCAGGCCCTGACCCTCACCGGCGCGGCCGACGTGCTGGACACCCTCAAGCCGTCGCCGGAACTGACCGCGCTCAAGGTCTTCGTCAGCGAGGGCGAGCTGCTGCCCGGGCAGGAGGCCAAGCTCGCGGTGGACGCCGAATCCCGCGCGGCCACGGCCCGCAACCACACCTGCACCCACCTGCTGCACGCGGCCCTGCACGAGGTGCTCGGCCCCCACGCCAAGCAGTCCGGCTCCCTGGTGGGCCCGGACCGGCTGCGCTTCGACTTCACCCACATCGCCGCCATGACTCCCGAGGAGATCGCGGCCGTGGAGGACTTCGTCAACCGGGCCATCCTCGACGACCGGCCGGTGTCCACCCGGGTCATGAGCCAGAAGGCCGCCGCGGCCAAGGGCGCCACCGCCCTCTTCGGCGAGAAGTACGGCGACGAGGTGCGCGTGGTGGAGGTGCCGGGCGTGAGCATGGAGCTCTGCGGCGGCACGCACATGAGCGCCACGGGACAGGCCGGGAGCTTCGTCATCCTGTCCGAATCCGGCGTGGCCTCCGGCATCCGGCGCATCGAGGCGGCCACGGGCCTGAACGCCCTGGCGCATTTCCAGGCCCACAAGCAGGAGGTTCTCAAGGCCGCGTCCCTGCTCAAGGCCAAGCCCGAGCAGTTGGCCGAGAAGATCAAGGCCCTCCAGGGCCAGGTCAAGGACGCCCACAAGGAAATGGAGCGCCTCCAGGCCAAGATGGCCTCCGGCGCGGGCCGCGACCTGATGGACGACGCGCGCGAGGTGAACGGGATCAAGGTCCTGGCGCTCAAGAGCGAGATCGGCAACGTGAAGGCGCTGCGGGAGCAGATGGACGCCCTGCGTTCCAAGCTTCCCTCCGGAATCGTCTGTCTGGCCGCAGCCGAGGGCGGCAAGGCCACGGTGATCCTCTCGGTGAGCAAGGATCTGCATGGGCGCTTCACGGCGCCGGCGCTCATCAAGGAAGTGGCCGCCGAGGTGGGCGGTTCGGGCGGCGGGCGGCCGGACATGGCCCAGGCCGGAGGCACGGACCCCTCGGGCCTGGACCGGGCCCTGGCCAAGCTCCTGGAGCTGGTGGCCGCGGGATGACCGAAGCCCCGGCGCGGAAAATAATTTTCCGAGTTGTTGACAGATGCGATAAAAATCCGTAAACGTCCTGGTTCCCAGTTTCGAGCAAGGAGCACGTTGATGAAGACATATACGCCCAAGGAAAGCGAGCTCAACCGCGAGTGGTTCGTGGTGGACGCCTCGGACAAAATCCTCGGCCGCCTGGCCTCCCGGATCGCCCACCGGCTGCGTGGAAAGCACAAGCCGGAGTTCGCTCCGCACATGGACAACGGCGATTTCGTCGTCGTGGTCAACGCGGAGAAGGTGGCCGTGACCGGCAGGAAGCTCGACAAGAAGATGTACTACAAGCACACCAATCACCCGGGCGGCCTCAAGGAGCGCACTCTGCGCCAGATGCTGGACAAGAAGCCCGAGGAAGTGCTGCGCGCCGCTGTGAAGGGCATGCTCCCCAAGAATCGGCTTTCCCGCCGCCTGCTGAACAAGCTCAAGGTCTACGCGGGTTCCGAGCATCCCCATGCCTCGCAGCAGCCCAAGCCCCTGGACCTGTAGACGGACCTACTAATCCCTTTCGGGAGTCAGCGAATGAGTGATTTCAATTACGGCACCGGCAAGAGGAAGAACGCTGTGGCCCGGACGCGCCTTTACAAGGGCTCGGGCAAGATCACGGTCAACGAACGGCCCTTCGAGGAGTACTTTCCCCGCAAGGCCCTGCAGATGATCGTGCAGCAGCCGCTCAAGATCACCCGCACCATGGACAAGCTCGACATCGCCATCAACGTGAACGGCGGCGGCGTGGCCGGTCAGGCCCAGGCCGTGCGGCACGGCATCGCCCGCGCTCTCATCGAGCTGGATCCCGAGCTGCGCGGCGTCCTCAAGAAGGCCGGTTTCCTGACCCGAGACGCCCGCGAGAAGGAACGCAAGAAGTACGGTTTGAAGAGCGCCCGCGCCCGCTTCCAGTACTCCAAGCGTTAAGCCGGGTTTTCAATCAGGTTGCTTCAAGGCCG
This sequence comes from Desulfovibrio aminophilus DSM 12254, assembly GCF_000422565.1. Lineage (NCBI taxonomy): Bacteria > Pseudomonadati > Thermodesulfobacteriota > Desulfovibrionia > Desulfovibrionales > Desulfovibrionaceae > Desulfovibrio > Desulfovibrio aminophilus. Next base: position 36,695 of record NZ_AUMA01000008.1, on the reverse strand, counting down.
GCGCCGCCAGCGGCGCCGGCCTTTTCCCTTTCCACTCACGGGATCGACCAATGAGCCTTTGGATTCACGCCTTGATAGGAGGCCTCGCCCTTCTGGGGTTGGCCGTGATCGTCGCCCTCCTCGCCCGACGCCGCATCAAGCCGCCCAGCGATCTGCCCAACTTCGACTTCGACAAGAACAAGAACTACGAGAAGGAAGGCCGCAAATTCCCCTTCTCCTACTGAACGCCGCCCCGGCCGCCTTGCCAGGATCATCCGTTCGCCGTATGTTCCGGCCCATGCCGACAGTCACGCGCCTCGTCCTGGCCGCCCTGTTCTTTCTGGCGGCCTCCACCAGCCATGCCGCGGCCTGCGGCTCGGAAGCCTTGCTGCGCGGCATCTGGAACGACGCCCAACTGGCGGGCTCCCCGGCCGACCGCGTGGTGACCAAACCCTGGGCCCAGCCCCCGGACCACAGCCCGCCCGCGCGCCTGACCCCGGAAACCATCCTGCCGCCCGTGCCCGACGGCCTGCGCGAGGTCATCCGCCGCGTGAGTCCGGCCAAGGGCGAACGCCTCGTGGCCCTGACCTTCGACCTCTGCGAACGGGCCACCAACGTGGCCGGCTACCAGAACGAGATCATCAATCATCTCCGCGCCCAACGCATTCCATCCACCTTCTTCGCGGGCGGCAAGTGGATGCGCTCCCACCCGGAAAAGGCCATGCAGCTCATGGCCGACCCCCTGTTCGAGGTGGGCAACCACGCCTGGACCCACGCCAACATGGCCGTGGTGGACGACGCCGAGGCCCGTCGCCAGGTGCTCTGGACCCAGGCCCAGTACGAACTGCTGCGCGGCGAGCTGGCCCGCCGGGCCGCAGACCGGGGCCTCTCGGCCGAGATGACGGCGGTGCCGCCGGTTCCCCGGCTCTTCCGCCTGCCTTACGGCCGCAACTCCGCGCGGACCCTGGATCTCCTGGCCGACCTGGGTCTGCCGGTCATCCAGTGGGACGTGCTCGGGGAATGGGACGACGGATCGGGGTCGCCGCGAAAAAGCGCCGAGTACGCCATGAAGCGCGTACGCCCCGGCTCGATCATCCTCCTGCACGCCAACGCCGTGCCAAAGAACACCCAACTGGTGGTGCCCATCCTGACCCGGCTGCTGGCCGCGGAAGGCTACCGCTTCGTCACGGTGAGCGACCTGCTCCAGGCCGGAACCCCGGAAACCGTCCGCGACGGCTACTTCGCCAAGCCCGGCGACAACGTCCAGTACGACACTCTTTTCCTGGGCGGAGGCACCCAGCACCCCCGACCTACGGACGCGAAACACCAATGAGCGCGCACAAGAAAACCCCTCCCAGCCTCGTCTTCGCCGGACCCGACGGCAGCATCTACGATCACCCCGACCTGCTCATGCTCTGCTCACGCGGGGACGAACTCACCCTGCCCCGGCCGGACGAGTTCATCCCCCTGCCGGAGGAAAGCGAATTTTTTCTCCTGCCCGGCCGCAGGGCCATGGGCCTGAACCCCGAGACCGGACAGGTGGAGGTGCTGGAGGAGACGGCCGTGGCCGCTTTCGTGACCCCGGCCTACACCCTCACGGCGCACCCGGCCTTCGAGAAAGAGGCCGACGCCCCGGTCCTGCCGCTTTTCGCCTACGGAGCCGTGGGCTTCGCCGAAGACCGCTTCTGGGTCTGCGCCAAGCGGGTGGACGAGGACACACGCCAGGTCTTTTGCGGCATTCCGCGCGAGCGCATCGAGAGCGGCGCGCGCGGGCTGCTGGCCGCCATGCCGGAAAACCGTCTGGTCCGCCACCTGACCCACTGCGCCCTGACCTACGGCTGCCCGGCAGCCAAGAATCTGGCCCTGGGCCGCTACGAGGCTCCCCTGCCCACTTCCCGGACCTGCAACGCACGTTGCGTGGGCTGCATCTCGCAGCAGCCCGAGAACTCGGGCTTCCCGGCCACCCAGTGCCGCATCGCCTTCACGCCCACGGCTGGGGAGGTCTCGGAGATCATGCTCCATCACGCCTCCCGCGAACGCCGCCCGATCCTCTCCTTCGGGCAGGGCTGCGAGGGCGAGCCCCTGACCGAGGCCGCGCTCATCGCCGAATCCACGGCCCGCTACCGGGCCAAGGGCGGCCCGGGCACGGTGAACGTGAACACCAACGCGAGCCTGCCCGCGACCATCCCGGACCTGGCCCGGGCCGGAGTCAGCTCCATCCGGGTCAGCCTGAACAGCGCCCGCAAGGATCCCTACGAGGCCTACTACCGGCCGCACGGCTACGCCTTCGAGGACGTGCTCGAAAGCATCGCCGCCGCCCATGCCGAGGGCCTGTTCGTCTCCCTGAACCTGCTGTTCTTCCCCGGCTTCACCGACGGCGAAGCCGAATTGGAGGCCCTGACCGGGCTGGTCCGCTCACGCGGAGTGAACTTCATCCAACTGCGCAACCTGAACCTGGACCCGGACCTGTACCGGAACCTCACCCGACCCTTCGACCCGGGCCCGACCATGGGCTTCCTGAACTTCCGCAAGCGCCTGAAAAAAGCCTGCCCGGAGCTGGGATTCGGCTACTTCAACCCCTACGTGGAGCGATGAGCCCACACCGGAGCATGCAGCAATGATCGAAAAGAACGACCGGATCGAGTGCGAGATCACGGCCCTGGCCCTGGGCGGCCGGGGCGTGGCCCGCGTGGACGGCCTGGTGGTCTTCGTGGAGCGAAGTCTGCCCGGCCAGCGCGTGCTGGCCCAGGTGGACCGCGTCAAGAAACGCTTCGCCGAGGCGCGGGCCGTGGAGGTTCTGCGCCAGTCCGAGCACTGGCGGGCGCCCTTCTGCCCCCACTTCGGAACCTGCGGCGGCTGCCTCATGCAGGATCTGGATTACGCCGAGCAGTTGCGCTGGAAGAACCAGCACGTGGCCGACGCCTTGGCCCGCATCGGCGGCGTCTGGAGCGTGGACCAGCGGCCCATCCTGGGGTCGCCGGAGGTCGTCCACTACCGCAACAAGATGGAATACGCCTTCGAGGGCGATGGCGCGGGCCTGCGCCTGGGCCTCAAGGAACGCGGCGGCAGCCGGGTGGTGAACCTCACGGATTGCCGCCTCCAGTCCCCGGAGAGCGCGCGCCTGCTGAACGCCGCCCGGGAGTTCTGCCGGGCCTCGGGCGTGGCCGCCTGGAACGGGCGGCACCGAGGATTCTGGCGTCATCTCGTGATCCGCCAATCCACGGTCACGGGCCAGATCCTGGCCCACTGCATCACCAGCCCCGATTCCCGCCACTACAAGACGGCAGCCGCGCTTGGACAGGCTCTCAAGGAGGCCGTGCCCGCGCTGACCGGCTTCGCCCATTCCACCAGCTCCAACCGCGCCTCCCTGGCCGTGGGCGAGGAAGGCATCCTGGCCCTGGGCGCGGACCATATCGAGGAAGAACTGGGCGGGCTGCGCTTCCGCGTCTCGGCCAACGCCTTTTTCCAGACCAACACGGCCGCCGCCGGGCTGCTCTACGCCGAAATCCTGGACATGGCCGGTCTGACCGGCGCGGAAGTGGTCTATGACCTCTATTGCGGCGTGGGCGGCATCAGCCTGACCCTGGCCCGCCACGCGGCCCGGGTCTACGGCTTCGAAATTTCCGAGGAGGCCGTGGCCGACGCCCGCGAGAACGCCGCCGCCAACGGCCTGGACAACTGCCTGTTCACCGCCGGTCGGGTGGACGCCGACCTGTTCCGCGACCTGCCCCATCCCGAGGTTCTGGTCTGCGACCCGCCGCGCGCCGGACTGGACGACGCGGCCCGCGAGGCCATCCTGGAGCTGGCCCCCCGGCGGCTGCTGGCGGTGTCTTGCGACCCGGCCACCCTGGCCCGCGACGTGGCCTTGCTGGCCCCGAATTATTCCCTGGCCGCCGCGCGGCCCGTGGATCTGTTCCCGCACACGGCCCACGTGGAGACCGTGGCCCTGCTCACGCGTCTGGCCTGAGGACCGCCGAGGAGGACGAGGCCCATGTACACGATCATCCGCAAGAGCCTGCTGGAGCTGGTTTTCTCCGGTTCGTTCATGAAGCGCTGGAACGACAAGTTGCGGCCCATGGAGCTGGTGGAGGTGGACAAGCAGGGCCACAAGATGATCACGGCCTGGCTCCTGTTCATGCTCAGCTCCCGGAACCTCTCCCTGGACGAGCGTCTGCGCCTGGGCGACGAGATCGTGGAGGGCGGCCTCTTCGACTATTTCTACCGTTTGGTCATCACGGACATCAAGCCGCCGGTCTTCTATCAGATCAAGGCCAACCCGGCGGACTACCGCAAGCTCACCGCCTGGGTTCTGGACCAGCTTCGCCCCCGGGTCACGCCCCTGGGCGAGGAAACCTGGGAACGCATGACCAGGCACCTGATGAACCCCGTGGACGACACTCCGGCCCGGCGCATCCTTCTGGCGGCGCACCTCTTCGCCAGCTATTCCGAATTCAAGCTGCTCAAGACCCTGAACCGCGCCGACGACGAGATGGCCGAGATCGAGAAGAGCTTCGTGGACCGCCTGCGCGGCCTTGAAGACCTGCCCGGCGTCACGGACCTGCTGGCCGGAAGCGAGAGCGTCCTCGGCCGCTTCGCGGGCATCTGCGGGCACCTGCGCTTCCAGAAGCGCTGGTCCCAGACCCCGCGCATCCCGGAGACTTCGGTGCTCGGCCACGTCTTCGTGGTGGCCGCCTTCGCCTGGTTCTTCAGCCTGGAGGTGGGAGCCTGCCGCGCCCGGCGGCAGAACAACTTCTTCTCCGGCCTGTTTCATGACCTGCCCGAACTGCTCACCCGCGACATCATCTCGCCGGTGAAGCTCTCGGCCCCGGAAATCGCGGATCTCATCAAGGCCTACGAAAACCGCGAACTGCAACGCCTGGTCATGGACCCCCTGCGCACCAACGGATTCGCTGACGTGGCCGGCCGCCTGGGCTACTACCTCGGCCAGGAAACCGGCTCGGAATTCACCGCCGCGGTGGTCGAGAACGGCCACGCCCGGGCCATGAGCAGCACGGAGCTGAGCCGGGACTGCAACCACGACGAGCTGGACCCCAAGGACGGCGAACTGCTCAAGATGTGCGACAAGCTGGCCGCCTTCATCGAGGCCTACACGGCCCTGCGCACCGGCATCACCTCGGATCAGCTGACCCAGGCATGCTGGCGCATCCGCCAGCAGTTCCACGAGGATCCCGTGGTCGCCGGGGTGCATATCGGAGCCTTGCTGGCCGACTTCGCCTGAACGGGGATGTTGCCACCAAGTTCAAAAATGTGCTACGAAACGCTCCTCATACGACCAATCGTAACAAGGAGCGCCCCATGAACCGTCACGCGGCCCGCATAGCCCTCGCGGCCCTGCTTGTCCTCTGCGCGGCCCTTCCGGCCCTGGCCCACAAGGTGAATATCTTCGCCTACGCCGAGAACGGCGCCATTCACACCGAAAGCAGCTTCGGCGGTAAGCGCGCCGTGAACCAGGGGGGCGTGGAGGTCCGCGACACGGCCACGGGCGCGGTCCTGCTCAGCGGCGTCACGGACGACGACGGCAAATGGTCTTTCCCCATCCCGGCGGAATTCCGCGAGAAGCGGCCGGGGCTGACGCTGGTGGTCAAGGCTGGAGAAGGCCACCAGGGCCAGTGGGAGATGAAGCCCGAGGACTATCTGGAGTCCGGGCCGGGAGCCGTCACGACCACTGCTCCGCCCGCCGGGGCGCAGGACTCCGCGCCCCAGGCTCAGCCTTCAGCCCCGGCAGACGCCGCCGCCCTGGAACAGACCGTGAACCGCATCGTGGAGGCCAAGCTGGCCCCCCTGCGCAAGCAGATCGGCGAGGCCGAAACCGGCGATCCCGGGGCGGCCGAGATCCTCGGCGGCCTGGGTTTCATCATGGGCCTGGGCGCGCTGGTCATGGCCGCGCGGCGGCGCAAGGGCTGAGGTCTCACCCGAGAGAATGAAAGAAGCGCCCCCATCCTGCCGGACGGGGGCGCTTCTTTCATCGCGGCGCGGCCGCTTCACTGTTTCATGTTCACGAACTGCACCGGCACGTCCAGGTCCATGCCACGCACGAGCTGGATGACGCCCTGCAGATCGTCGAGCTTCTTGCCCGTGACCCGCACCTGTTCGTCCTGAATGGCCGCCTGCACCTTGGAAAACGGCGAACCCTTGATCGCCTTGACGATCTTCTGGGCGGTCTCCTTGACGATGCCCTCGCGGATCTTGACCTCGGCCTTGACGCGGCCCTGGGACGTGGGCTCGTGCTTGCCGAACTCCAGACACTTGGGGTCCACCTTGCGGCGCACGCAGTGGCCCATGAGCAGCTCGCGCACGGACTTGAGGTGCGTTTCGCTGCCGGTGGTGACCTGGATGCGCTTGTCCTTCTTGTTCAGCTCGATCTCCGTGGGCACGTTCCGAAAATCGAAGCGCGTGGCGATTTCCTTGCGCACGTTGTTGCAGGCGTTGTCCACTTCCTGCAGGTCCACCTGACTGACGATGTCGAACGAGGGCATGCTGCCTCCTGTATATTCTTGCCGTGGCTTCTTATGCGCTCGTTCCAATCTTGGCAAGCATCGCCGCTCTCCTTATTGTCCGGCCTCGCTCTTGAGTTGGTTGATCAGCCCGGAAAGCGCCGTGGCCTGTTGCCCGAGGGCCTCCAGGCTCTCCAGCGACTCCTCCACGTTGTTCGAGGTGGCCAGAGCGATGGAGTTGATCTCCTCGATGGAGCGGTTGATCTCCTCCGAGGCCGCCGCCTGTTCCTCGGCCGCCGTGGCGATGCTCTGGATCTGCCCGGCCGAGGCTTCGGTGTTGGCCACGATCTCCGTGAGCGCGCCGCCGGAATCCCGGGCCAGGCCCGTGGCCTTGGACAGGTCGTCCAGGGCCCCCTGCATGGAGGAGATGTTCGCCGCGGCCACCTTCTGGATCGACAGGATGGACTCGCCGACCTCCTTGGTGGCGGTCATGGTCTTCTCGGCCAGCTTGCGCACCTCGTCGGCCACCACGGCGAAGCCTCGCCCGGCCTCGCCCGCCCGGGCCGCCTCGATGGCCGCGTTGAGCGCCAGGAGGTTGGTCTGGTCCGCGATATCCTCGATGACGGTGATCACGCTGCCGATGGCCCGGGCCCGGTCGTCCAGCTGGGACATGTTGGCCTGGAGCACCTCGGCCTGCCGTTGGGTGGTGTTCATGGCCTCGATGGAGTGCTCGACCACGGTGGCGCCCTCCTGGGCCTTGTCCTTGGCCAGCTTGCCCTGCTCGGCCGCGTTGCTGGCGTTCTTGGCCACCTCCAGCACCGTGGCGTTCATCTCCTCCATGGCCGTGGCCGTTGCCTGAATGCGGTCACGCTGGGTCTCGGTGCCGCCCTGGATGTCCCGGGACTTGGAGGTGATGCGCTCGGAGGCCTCGCCGATGCGCCGGACGACCTCCTCCAGGCGTTGGGCCGCGTGCAGCATGCCCTCGGCTCTGGCCCGCTCGGCCTTGGTCCGGGCCTCCTCGGCGGCGGCGGTGGCCTGTTCGGCTGCCCGGGCCTTGTCCTCGGCCTCGCGGCTCTTGGTCCGAATCTCCTCGATATTGTCCTGAAGCACCTGGGCCGTGCTGTTCAGCGAATCGTAGATGTGCCCGATCTCATCCGTGCGGGAATGGCTCAGGCGGTGGTCGTAGACGCCCTTGGCGATGGCCCCCAGGAAGTCGGCCACGCGCATGAGCGGCCGGATGATGGTGGTGTTGGCCAGGAACCAGATGGCCGCCGCCAGCAACGCCAGGGCGACCAGGCAGGCCCCGCCGAGCATGACCAGCGTCTGCCTCACCGGAGCCGTGATCTCGGCCCGTTCGATGAGGCCTACCAGACGCCAGCCGGTCTTCTTGGAAGTCAGCACCAGCCCGAGGTAGTCCTTGCCGTCGACCACGGCGTCGGTGTTGCCCGAGCCGATTTTGAACATCTTCTCCAGAGATTTTTCCTTCAGTTCGCTGACATTCTTGAAATTCTGATCCTCATGGCGCGGATCGGCCAGAATCACGCCGTCGTCCTGGATGAGCACCATGTAGCCCGTCTGCCCGAGGCGGATGGATTTGACCAAATCGGTCAGACGCTTGAGAGAAATGTCCACGCCGACCACGCCCAGGACGTCCCCGTTGCGGACTACGGTGCGCATGACGCTGGTGACGGCCTCGCCTGTGGTGGAGACGTAGGCCTTGGACAGCGAGGCCCTATCCCGAATCGGCAAGGCCTCCTTGTACCAGGGGCGTTTGCGGGGGTCGTATCCGGCCGGCATGTCGCTCTCCTCCAGCGCGGAGACGAAGGCGCCCTTCTCCGTGCCGAGGAAGACCTCGACATAGGCCGGATGCGTATTCTGCACCGCCGTGAAGAAATCCACCACTTCGCGCCCCACGGCATCGTCCGGTGCGACCCGGGCCTTGCGCTTCTCCGTGGTGTTCACATGGCTGGTGGTGATCTCGCCGAGACGCGCGGTCAAGGGATGCCGCGCCATCATCTCGGCGTTCATCATGCTTTCATCCAGAAAGAGATTGATGGCGTAGTCCACCTGGGACATCTCGCCCGTGGCCGAACGGATGAAGGCGTCGATGGACTGGGAGCTGAAGTTCAGGCCGATGACGGCGAAGATGCCGAGCATGATGATCGTGACGACGGCCAGGAGTCCCGCGATGAGTTTCACTTTTATCGACATGCGCATTTCGGCCTCCAATATCGTTTCTACTTCTTTTTATGACACAATTGCATGTCTGCAGCATAACATCCGGGCCGCGGAAAAGAAAAGACGAAACTCATTTTTTATAACGCAACTCGAAAACTCCGCAGCCCAGGAGCTTAATCATGTCGTCCGCCGCCACGGCGTGTCATGCTGAATGAAAAGCCGGAGGCCACCATGGACGACGACTGCGCTCACGCCCCCAGCGGGCGGCACTGCTGGCACAACGATCCCAAGCCCGACTATTCCAGACCCAAGCCGTACCGGCGCTATTGCTGCTGGTGCGGCAAGGAAGCCTTCGAAGGCCCCCTGGACAAGGCGCCGGACCACGGTCCCTGCACCGACGCCGCCTGCCGGGAGAAATCCCGCGCCTGACCGCCGCAAGCGAAACGGAAAGAGCCCCTCCCGCATAACGGGAAGGGCTCTTCCTCAATACCCGCCGCGGGGGATCAGGCCAGCAGGGTCCGTCCCCGCTCCCAGCCCTCCACGCAGGCGTCCAGGCTGGTGAAGGCGCCCTCGTCGGCCGCGTAGGGCAGGACCTCCAGCACGTCCTGGAGCTTGCGCACCTGACGGATCATCTGCTCCAGGCGTTCGTCCTCCTGGACCAGGAGCCAGATCCGGCTGATGGCCCCGCCGCCCAGCGGCGTGCAGAGGATGCCCTCCACGTTGAAGGCCCGGCGGGCGAACAGGCCGCAGATATGCGACATGACGCCGGGATGGTTGTTCACCGTGAGCCGCAGGGCGGTAAGCGCGCGGGCGGGACGGGTTCCGTCTTCAGGCGTGAGCATGCGCATGGGCTTCCCCTCCGATCATCTCGATGTTGGCCGCTCCTGGCGGCACCATGGGGTAGACGTTCTCCTCGGCGGCCACGGGCACGTTGACCAGACAGGGGCCTTCGCGCAGCAGCGCCCGCTCCAGGTCCGCCAACGGATCGCGACTGCTTCCCAGGTCCACGGCATGCACGCCGAAGCCCTCGGCCACGCGCGGGAAGTCCACCCGCAGCCGGTAGCCCGAGCCGAAGATGCGCCGTCCGTAGAACAGATCCTGTTGCTGCTGCACCAGGCCCAGGCCGTTGTTGTTGGCCAGGACGATCTTCACGTTCACGCCGGTCTCGGCCGCCGTGGCCAGCTCCTGGATGTTCATGAGCAGGCTGCCGTCGCCGGTGAAGCAGACCACGGGACGATCCGGATGGGCCAGGGCCGCGCCGATGGCCGCGGGCAGGCCGAAACCCATGGTGCCCAGGCCGCCCGAGGTCAGCCAGCGGCGGGGGCGCAGGCCCGGATAGGCCTGGGCCGCGCGCATCTGGTGCTGGCCCACGTCCGTGGTCACGATGGCCTCCGGGCCGAGGATTTCGCCGGTGCGGCGCACCAGGCCGTAAGGCGCGCGCGGGTCATCCGAGCCGGACAAGAGCAACGGATGGGCGGCCTTGCACTCGGCCACGCGGGCCAGCCACTCCCGCCTCTCGGAGAGGGCCACGAGGCCCGCCAGGGCCGTCAGAGCCGTGCCCGCGTCGGCCATGATCCCCAGATGGGCCTGCTTGAGCTTGTCCAGTTCGCTTTGGTCGATGTCCATATGGATGAGCTTGGCCTTGGGACAGAAACGCTCCACCTGGCCCGTGGCCCGGTCGTCCAGGCGCGCCCCGGCCACCAGCAGCAGGTCGCACTCCTCCATGAGCATGTTCACGCAGCGCGCGCCGTGCATCCCGAGCATGCCCAGATGCAGGGGATGATTCTCGGGCATGGCCCCGAGCCCAAGCAGGGACATGGTCGTGGGCAGTCCTGCCCGCTCGGCCAGACGGAAGGCCGCCCCAGATGCACCCGAGGCCGCCACTCCGCCACCCAGGAGCAGGATGGGCCGCTCGGCCTCGTCGATCATGCGCGCGGCCCGGGTCAGGGACTCGGCGTCCGGGGGCTCCACCGGGTCCGGCCCGGCGGGCTCGGGCAGAGTCGAAAGGACGATGGTCGCGGTCTGGACGTCCTTGGGGATGTCCACCAGCACCGGGCCGGGACGCCCGGAGGCGGCGATGCGGAAGGCCTCCGTGATGACGCGCGGCAGGTCCTCCACCGAACGCACCAGAAAGTTGTGTTTGGTGACCGGGATGCTCATGCCGTAGATGTCCACCTCCTGGAAGGCGTCCGTGCCGATGAGCGGACGCGACACCTGGCCGGTGATGCAGATCACCGGCACGGAGTCGAGCTTGGCGTCGGCCAGGGCCGTGAGCGTGTTGGTGGCTCCCGGTCCGGAGGTGGCGAAGAAGACGGCGGGCCGCCCCGTGGACCGGGCCATGCCCTGGGCGATGAAGCCCGCGCCCTGCTCGTGGCGGGCCAGGACGTGACGAATGGCTGGACTTTTGGACAGGGCGTCGTAGAGAGGCAGGTTCGCGCCGCCGGGAATCCCGGCGATGCACTCCACTCCTTGACGCTCCAGCAGGCGGATGACCAGTTCCGCTCCGGACATGCTCTGCATGGACACTCCTCCTCTCGGGGTGCCCCCTGACGCCGCCGGCGCTGGTCCTGTTCTCCACGGGCGCGGAAAACGCGAACCCCCCGCCGACGCGCGCCGACGGGGGGTTGGTTGCCTGATGTGACCGGACCCGCTACGACGCGCAGACGCCTACGAGGCGTACGACGACCACGACGGCGGATAGGGCCTGGAAGCCCTGGGCGGCGGTGGCGGCGTGAATGCGGTTCATGCGGGTTCTCGCTGGTTGCGGTTTCCGGTACTGATTCGAGCTGTAGCCTTTCCCAAGTCGAAAGGTCAAGGCCGAATCGCCATCCGGGTTGACTTGATCCGGCTTCCGCCCATAGGGAAGGGGGCGCGCCCGGGAGCCGGGCCAGGAGGATCATGCAGCAGATCACCAAGCCTCAAGGACTGGAACGTCATTTTCCGCTCATCGCCGCCGGGCTTTCGGGCCTGGCCCTGCTCCGACCGGAGCTGTTCTCCTGGGCCGGGGCCTTCATCGCCCCCGCCCTGGGCCTGATCATGTTCGGCATGGGCATGACCCTGGACTGGGAGGACTTCAAGGGCGCGGCCGCGCGCTGGCCCTCGATCCTCATCGGCCTGAGCCTGCAATACTCGGTCATGCCCCTGGCGGCCGTGACGCTGGGCGCGGTCCTCGGACTGCCCCGGGATCTGCTGGTGGGGCTGGTCCTGGTGGGCGCGTGCCCCGGCGGCACGGCCTCCAACGTCATCGCCTATCTGGCCCGGGCCGACGTGGCCCTGTCCGTGCTCCTGACGCTCTGCTCCACCGTGCTCGCGCCCCTGGCCACCCCGGCCCTGGTGGAATGGATTCTCGGCCACCGCATCGAGATCGACTTCTACGGCATGATGCGCTCGGTGTTCTGGATCGTGGTCTTCCCGCTGATGGACGGCCTGATCCTGCGCCGTCTCCTGCGCCGCCATCTGGCCCCGGTGCAGCGCGCCCTGCCATCGGTCTCGATCCTGGTCATCTCGCTGGTCATCGCCTGCGTCATGGCCCTCAACCGCGAGGCCATCCTGGCCTTCCCCGGCCTGGCGCTGCTGGCCGTGACGGCCCACAACCTCCTGGGCTTCGGCCTGGGCTACGGCCTGACGCGGCTCTTCCGGCGCAACACGACCGAGGCACGGACCATCGCCATCGAGGTGGGCATGCAGAACTCGGGGCTGGCCGTGGCCCTGGCGGTCAAACACTTCACGGTCCTGGCCGCCCTGCCCGGCGCGCTCTTCAGCCTGATCCAGAACATGACCGGCGCGGTCCTGGCACGCCGCTGGAGCGCGCGGCAGGCCTCGGACAGAAAAAACGAAGGGCTAAGGGGTCCGTCCTGAACCGACGGGTTTCCGCACCGAGCTGATCCGTCAGGCGCGGAGACGCGGCAGAGAAAGCCCGTCCTCATCAGGCCTCTGACCGATCGGCGGCGGGCACTGCGAATCGTACAGCCGGTCCACGATCCAGCAGAACAGCCCCACCCCCGCCGCGGCGCAGAGGCCGTGCGGCAGCGGCTTGACGAGGAGGTCCGTCCCCTCCTGGCCGAGCAGCACGCGTACTGCCGACTCGCCGAGAAAGACGAGCAGAAACGCGGCCCTGGGCAAAGGGTTTCCGACTTCCAGCTCACTGGCCCGCAAGGCGGTCAGGGCGAAGGGCGAACGCATTTCCGCGCGGATGGACTTGAGCAATCCCATAGATCTTTCAGTAGCAGGAGATGAATGAGGAACGCAATCCGCCCAGGGAGGAACCGGCAGCGTACGCGTCCAGCGGGCGCCGGTCACAGGCGGAAGCCGCACTTGGCCATGTACTGGAACAGTTGGGCGTTGTTCTTCAGGCCGAGCTTCTTCATGGCCCGGATCTTATACGTGCCGACGGTCTTGGGGTTCAACCCCATCCGCTCGGCGACGTCGCACAGCTTCTCGCCCTGGGCCAGCAGGATGAGCACCTGTTTCTCGCGTTCCGACAGGGTTCTGTCAGCCGCCTTGCCGTACTGGCTGACCTTCTCGTCCAGCAGATCCGCCGTCAGCGCCGGGCTGATGTAGCGCTTCCCGTCCAGCACGTCCGAAATGGCCGTGACGAGTTCCTCGGCCGCGAAGCTTTTCGGCAGATAGCCGTTGGCTCCGGCCCTGAAGGCGGCCACGACGTACTCACTTTCCAGGTGCATGCTGAGGACGAGTACGGGCAGCTCCGGGCGCACGTTGCGTATCTTCCGCATCGTCTCCAACCCGGACTCGTCCGGGAGGGACAAGTCGAGCAGGACCAGTCCGAAGGCCTCGGCGGCTATCTTGCGCATGGCCTCCTGCGAGGTCGAGGCCTCCTCGAACTCGAGGTCCGGGGAGTACTCCTGCGCGACCTCCCTGATCCCGCAGCGGACGATTCCGTGGTCATCGACGAGGAGAATCTTCACGCGATCCGCTCCTCTGGATGAATGGGCACCAGAAGCCGAACGCGCGTCCCCTGTCCGCGCACGGAGTCTATATCAAGCTCGCCGTCGAGCGCGTAGGCCTTTTCCTTCATCCCGATGACGCCGAACGAGCCTTTCTTGATCAACTCCTCGGCCGTGAACCCGGTTCCGTCGTCTTCGACGATCAGCTCGATGGACTGGCCGACGCGCCGGACCTGGACGGTGACGGCCGTCGCCGCCGCATGGCGGACCACGTTGGTCAGCGCCTCCTGGAAGATGCGGTAGATGGCGATCCGCTGTTCGCGCGTGAGATTGAACCGCTCGGTCGTGCCATTGAAATGAATCGGTATGTTGACGACCTTCGAGAAATTCATCGCGTGCCATTTCACGGTCGCGGCCAAGCCCAGATCGTCCAACTGCTTCGGGCTGATGTCGTTGGAGATGCTCCGGACGGACACCAGCGCGCCGTTGATCAAATCGATCAGGAGCGACAGCTTCTCCCGCGCCTTTTCGCCGGGCGACTCCAAGAACTTCCCCAGGAAAACGAGATTGATCTTGATCGCGGTCATGGTCTGCCCCAGGTCGTCATGAACCTGATGGGCGAAGCGGCGCCGCTCGTCCTCCAACTCCTTCTGCTGATGGACGATCAGACGGCGGATCTGGTCCCGCGAGGCGGTGAGGGCCTCGTTGGCCTCCACGAGCTTGGCCGTCCTGAGCGTCACCTGCCGTTTCAGGATGACGCTGAGGGACAACAGCAGCGCCGCGGCGGCGGCACATCCGCCGATCGTGGGCCAAAACCAGGATGGGAGGGTCCAGTCCGGCTTCGGGTTGAACCACTTGTTGAATGAGGCGTAATAGACGGAATTCTTGTCGGCCTTCATCGCCGCGATATGGCGATCCAGAAGGCCGATGATCCATTCGCCGCCGTCCTTCGGCGCGGCGTAACGGACCTCGCAGGGGTTGAAGACGAAAGGGATCGCCTTCAACCTGTCTTTCCTGCCCTTCAGAAACCCGGCGTACCTCCCGACGATCGCGGCGTCGACCGTTCCACGCTCCAGTTCCGAGAACAATGCCGTATGCTCGTCGAACTCGACGACGGTGCAGGAGATCCTGAAGCTCTCGAGCAGCCCCAGAAACGGCTGCGTGAAAGCGTTGCCCCGGACGACTCCCAGGCTCCCGCCTTCAAGGTCGAAGATGGAATTGACCGAAGAGTTGTCGCCGGTCCAAAGCTGTCCCCAGTCCATCAGGAGGTAGTCGGCGGTGAACAGAAACTTCCGCGCCCGCTCCTTCGTATAGTAGGTGGCCGGCAGCAGGTCGATCTCGCCCCGGTCGAGCTTGTCGAGCAGGTCGATCCAGGTGCCGTAGACGTACTGGATGTCGATGTGCTCCTTCGCGGCGATGTCCTCCAGGACGTCGACGAACAGCCCTTGCTCCCGACCTTTTTCATCCAGGAATATTTGCGGCTGGTCCTCGAAGATGCCGACCAGGAGTTTTTCGGCGTCCTGCCGCGCCCGGGCGTTCCCGGCACAGGAAAGGAGGATCAGCAGGACGGCGCACATCTGGAACAGAATGCGCGCGCCGCCGTCTTTTTTCCCGCCATCGGCTGTTTTCATGAGAGTCCCTTCACCAGAGCGTCTCCAGTTCCTCGCCTCCGGGCCCGAACGCCCCCGTCGCCGCCCCATATACCGCGCCGAACCTCCCACCGTCCAGGCTCGAACAGGGACGCCGCCGGAGGGCGGCGCATCATCGGCCTCCTTCTAGGTCCGGATTCCTATCCGCACTTTTTTGTCGCAGATGGCGCAGAGGCCGTCCTTCGACAATTCCTTCGATGAGGAGTTGCACCGGACGCATTTCAGGCACGCGAAGTCCGCGACGACTTCAGTTCCGTCAAGAAGCGGTAGGGAATATCCGTCGCAGTTGAACGTGATGCACTTTTTCCCGCATACGCTCACGCAAAGGGTGCAGCGGAGACATTTCGACGGCGTATGATCCACCCGGAAGCGGTCTCCCCCTGCTGAACACTGCAGGGCCCCGGTCGGGCACACCGCGCCGCACGCACCGCAGGCGTTGCACGTGTCCGCGATCTGAACCGGATGCCGCCCAGGCTCCGGGGCGATCGGATGGTTCCGGCGGATGCGGCGCAACTGCCGCACGAGATTCTCGTGCTTGTCGGGCGCGGCGTCGGCGGGCAGCGGACTCTTTTCGGACATGGAACCGCCCGGCTCCCTCCTCCCGTTGAAAAACGCGGACAAGAAATTGCGCCTGGAATGATCGACCCGGGCCTGCCGCCCGGCGGCCTCGGGGATGCGGCGTCGTTCAAGACGCACGCCGTCCCGCAGGCCGAACACCGAGAGCCAGTTCGCCGTCTCCTCCAGCATGCGTTCGAAGCCGCGCAGCCTGTCGCCTTCCGTGCAGCCCGCGCAATCTCCGTGAGCGAAGACGACGCTTGCAAATCCCAGGGCCACGAGCCCCATCAGGGCATCAGCCCCCAGCGCCGAGAAACAATGTTCGATGCCGACCACATCCGAACCCGGTCCCGCGACCATCTTGCATCCCAGCACGATCGACGCGCTTTTCGGCAAGCGGCGGACCCTCCCGAGAAAGCGCCCGGAGTCGAAAGCCGCGAGCGCGTCCGTCGGGCATATGGCGGCGCATGCGCCGCAGTCATTGCAGGACAGGCGGTCGATCGAGGGCATGCCGCCCAGGCGGATCGAATGGGAATGACAGATGTCGGCGCACCGGGAGCAGACGGTTTTTCTCGCATTCACGCATCGCGCCGCGTTGACGATGACCCGGGGCATGACGGTTCATTCCCACTCGCCCAAGAAACGGCGCAGGGTCGTGATGGCGTCCGAGCACAGCAGGGAACACCCGGCATAGTAGCGGCTTCCCGTCCTTTTCAACACCTCGGACAGGAAGGCGTCGGCCCATTGCAGCACATGTTCGTCCACAAACCGGTCGAGTTCCGTGACGATGCGGCGGGCGTTCGCGGCGTCGCCCCTGTCCATGCAGGCGTGAATGTCGTTCGACAAGCTGGAGACGAACAGCAGCTCGAAACCGAAATGGTCGGCAGGCTCGTTGCATGTCCTGGGAAAAGTGAATCCATTCGCCTCGTAGCGGCGCGACACATCAAGGCTTGTCTTCTGAAACAACAATCCGTCGCCGTTCACCCAGGCCGATTCCCAAATCGGCACCGGACGATCGGAACAGACGAAGAGGCCGTCGAAATCCCGCCGCACCGCGACGAGCCCGGAATCATCGTATCCGGCCGCGAATTCCCGCAGCATCGCGAGTCCCTTCCGGCCCCCGTCCGTCTGAATCGGCAAAACCCAGTCGTCGAACAGGCGGTCATCCCGCAATGCACTCAGCAATTCCGCCCGCGGGGGGAATGCATAGCCGTTCCCGAGGAAGAAGAACGCGACGGCGAGTCGTGAAAAGCGGATGTCGTCGTTCATGATTTTTCTTCAGGGCGGCCCGGCGCGATCGCCGGGCCGCCGATTGTCATTCCTACAGGCCTATCCTGGCATACGCCCCGAAGAACATCGCGCGGTCCAACAGTTCACCCATGACGACCAGCAGAGCGGCGCACGCGCACAGATTCATGCGCGGCGTCCGCCCATCCCCCTGGACGCCGAGAACGACCTTGCAGAACAGGCCCACGCCGACGATCAGCAGAAGCAGCCTCGTGATGAACAGGGCCGTTCCCGCGCCGGCGATCGGTGAATAGGACGACAGGCCGAGTTGCGACAGCGAGGAGAATGCGGCCGTCGACATCGGAATGCCGATGAGTTTCAAGGCGAACCCGACGGCGAAGATGATGGAGAAGACCTTGAACATCGGCCGCGCATCGACGTCCGAAGCGCCCTTCGCCTGGTAGAGGAACACGGTTCCGGCGATCATCGGCCCGACAAGCAGCATCGTCCCGAGAAAGCCGAGCCAGGTGGCGGAGTTGTTCCACACGGGCACGGTGGACACCATGTAGACCCGGGTCATGGACAACACGGCGACGATGCCGAGGATCGCGGCCACGATGCCCAGCACCTTCGCCTCATTGCCCTTTTTCAGACGCAGGTACGCGAGGGCGATCGCGGCGGCCAGCAGGAGCCCGACGGCCACGATCTCCCTGCTCAAGGGCGAATGCGGCACGTTGAAGAGCGTGAACAGGCTGTGCATCGGCGACCCGAGATGCGCGCCGGAGAAGATGAACCCGAGCGCGACCAGGCCGCACGCGATCGGGGCCTGAAGCCGCAGCAGGCCGCCCGTCTCAAGACGCACGGTCGTTTTCGCGGTTTCGGCGGCGAGCAGCATGCCGGCGGCCACCTGCACGATGACGGTGAAGAAGACCAGACTCCATTCTGCTGTGAGCATGACTACACCTCTTCGGGGTTTTGAATCTTTCCGTTGCTCGCCCCGAGCTGCCGCGCGTTCTTGTTCGCGGTGAGGAACAAACGGGGCTTCGTGATCGCCGGATCGGGAAGCGGCGCGAACGTCTGCGCTTCTCCGTACCGCTTCTGAAGCGTCTCATAGTCGCCGAAGGTGAGCGCGCGGGTCGGACAGGCGGCGACGCAGGCCGGGGGGCGTCCCTGCTCGAGATAATCGCGGCAGAAGTCGCACTTCGTCATCTTTCCCAGGCGGGCGTCGATCTGCGGAGCGGAATAGGGACAAACCAGCTCGCAATATCTGCACCCGACGCACTTTTCATGGTCGACGCTCACGATGCCGTTCTCGTCCTTGTGCATGGCGGTCGTCGGGCAGGACTTCACGCAGATCGGATCCTCGCAATGATTGCAGGCCATCGACACATAATACGCGAAGATGTTCTGCTCATACGTGCCGTCGGCATTGCGGACCCAGCTTCCGCCAGAATATTCGACGACACGCCGGAACAGTATGTTTTCGTTCGTATTGTTCTTGTCCATGCAGGCGATCATGCATGTCTTGCACCCGGTACACTTGTTCAAGTCGACGTGAAACGACGGTTTCTTCATGGCGTGTCCCCACTAAGCCTTTTTGACTTCCACAAGATTGGTATGCTGGGCATTGCCCTTCGCCAGTGGCGAGGGACGCAATGACGTGAGGACGTTGACGCATCCGCCATGGTCATTGCCGCCCGAATCCGGCGTGAACCACGCGCCCTCGGGAAGAGACAGGACGCCGGGCATGATCCGGGGCGTCACCTTCGCCGTGGTGAACACGACCCCCCGGTCGTTGGAGACCTTGACCTCGTCCCCGTGCGCGATGCCGCGGGCCTCGGCGTCGACCGGATTGATCCAGAGTTCCTGCGGAGCGACCTTCTTCAGCCAGTCGACGTTGCCGTATGTGGAGTGCGTCCGCTGCTTGTAATGGTGCCCGATGAGTTGCAGCGGATACTTCGCCCGCAACGGATCGGCCACGCCTTCCCAGGTGGCGTTGTATTCGGGCAGGCCGGAAATCCGGTCCCCCTGCGGGAGATCCCATTCCCTGCCGATCTCCCAGAGGCGCTTGGAGAAGATTTCCAGCTTTCCGGACGGCGTCTTGACGGGGTTCTTGACCGGATCGTCGCGGAAGTCCTTGTAGGGGATGCCCGGAAGATCCGTTATCCGCTTCTTGAAGATCCCCATGGCGAAGGCGTCGTCCAGTTTCTCCGGCAATTCCGGAAGCTTGATGCGGGATTGGTCGAGAAGGTACTGCATCCACTCCCGGCGCGTCCGTCCCTCGGTGAACTGCCGCTCCACGCCGAAGCGCTTCGCGATGTCGGCGCACATGTCGTACACGGACCGCGACTCGAACAACGGCTCGATGGCCTTCTGGGCGAAGATCACGTAGCCCATCTCGGAAACGAAGCCGTGCTGCGCGAAGTCGTCTTCCTCCAGGTTGGTCACGGCGGGGAGGAGAATGTCCGCGAACTTGGCGCTCGGGGTCATGAAGTTGTCGATGACGACGATCGTTTCGCACTTGGTGTCGTCGGCCAGTATCCGCGCGGTCTTTCCCGAGTCCGCGTGCTGGTTGACCAGGCAGTTTCCGGCGTAGTTCCAGATGAACTTGATCGGAACCTGCAACTTGTCCCGGCCCCGCACGCCGTCCCGCTTGGCGGTCATCTCCGGGCCGCGCTCGATGGCGTCGGTCCACAGAAAGCAGGAGATCGAGGTGGACACCGGATTCTTCAGCACGGGGAAACGCGTGAACGGAAGCCAGTAGCCGTCTTCCCGGGCGCCCGTATTGCCGCCGCGCACCCCGACGTTGCCGGTCAGGATGGGCAGCATGCACACGGCGCGGCAGTTCTGCTCGCCGTTGGCCTGGCGCTGCACGGACCAGCCCTGCGCGATGTAGCACGGCTTCGCGCCCGCGATCTCACGGGCGAGCTGCACGATGCGCCGGGCGGGAATGCCGGTGATGGACGCGGCCCATTCGGGCGTCTTGGGGGTTTTGTCCTCGCCCAGGCCCAGGATATAGGACTTGTAGGAGTTCCCGGCGGGCACGCCCTCGGGCATGGAGTCCTCGTCGAACCCCACGGTGTATTTCCTGATGAAATCCTTGTCCTCAAGGCCTTCCGTGATCATGACGTGGGCCAGGCCGCAGACGAGGGCGGCGTCGGTCCCGGGACGGATGGGGATCCATTCGTCCGCCATGGCGGCCGCCGTGTCCGTATAGCGGGGGTCGACGACGATGATCTTCGTGTCGCCCTTCTTCCGCGCGGTCAGGATGTCATGCAGCACGCCGCCGCCGCTCATCCGCGTCGCGCCGGGGTTGTTGCCGAAGAACACGACCAGCTTGCTGTAGGCGATGTCCGAGAAGGCGTTGCCCTCGACCCAGCCGTCGCCGAAGGTGTACGGCAGGGCCATGTCGATCATGGCGTCGCTGTACGTGCCGTACTGGTTCAGGTAGCCGCCGAGGCAGTTCATGAGGCGGGCGACCGGGGTGGAGCCGGTGGGCCAGGACTTGGACATGACGGCGCCGAGGTTTCCCGTGCCGTAATTCAGGTAGACGGCTTCGTTGCCCCACTTGGCGATGGTCTTCTTCAGTCGGGCCGCGATCTCGTCCAGGGCCTCGTCCCAGCTGATGCGCTCGAACTTCCCTTCCCCGCGCCTGCCGACCCGGCGCATGGGATATTTCAGCCGTTCCTTGGCGTAGACCCGCTGCCGCATCGAACGGCCGCGCAGGCAGGCGCGCACCTGATGGTCGCCGTACTGGTCGTCGCCGAGGTCGTCGGTCTCGATGCGCGTGATGATTCCGTCGGAGACGTGCGCGCGCAGGACGCAACGGCTCCCGCAGTTGACGTTGCAGGAGGTCCAGACGACTTTCTCGCCCGGCTTCGCGCTGGAGGCGGCCGCCCGCTTCCCGCCCGCGAGCAGACCGGCCCCGGGGAGCGCGCTCACGCAACCGATCGCCGCGGCCCATTTCAACAGCGATCTTCTCTTCTCGTCCGTCCGCATGGTTTCTTTTCCGCTATCCATGTCATCCTCCTCAACGTGTTTTGCTTACTTGCCGAACGGGCACTTGGGGAATGTGCAGGACTTGCATCCCAGACAAAATCCTCCCTCCGCATAGTCGGCGAGATCGTTCCGCGTGATGGGCAGTCCGGCGACGACGCGCGGCAGAATGAGGTCGAAGCCGGTCGCCTTGAAGAAGATCGCGCAGGCGGGGACGCCGATGATGTCCACGCTCCCGATCTTCCCCACCAGGCTCATGGCTCCAGGAAGCGCGGGCATGCCGTACAGGGCGTCGCTCATGCCCACGTCGTGCAGCGCGGCCCGCGTCACGTCGTCGGGATCGACGGAAAGACCGGCGGTCGTGATGATGATGTCGGCGCCGTCGGCGATCATCCGCTCGGCGCTGTCCGCGATGCGCTTCCTGTCGTCAGGCTGGATCTCGCCGCCCACGACGGTGCAGCCGAGCTTTTCCACCTTGGCCCTGACCACCGGGATGAACTTGTCCTCGATCAGGCCGGTGAAGACCTCCGTGCCGGTGACGATGATTCCGACCTTGGCCTCGCGGAACGGGACGACGTTGAAGATGGGCTCCGTGCCAAGGACATGCTGCGCCTTCGAGAAGTCCGCGCGCGAAAGATACAGCGGAATCGCGCGACACCCCGCGATGGGCTTGGCCTGTTCGACCATGGCGTCGCCGTGGCGCGAGGCGCACATCACGCCGGGAACGAGGTTGAAGGCCTTCAGCTTGTCGCGATCCAGGGTCAGCAGGCCGTCGATCTTCGCCGTGAAGACGACCTTCCCCTCGTCGGCCTCGCCGAACTAGACGTTCCGGCCCGCCATTCTCCGCGCGAATTCCCGCGCGGCGTCATTTTCATGAACCCACTCGGAGCCGACACCGGCGGCGTCCTCGACGAACA
This sequence comes from Desulfovibrio aminophilus DSM 12254, assembly GCF_000422565.1. NCBI lineage: Bacteria > Pseudomonadati > Thermodesulfobacteriota > Desulfovibrionia > Desulfovibrionales > Desulfovibrionaceae > Desulfovibrio > Desulfovibrio aminophilus. The sequence continues at coordinate 14,835 of NZ_AUMA01000008.1, read as the reverse complement.
CGTTGTTCTTGCCCATCTGCTGCAGACGGCACACGTCGCCCGCGCTGATGACCTGCCCGGCCTTGAAGGCCGCGCCCTTCATCTTCCCCGGGACGATCTGCGTCATGTCGTGCAGCGCCGTCTTCCCGACCGCGGCGGCCACGGGCATGGAGCGCAGCGAGGGGCTCTCGCGCGCGCGATCGTCGTCCCTCGTGTCGTATATGGCCTTCTCCTGGCAGCCCCGGCAGACGGCGCCGTCATTGACGGGAAACGCCTCGCCGCAGATGGGGCAATCGGAAATCCTGCTCGACGGAAGCTTGCCGAGGAATTTCCGCGCGACGCGGATCGTTTCGATGCCGCAGATCGTGTCGCCGGCGGCTTCGATCTCCCGCAGCAGGCGATCCGAATCCTGTTCCTTCTTGGGCTTCAGTTTGTAGAACCAGCCGGACAGCTCGGGCCACTTCCTGATCTTTTCGGAATCGACGAAGACGCGGAAGCCCGTTCCCTCATACTTGTCGTACAGGGCCAGGGCGTAGCGTCCATAGTTGACGATCTTCATCCAGCCGTTGCCGATGCTGCACGGCGTGAGAAGTTGGACCGCGTCGGGCAGGCACTTCGGGGTTTCGACGATGGCCTCGAACAATATTCCGTCCGGAAGCTCCCTCCTCGCCCGCTCGACCATGTACCCGCCCAGCAGAAGACCGGGCGCGGGGTAACTGTGGAACGCCGCCGCGAGATTCTTGAATTCGCTGAAGCTGTAATTCCCGATATCCATTTCGACCTCGATTGCGGCCGCCGCGATTCGTCCGCTGAATCGCGGCGGCCGGTCAGTTAAAACAGATGTCCGATGTTCTGGTAGGTCGCGGCCGTGCCGACGAAGAACGTCAGGCGGCCGAGCAGCTCGGCTGCGAGAACGGCCACGAACATCCACGGCTTCAACGCCTTGCTCTTCAGCAGGAAGGGAATCGGCGCGGCGAGCAGGACGATGTGCAGCCAGAACACGGGCGAGGCGAACCAGGCCTGCCCCGTCTTCATCATCACCGCGCCGCCGGAGGACCAGATGCTCGGCAGGATGATCCTGACGGCGATCGACGCGATGAGCACGAAGATCAGCCACTGGGCCACGAAGCCGTCATCGTCCTTCGGGCCGAAGAAGCTCTTCGAGGCCAGGCCGATGCTCGCCGCCGTCAGGAGGAACAAGGCGATCGGCGAGGCGTTGTTGAGCGCGGGGAGGCTCGGGGGCGCGTACGCGGCCCCGGACACGACGAGGGACACGACGCCGAGGATCGCCGTGCCGAGCATCAAGGACGCGGGCAGGCTCTTGCGCATCGCGACGATCGTGTACGCCGTCAGCGCGCCGAACAGGCAGACGGCGATCACCTCACGGCTCAGCCAGGACGTCGCCACGTGGGTGAGCGCCGCCGCCGCGCCGAAGGGATGCCCGATGTGAAACAACGAAGCGGTCAGGCCCGCCAGAAGCAGCACTCCGGCCATGATCCATTCGCGCCGGATGTGCGGCATTTCACCCCGCCCCGCCAGCCGGAAGCACAGGTAGCTCGTCACGATCATCCCGACGGAGCCTTGGGCGAGCACGGTAAACAGCACGAGGGAGTAGTTCGCGTCGTTCATCAGCCATTCCTCCTGACAACATGGGGATGCCGGGGCAGTTTGAAGCGGACGGACGGGTTGAGACTCTCGAAACGCGGGAATCCGGGAGGATAATGCAACGCCTCGGCGTCATCGAACTCGGACAGGTCGATGATCCGCAGCGCCTTGACCGGGCAGGCCTGCACGCAGGCGGGCTCAAGCTTGGCGTCGATGCGTTCCCAACACATGCTGCACTTTTCGGCCTTCTTCAGCTTCGGGTTGTACTGCGGCGCGCCGTACGGGCAGGACCGCACACAGTTGCCGCACCCGATGCACTTGTCCTGGTCATGGACGACGATGCCGTCCTCCCTCTTCGTGTAGGCGCCGACGGGACAGCACTCCAGGCAGGTCGGATGCTCGCAGTGGTTGCAGGCGAGAGAATAGAAGGCGCGTTCGTGATGCGGATAGATGTCTTCCGAAAGAGGATAGACCTGACGCCATTTCACTCCCGGCTCGGGATGATACATGTTCTTGCATGCCATGGCGCACGAGAAGCATCCGATGCACTTCTGCGAGTCTACGTAAAAAGCAAGCTGCTTGCTCATCATTCACCCCGCTACATTTTTTCCACGTTCGCGAACTGTTCCTGGATCGCCGGACCGCGATGACCGCCGAACTGATAGGCGCCCATGTCCGCTACGGCGTCATCCAGGACGTTCTGGACATTGAATTTCTCGTTCTTGAACCAGGCTTCATACATGAGCAGCGTGTCTTCAGGCACGTTGTCGGTGACCTGGGCCTTCACCGCGACCTCGCCGAACTTGTTGTAGACGCGGACCATGTCGCCGCTCACGATGTTCTTGCTCCGCGCGGAATTCGGATTGATGTAGACGCACGGCTCGGGATTGAAGTCCCGCATCCAGTCGAGATTGATGAACTGCGAATGGAGACCGAACTTCGTATGCGGCGTGAGGACGACGAACTTGTCGTGATTCGGGCGGCGCGAGTGATACTCGGGCAACGCGGGATGGCCGTATTCCGCGGCCTTCGCCGACAGGAACTCGTATTTCCCGGAGGGAGTCTTGAACTTGCCCTCAGCCCAGGAGACGGGATTGCGCTTCGCCTTCACGGGACCCTTCAGGAGATCTTCCCAGGAGGAGATCCCGTTCAGCTTGTGGATCGTGTCGTTGAAGTTGCGGATCATGCACTCTTTCGGCGTGAGATCCTGCTGATAGGTGCATGATCCAGGGCTCAGCTCGTTCATCCTCTTGGAGACGAGCGCGGAGATGACGGTGTTCGGCTTCGCCTCGAACAACGGCTCGATGCACTGCTCGTTGATCGCCAGCCAGTAGTGCCAGTACGACACGTTGACCTGCCATTCCTCGAACTGCGTCGTGGTCGGCAGGACGATGTCCGCCAGTTCGGCGGTCTGGGTGAAGAACTGGTCGACGACGACGAGCATGTCGAGCCCGCGGTACATCTTCTCCATTTCGTTGCGGTTGGGATACTGGCTCATCGGATTGCTGCAGGACACCCACAACATGCGGATCTTCGGATCCGCCTTCCGCATCTCCCTGGCGGCCTGATTGCGGTTGAGCGAACGGTTGGAATACACCGTCGGCTCACCGGGCTTCTGCTTCGCGGGATTGACGAATCCGATGGAGCCGGCCGGGGGGCTCATCTTGCTCTTCGGCCAGTACTCGAAGTCCCAGGTGAATTCCTGACCGTAACGCGCGCCGCCGCCCTTCTTGCCGACGTTGCCCGTCATCGCGACCAGGGCGTCGATGGAACGGACCGCGCGACCGCCGTTGGTGTGCCGCTGCAGGCCGTAGCCGATCCAGATCGTCGCGGGCTTGGCTTTCGCGAACTCTTCCGCGATGCGGGCGATGGTCTCGGCGGGGATGCCGGTCTCCTCGGCGGCCCACTGCACCGTCACCTTCTCCCGGAGGTACTGTTCGAACTCCGGGAATCCCAGGGCATTGTCCGCGACCCAGCCCCGGTCAGCGAGGCCCAGGTCCAGGATGTGGCGGGCCATGCCGAGGGCCAGGGCGCCGTCCGTGCCCATCTTCGGGGCGAGGTATTCGTCGCACTTCGCCGCCGTCTGGGTCAGCACGGGATCGATACAGACCACCTTCGCGCCGCGTTCCTTCGCGGCGTAGATGAACTTCATGGTGTGAATGGAGGTCCAGGCCGGATTCACGCCCCAGAGGATGATGTATCCGGCGTTGGCCAGATCCTCGGGGTCGTTGCAGACCATGTCGCCGAAGTCGAAGTACTGCGCGTCGTAACCGGCGGGCCAGCAGTTGCTTCCTTCAAAGCGGGTCGTGTAGCCCAGCCCGGTGAACAACCCCTGGATGACGGCGCAGTTGGTGATGCCCTCGCTGCCGGAATTCTTGTCCAGGGCGAGCCCGAGAAGATGACCATCCTCTTTCTTGATGCTCAGGATCTTGTCGCAGATGCTGTCGATCGCCTCTTCCCAGGAAATGCGCTTCCAGTTGCCGGTGCCGCGCCCGATCTGCTTCATCGGATACTTGATGCGGTCCGGGCTGTAGACCCGCCGGGGATAGCTGTAGCCCTTGACGCAGAGACCGCCGTTCGTGAACGTCGACTGTTTGTCGCCCTCGACGTACTTCAACACGCCGTCGTCGACATACGACAGCATGGCGCACGTGTCGTAGCAGTTCCGCTGACAGGCGCTGTGGAAGGCCTTGCAACCGCCCGCCGTCTTCGCCGGTCCGGCGAAGGCCTTCGGCGTGAGCAGGCCTCCGTGCAGCATCGCAGCCGCTCCACCGGCCGTCAGCAGCTTCACGAAGCTCCGCCTCGACATCTCATTGAGCAACGAGCTGTTCATCAATTTTCTCTCCTTCTCCATCTTTCCTTCCTCCGGGTAGAGAAACGGCTAGAACCTGCCCTTCGACTCGGCGACCGACTCCACGCACCGCTCCACGGCGTCCGCCATGAAACGGATGATCGTATGCTCGGGCGCGACCATCCTGACCTGCCTGGCGAAAAGCGGAACCCAGACGTTCAGGTGTTCGTGAACGAAACAGTCCCGCAACTCCTTCAGCGGCTCCGATGGCGTGTGGGACAGAACCCCCTGCATGATGCGCAACGCGTCGAGCTCGAGACTCAGATGGTCGTCCGGGAGCCGGGCGTCGAACGGGGATTGCAGGCCCAGGGCCGCGTAGATCCTCCGGGCCTCAAGGGCCGCCTCGCCCATGACCTGCGGCTCGGGGGACAGATAGACGGAAGCATAGGGGGGGGCGGCCAGGATGCGGGGGCCGACGAAGAAGCGGTTGAAGTCGAACTCGGCGGCATCCCAGTCCGGCACGGCTGGAACGGCGGACTTGAGATCCTCGGGGAGCCTCCCGACGGCGGCCTCCAGCTCGGCTCCGTCCTGAGCGATGAAAAAATCTCTCAGGGACGCGAGCGTCTGGGCTTCGTGTTGAGATTCCTGCATACGCCTCCTTTTGGAGCGCCCCGGCCGGCGCCGGTCGGCGGCCGGCCGGGGATGGGGGGGATCGGCGAAGGTCCATCCTTCGCGAGGTGAATCCTTGCGATCATCGATTATGGAAAAGGCGTGAGACCCACAAATTTGTAGGAAAGCCCTCACGCCTTGTAAGAATGGGACTACACGCCGACGCCGGGCACATTGCGCGACGCAATGCGCCGCAGGTGGCTCAGAGGCGCGCGGAACGGACGCACGGAACAGCCATCGTGGAGACTTTCAATCGGGGCCGAGGACAGCAAAGGGAAGGGCGGACCGAAGCCGGTCCGGAAACGAAAACGGGTACGCCACGACGTGCCCGTTCTTCTTCATGATCTTGGTCGGGGTGAAAGGATTTGAACCTCCGGCAACCAGCTCAGAGGAGTGACTCTCCGTACCGCAGAACTCTCGGCTGTTTTCCGTGAGGATGACTGGATCGGGAGTCTTTTCCGGCGTAAAAGACCGCACGTCATTGTGCTGGATCGGCTCTGCGGGGCTCCTTTTGCCTAATTCTCATCGAGGCTTCCCTTCTGGATGCTTGTATACCGCAAACGTTCAGAAGGCTGGCCTAGTAAATCAGTTTATGATGGATTTAGCGGCGTGATGATATGCAACTTTTGAGTTGCTCATTTTGAATCGAAATTCTTCCATTTTCATGGCTCGTTATGCTGCAAATTAATGGTTGAACTATCGCTGCATGATGTGTCCATATGCTCTGGTGTTCTCGAGTGGCAATTGTTTTTTGGGGATAATGAAGTTGCCCCTTCGCGTATCGCACTCTCCGACCACGGCCAGTGCGCTTTCCTTGCTCTTTTTTAGCCCTTCCGATAATATATAAATTATTTATTTATTTTCAAGCCTACAGTAAAGGGACATCGCCGCTATGGCAGCACCTCCCCTGATCGACACCCCCTGGGGCATGGCATCTCCTATGCTTGCCTGGTTCCCAAGCCAAGCCGTTCAACTCGGCATCACTCTTGTCTGCAGCTTCATTGCCGTGGCCGCGCTTGCCGTGCTTCTTGCGCAGCGAAAGCGCTACGAGAAGCAACTGGCCGCGAAGGCCGCCAAACTTGGCAAGTCCATTGAGCTGCAACAGGATCTGATCAGGCGAGATACAGGACTGCGCACCATCCTTGACCACACCAACACCATCTTTTTCATCCTTGACCGCGAGGGCACGGTGCTGCTCTCCGAAGGCATGGGTCTGAATCTAATCAAGCGCCCGACAGGGGGTAGCCTGGGCAAGAAATTCCAGGACGTGCATCCGAACCGGGCAGACTTGCAGGAATACTTCAAGAGAACCTTGGGCGGAGAGACTGTTCAGGAATATGTCCCCTTTTCAGGCGGCACGTTCCAACTCCTGACCAGTCTCCTCCCTGACCACGAAGGCGAGGCAGGAGGATTGGCGGGCATCCTTCTCGACGTCACCGAGATTGAGCAGGCTCGCCGTCGCGCCATGGAAAGCGAGGAGCGGCTCAGCGCGATCTTCAACAACGCCCCCCTTGGCATTTTTCTCTCTACGTTCGGCGGACAGATCGAGGAGGTCAACCCGGAACTGGTACGGATGTCCGGCTACGAAAGCCGTGACGAATTCCTCCGCGTTGACCCGCGCTCCCTGTATGCGCAGACTGGTACGCGCGAGGAGATGTTGAAAGAACTGTTGTCCTCCCCGGCTGGAGTGCGCAGGGAATTGATGCTCCGCCGCAAGGACGGCAGCCAGCTGCCTGTCGTTGTCAGTATTTCGCTCGGCTTTGACGACGAGGGGCGTCCTGCTCGGGTGCATGGCGTCGTGGAGGATCTCAGCCAGCGCAAGGAGCATGAACGCGAACTGCTGTTCTGGACACAGCGCTTCGAGATAGTGAACGCTGCTGCCCAGCACATCTTTTACGATTATGACCTGTTGGCGGGCAACATGCAGTGGATCGGAGCCGTGCGCGAGGTGTTGGGTTTCGAGCGACAAGAGCTGGACGGTCCCATACAGCTCTGGGAAAACCTGTTGCATCCCTACGACGCGCCGGAGGTTTTGTGGAAATTGAATGAGGTCTGCGCGAGCGGCGAAAAGTTCGACATGGAATACCGCATGCGGCACAAGACCGGCCACTATGTCTACGTGCACGACAGCGGGGTTTTTCAGGCGGGAGACAACGGACGGCCGGTGCAGATGCTGGGCATCATCCAGAACATCAATGCCCGGAAGCAGGCGGAACTGGCCCTTGCTGCCAGCGAACAAATGTATCGTACCCTCTTCGAGTCCGCCCAGGACACCATCCTGGTGATGGACGGCCCGACCATAGTGGACTGCAACCCCAGCGCAACCGCCCTCACTGGTCGCACGCGGGAAGAAATTATCGGCCGGACTCCGGCGGACTTCGCCCCGCAGGTGCAGACGGGTGGGGCTGACACGAGACAGATGATGGAACGGATACTCAAGCAGGTCGAGTCCGGTGAACGGCTGCACTTCGAGTGGCTGTGCCAACGGATGGACGGCGGTATTGCCGAGATTGAGACCTCGCTGACGCCCATGCATGTGGGCGGAACACGCTATTTTCTGGCCTTCACACGGGATATCTCCAAACGCAAGGAGGCCGAACGCAGCCTGCGCCTCTCGGAAGAAAAATTCTCCAAGATCTACAATCTGGCGCCATACAGCATCTCAATTGCACGGCTGAGAGACAGCATAATCCTGGATGTGAACGCCGCCTTCGAACTCCTCACCGGCTACTCCAAAGAAGAGGCCGTAGGTAGGAACGGTGACGAACTGCGCCTGTGGAACGACCCTGCAAGCCGCTTGGTGTTCCTGGACCAGCTGCGGCGCGGCGGGATGGTGCTGGACTATGAGTTCGTGATGCGCCGCAAGGACGGTGCCCTTCGCACCGCCTTGAATTCATGCCAACATATAGAAATTAACGGGGAACGCTGCTCACTGAACATCGTGCGCGACATCACGGAAACAAAACTGGTGCAGCAGGCCATGGTGCAGACGGAAAAGATGATGTCCCTTGGCGGCTTGGCCGCCGGCATGGCGCATGAAATCAACAATCCCCTGGGCATCATCTCTCAATCCGTGCAGGGAGTGCAGCGACGCCTCGATCCCGCACTGCCGGCCAACAGGGAGGAAGCCACCGCGCTGGGCCTGGATTTGGAGACGCTCCAAGAATTCATGCGCCGCCGCAATATTTCCCGCTACCTGGACAGCATCCTCGAGGCCGGACAGCGCGCCGCAGGCATCGTGCGGCACATGCTGAACTTCAGCCGCCGCAGTGACTCCGGCATCGTGGACCAGGACATGGCCGCCTTGGTGCGCCAAGCCGTCTCCCTGGCGAAGCAGGATTACGACCTCAAGAAGAAGTACGACTTCCGTCAGGTCGATGTACGTCTGGAACTCTCGGACGCGCTCCCCTCCATTCCCTGCATCCCCTCCGAGATTGAGCAGGTGCTTCTGAACCTCTTGCGCAACGCCGCGCAGGCCATGGCAAGGGCTGGCACGGCAAATCCGACCATCATCGTGCGCACAGCCAGGGAGGATGCCGAGGCCCTCATCGAGGTGGAGGACAACGGTCCGGGCATCCCAGCCGACCAACTGAACCGAGTGTTCGAACCATTTTATACCACCAAAGCAGTGGGAGAGGGCACAGGGTTGGGTCTCTCCGTTTCCTACTTCATCATCACCACCACCCACGGGGGCAGCATGAGCGTGGTGAGCGTCCCGGACCAGAACACACGCTTCAGCATCCGCCTCCCCCTGAAGCGCCCCGCCACAACGGCGAAAGCCTGAATGAAAAGCCCCCGCCGGACCAGGTTCCAGCGGGGGCTGAAGCCGCATCTTCGCGTCAGTCCTAGGCGCCGCTCTTCATGTTTTCGATGATCGTACGCAGAGTCTGCGCCTGGCTCGCCAAGTCTACCACGGCCTGGGCGGACTGGTTCATGGCGCTTGCGGTCTCGCCGGAGATGCGGTTGATGTCCTCTATGCTGTGGTTGATCTCCTCGCTGGCGGCGGACTGTTCCTCGCTGGCGGCGGCGATGGAGCGCACCTGGTCGGTGGACACCTCCACCAGGGCCACGATCTCCTTCAGGGCCGCGCCGGACTCGTTGGCCAGGCTGGTGGCCTTCTCGATGGTGACCACGGAGTGCTCCACGTTCTCCAGATTCTTGCGCGCGCCCTGCTGGATGCCGCTGACGGCTTCGCCCACCTCCTTGGTGGCGGCCATGGTCTTTTCCGCCAGCTTGCGCACCTCGTCGGCCACCACGGCGAAGCCGCGCCCGGCGTCTCCGGCCCGGGCGGCCTCGATGGCGGCGTTCAAGGCCAGCAGATTGGTTTGATCCGCGATGTCGCTGATGACGTTCATGATCTGGCCGATGCCCTCGGCCTGCTTGCCCAGCACGGCCATGTCGTTCTTCAAGGTCACTGACTTGTTCTGCACGTCGGTGATGCTCTCCACCGCGTGGGCCACGACCTTGGCGCCCTCGAGCGCCTTGGCGCGGGCGTTGCCCGAGGAGTCCGCCGCCTGGGAGGCGTTCTTGGCCACCTCAAGCACGGTGGCGTTCATCTCCTCCATGGCCGTGGCGGTCTCGGCCACGCGCTGGCTCTGCACCTCGGTGCCTCGGCTGGACTGCTCGATCTGGGCGGAGAGCTCCTCGCTGGCGGAGCTGACGGCCTCCACGATCTTCTCCAGCTGCTGTGCGGCGGCGATCATGCCCTCGGCCTTGGCCCGTTCCGCCCTGGCCTTGGCCTCGTTGGCTTCGTCCGTGGCGATCTGCGCCAGCCGGGCCTGCTCGGCGGCCTCGGCGGTCTTCTGTTCGGCCTCGGCGATCTTGCCCTTCATGGTCTGCACCATGTCCTGCATGACGGCATACACGCCACCCCGCTTCTGCTGGACACGGAAGGCCACGTCCAGATCGCCGCCGGCGATCTTGCCCGCCACCTCGCCCAGGTAGCCCGGATCCTCGCCCAGCTGGGCGGAGACATTGGAAGTGAGCAGCACCCCCAAGCCGATGGAGGCGATGAAGGACAGGGCCATAACCGCGTACATCATTTTCGAGGCCGTGTTGGCGCTGACGGTGTCGGCGTCGGAGATGACCTTGGCGTCGGCAAGGTTGAGGTCCGTGAGCTCGTCGATGGTGGCCTGGTATGCGCGTCCGGTCTTGCGCGCTTCGCCAGCCACAAGGGCGGCCGCCTCGGCTTCCTTGCCGTCCTTGGCCAGGGCCATGACCTTGTCCAGTACGGCGATGTAGAGCTGGCGGCGTTCCAGCAGTTGCTCGTAGAGGGCGCGCTCCTTGTCAGAAGTTATGCCGTTCTTGTACGTTTCGAGGTTGTCCTTGATGACGGCCCGGAACTTCAGGATATTCTCCACGGCATCGTCCAGCTCGGCCTTGTCCTTGGCATGAGCGGCCATGACCAGATTGGCGCGCATGCGCTGAAAGTGGATGGACACCTCGGCGATCTGGCCGAGGGGAACCATGCTCTTCTCGTAGAGCTTCGTCTCGTTATCGCTGATCTCGTTCATCTTGATGCTGCCGTAAAAGCCCACCGCAAGGGTGAGCAGCGAGACGACGAAAAAACTGGCGAGCAGCTTGGTGCGGAGTTTCAGGTTGCGCAGGGTGTTCATCGTGGCCTCCTAGGCTAATTTGGTGTTGGTGCGCCGAGCCCATGCCCGGCGCCCTATTGTCCGGATCACTGAGCGCTTGCGGCTTGCCCATGGAGGGCGTCCATCTCTTCCACGGTCAACATCTGGCCGGAGTCCAACAGGATGAGCAGGCGGCCGTCGCGTTCGCTCCCCAGCCGCCCAACTCCGCGGATGTATTTGGAGTCCACCCCGGAAACGACGGCCGGAGCGGCTTCCACCATGGAGGAGGGCAAGCGCAGCACCTCGGAGACCGAGTCCACCAGGCAGCCGATGACCCCGCTCTCCAGGGCGAAGACCACGATGCGTGTCTGTGGGTCAGGCTCCTTGGACACAAGGCCGAAGCGCTTGCGCATGTCGACGATGGGGATGACCTTGCCGCGCAGGTTCAAAATGCCCTCAACAAAGACCGGCGCGCTGGGCACTTTGGTGATGCCCGTATGGCGGATGATCTCCTGCACCGAGAGAATGTCCACCCCGTACTCCTCCTCTGCCACCTTGAAGGTGACGAGCTGAAGCAGGGACTCCGTGGTGCTGCTGATGGTCGTTTCGGCGTTCATGCTGCCTCCTTCCGGGCCTGCGGGCCCAGGGCGATGAGTTGTTGCAGGGCCAGGATGCTGATGTCGATGCAGGAGCTGAAGGCGAGGCCCGCCTCGCGGCCATTCATCCAGGACACCTCGCAAGGGGTTGGAGAAACAGGCTGGTCGTCGAGACGAAGATCCAGATGCAGCAGGCAATGCTCCCCGAAGCGTAGCAAGCCTTCAGCCATGGCGCACAGGCGCACGCGGGCTCCACGCGCGCCGATGGAGATGAGCTCGGCTTGATACTCCTTGGCACCGGTGAGGCGGCAGGCCTGATTATTGCCATACGCGAGCAGGCTGAACGGAGGTTTGGTGTGTTGCAAGTCCATGTCATTCTCCTTCAGGACTGGTGCTTGGAAATATACTGTCCGAATGCGTCAGCGCAGTGGGGGCAAAAATGTGTGCCGGCATTCGTGAGGATATGGCGAGCAGCATCGGCTGGGCTAAGCCCTGCCCGGTAGGGGCGGTCGGAGGTCAGGGCTTCGTAGACATCGGCGACGGCGAGGATGCGCGCTTCCAAAAGTATGGCCTCCCCGACCAGCCCTTCAGGATAGCCGGTGCCATCGAAGCGCTCGTGGTGTTGGAGCACCACCTGGGCCACTGGCCCGTCGAAAGGAATGCTGCGCAGGATGCGGTAGCTCCCTCGCACGTGAGTCTTGATCTGCTCGAATTCATGCGCGCTCAATGTGCCGCGTTTGTTCAGAATGGCCTCAGACACGCCAATCTTGCCGATGTCGTGCAACCGCCCGGCCAGCATGAGCGTCTCCTGCATCTTGCTCCCCAGTCCCATGGCCGCCCCGATGTCTACGGCGATGCTGGCGACGCGCTCGTTATGTCCGGCGGTATACGGATCCTTCTCGCGCAGGGCGATGTTGAATGAGTTGATGCTCCTCTTGAGAGCCGATTCCAGCCGTTGCACAGTGTCCTGGTGGCTGCGGGTCCAGTCCAGCAGTTCCCGCTCCAGTTCGCGGGTTCTGCTCTCCAGTCGCAGATGATACTGGTCGGCAGCCATACGCTCTTGGGCCTTCTTAAGCACCCGCTCCACGGTCTGCCCCAGAAGATTCATGTCGTGCAGGGGCTTTGTGAGGTAATCCCAGGCGCCCATGCGCAGAGTCTTGACCGCTTTGTCCACGGTGCCCGTGCCGGAGATGATGACCACTGGCGTCTCTGGGGACTCCTCCGCCAACTGGGTCACTACGAGGAAGCCGTCTCCACTCGGCATGCTCAGGTCCGAGAGCACGATGTCCGGCCGATGCCGGCGGAACATGGCCACCCCTTCGGCGCCGCTGGCCGCCTCCAGCACTTCATGCCCCATGTCCATCAGGTAATCCCTGGTAGTCATACGCATGAGGGGTTCGTCGTCGATGCATAGAATCTTCGCCATCCCGGAACCTCCTGCGCTGGCGATCATTGCCCGGGATTACTCAAGAGCCGTGCCAGTAATAGCGCCTTGGTTGAAGCGAACTATTACAGCAGGATGCGTGCTAATATGCACTCTGCGTAGACTGGTGCCGCTCCAGATTTCTTGAGCGGAGCTTGTGTGGCTGGATTGTTTATTCTGGGGAAACAGACTGTTACAGAAAAATAAAGAAAGACTGAGGCGATCAGGAAAACCTGATTGAGACCTTAGCCGCGTTTCAAGCGTTCACTTAAGGCCTGGGGGCTGATGCCCAGAAGAACGGCGGCTGTCTTCTGCACGCCCTCGGCGCGGCGCATTGCTTCGATAACCAAGGCGTCGGCTGCGGCGCGAAGAGTGGGCAAAGAAGGCAAATCGGCAAAAGGATTTTTATGCGCGTTGCGGCAGTCATGGGCATCTGGCAGCACGGCAAGGGCTGGAAAAGCCTCCGGCCCAAGAAGACCTCCAGTGCTGCGACCGAGAGCGTCATGGGCCATGGCCTTCAGCTCGCGCACGTTGCCGGGAAAAGAATAGGCCTTAAGCCGAGCCAGCAAAGAAGGTGGGCAGGCCGGCACGGGCCGTCCAAGTGGGACGCAGGCCTCGGTCAGGAAGTGCCTTATAAGAAGGGGAATGTCCTCGGACCGTTCCCTCAGAGGCGGCAGGGTCACGGCATGGGTAGCCAGCCGGTAGAAGAAGTCGCTCCGGAAGCCTCGACCACCACGCAGTTCGTCGATCTGCCTGTTGGTGGCGGCGAGAACCCGCGCCCGCAGCGGCCTGAGAGTGTCGCTGCCCAGCGGATGGTATTCGCGCTCTTGCAGTACCCGGAGCAGGCGCACCTGGGCCTGCTGGCCCAGGTCACCCACCTCGTCCAGAAACAACGTTCCCCCCGCAGCCTTTTCCATAAGGCCTTCTCGCGGGCGATCCGCCCCGGTAAAGGCACCGCGCACATGGCCGAAGAGCGTGTCCGAGAAGGCTTGGTCATCCAATCCGGCCACGTTCACCGCAACAAACGGCCCAACGCGGCGGCTGGAACGGTGCAGGGCACGGGCCAGCAGTTCCTTGCCCACGCCCGTCTCCCCTGTGATAAGCACAGGTTCAAGGCTTTGGGCCACGGCTTCACAGTATCGAAAGATGTCCCGCATGCGTTTGTTTGTGGTGAGCAACAGCGCGAAGTCCTCGGGGCGTTGGGGGCCTTCGGCTAAAAAAGAGCGCGAGAGTCTGGCGTTGCCGCGCTTCAGAGCGCTGCGCTCCAGGGCGCGGTCCAATGCGTGGTCCAGGATGGCCATGTCGAAGATCGGCTTCTGAAGGTAATCGAAGGCCCCGGCGCGCAGGGCCAGAATGACGTCATTCATCTGCCCTTGCCCGGAGATGATGATCACAGGAACATCCTGGTCTTCCTGGCGGATTGCGGCGAGAACCGCATGACCGTCCAACGGAGTCATGCGCAAATCCAGAGTGACAAGGGAGGGGTGCTGCGTACGGAAAAGGTCGAGGCCGGTCTGGCCATCCCCAGCCTCAAAAACCTCAAAACCTTGATCGCGCAGATGGTCGCCTAAGGTGAGCCTCAACATTGGCTCGTCCTCGATGATCAGGATGCGGGTCGGGTCAGAAGCATTCATTTTGCACAACCCACGCGGTCAAGGATGTCTAAGAAATCTTGCAACCGGCCCACGGGCTTGGTGAGCACAGCCTCTATCCGGTTCGCTGCCCCGTGCTGCAGTCTGTCATTTGCGCAGTCAAGAGAACCCGTGTGGATGATGTACCGCAGTTCAGGATTGATGTGACTGGCACGCTCAATAAAAGCGAATCCACCTATATCAGGGAGGCGGATATCGACGATGGCGACTGTGAAGTCAGAAGTGGGTCCGGTTTTTGGACCACTCGGCGGCAAAACTAAGGTGGACAGGTTCATGGGCTATGCCGCCTTTTCTGGGCAAGCCAGAGGGGGTACCCCCTCTGGCTTGAGCACTTGATATATCTCCATCGGCTTTCTGCCGTCAAAGGTCTTATGCGGGCGGCGGTTGTTGTAGAAATCGAACCACCAGGACAAGGCCTGCCGCAGCTCGCTTCCCGTTTCCAGTTCGCGCAGATACACGCATTCGTATTTCAGTGAACGCCAAAGACGTTCGATCATCACGTTATCCATCCAACGGCCTCGGCCGTCCATGGAGATGCGGACTCCGG
>NZ_AUMA01000003.1:300000-393460 GCF_000422565.1 Desulfovibrio aminophilus DSM 12254 | reverse complement strand
ATCGTTTGTGTGTTGTCAAGCGATGGCCATGGTGCGCCCTTGGCATGGAGACTAGCCAACCGTGCAAGCTTAGCAGGTGGCATGAAGGACGCGATGCTCCTTGGGTTGCGCAGCTTGAACGTGACCTACTGACAAAGGGAATTGGCAGGTCATGTTTGGCTGAGGATGACACCGCTTAAGGTCAGGGCGGCGGCAAGATACTGTGTTGGGGTGAGGGTTTCGCCAAGTACGAACTGCCCCATGAGGACGGCAAACACAGGGATGAGGTTGGTGAAGGCGGCAGCCCTGCTTGCTGGGATGCGGCTGACAGCCATGTTATAGAGGCTGTACCCGACAAGGGTGACAAAAACACCGAGGTAGATGATGGCTAAGGCCGGGGTCATCAGAGGGACATCCGGGCTAACGGTGGAAGGAAAGGCGATGGCCAGGGGCAGGAAGAAAGCGATGCCGATATAGGCTTGCATGGCGGTCAAAACGAGCGGGGGGTAGCGGAGACAGAGACGCTTGAAAAGGACCGTATATCCTGCCACCGAGGCCACTGCGAGGAACTCTAACAAGTTGCCAAAGGCTGGGGCCGGGGCCGATTCGGTAGCTGCTCCCGCAAGAGACAGCCAGATCGCTCCAGCGATGGCCAAGGCGAAGCCAAAGGCAGCTCGTGAGGTGATCTTTTCCTTGAGCAGTAATACTGCCGCACCTGCGACCATGAGGGGCTGTGTGGAAAAGATCATGCCAGCCTGGGAGGCGGAAGTATAAGTCAGCGCCAAGGTCTCGCATACGAAGCAGATACATGGCTGGAGCAGGGCCATAAGGAACAACCATTTCCAGTCGCCGGGCAAGTAACGCACGTTCCCACGCCAACCCTTGAGTAGGGGCAGGAAACACAAACCGGCCACGACCATGCGTCCAAAGACCACAGCCATGGGGTGAAACCCCTTAAGGGCGTACTTCAAGGCGACGAACGAACTCGCCCAGATAAGCATAGCTAGGACAAGCTTGGCCAACGCTGCCCAGGAATTGGATGCCAATGTCATTTCTCCATGAGAAGGATTTGACTTAATCCCCTGCCTGCCCAGGCTGCAAATATCAAGCTCAGTGGTCAAGCCTCTCGCATCGAGACGTGGGAGAGAGCGCCGCGTCCCGAACGCGGAGACCGGACACCACCCAAGCCCAGGAGAACTGAAGGACTTTGCTTGTCCTGTCCAGCACAGCAGGACGCACGGCATGATACGCAGTACAGGGCGCTTCTGTGGTGTCAGCGCCTCGGCATCATGCAGTGCGCGGAGGATTGCTTGACTTCGCCCCGAGGTTGCAGGCATGGTGCATCGTCACAAGGCACACCTACAGGACGCCACGGCACAACCACACAGGGCACGGCCCCCCGGCACGGGGTAACTGTGGGAGAAAAAGAGGTCGATATTGCCCGCTCACATTTCGACGGCAAAACTCGTGGAACTCGAACCCACGTCCCAGACAGGAACTTGAAAACAAGGGCTTGACCCCCGCCCGTGTTTCCGTCACATGCAGGCCAGGGGATGGGGCTGATCCTGGTCCCCTAAACTGGTACACCAAAGCTTCCAGGCTGGAGAGGCAAGTTTAGGAATAACAGCAAGTTACAAGCGCAAACCCGGAATCCCACCCTCTCCGCCATATCGAATCATCCTGTCCGAGCAGGACGGCAAGGCCCCATGCGGGGCCTTTTTCGTTTCAAACCGGCCGAGGCATTGGCTTCAAGTGATTTTTCACCTTGTGTCGCCCATTCCACCGCGTGGCTGCACGATTCTTGCTCCGTGCCCCGAGGAGGAAAAACATTCCTCCCCGGAACGACGCCGCACAAACGGCGGGGGCCATCCCGCCGAAAGGAGAAATATCATGTATCGTGTGACCAGCGCCATGATCGCCCGCTACATGCCCGGTCTCATGACCGGCAGCAGCGACAATTCGCAGACCTCGGAAACGTCCGCCGCCGGAGCCCAGGTGGCCGCGCGCAAATGCATCCAGGACAATGACAAGAATCGAGACAACGTTCTGACCAAGGACGAAGTGACCATTTCCGATGAGGCGTTTCAAAAACTGGACGCCAACGGCGACAACGCCGTTGATCGAGACGAGATGCGCACCTACCTGAGCAAGAACGGCAAGGCCATCCAGACCTATGTCAAAAACTACAAGTCGTTGTCCAAGACGAGCAATATCCTCAACGAACTCATGGACAACAGCAGCGATGTCGGTTCCACGGACCTGGCCAAGGCCGCGACCGAATACATTAAAAAGAACGACAAGAACAGCGACGGCGTCCTCTCACGCAGCGAAACCAAGATGGCCAATGAATCGTTCACGAGGATCGACACGAACAAGGACGGCGTCATCAGCGCCGAGGAATTGACCACGTTCCTGAAAGGGAGCCGGCAACTGCTCGATTCCATCACGAATTCGAGCACATCCAGCGATTCGAGCAGCACGTCCAAGGTGATCGGCAATTACATCGACAAAAACGATCGGGACAAGGACGGCAAGCTCACGCGCAGTGAAACCAAGCTCACCTCCGAGGCATTCGCCAAGCTCGACACGGACGGCGACGGCAAGCTCAACGCCGAAGAATTGAAGAAGCTCGTCCAGAGCAACGAAAGCCTGTTGAAGAGTTTCTCCTCGGCTTCGAGTTCGGCGAGCAGCACGGATCTGCTCTCCTATCTCATCAAGCAAGGAGTCTAGTCAGGTTCGAACAGGGAACGATACGCGCCGTAGCCTTCGCGCTCCAAGTCCCGGGCGGGCACGAACCGCAGGGCCGCCGAGTTCATGCAGTAGCGCATGCCCATGGGCGGCGGGCCGTCCGGGAATACATGCCCGAGATGGTTGCCGGAGCGCCGCGCCAGCACCTCGGTGCGCGGGGGGAAGAGCGACTCGTCCCGGTGGGTGCCGATGCTCTCCGGCTCCAAGGGGCGACTGAAGCTGGGCCAGCCCGTGCCGGAGTCGTACTTGTCCCGCGAGGCGAAGAGCGGATCTCCGGAAAGCACGTCCACGTATATCCCCGGTTCCTTGCGGTCCCAGTGTTCGTTGGCGAAGGGCGGCTCAGTGCCGCTCTCCCTGGTCACGTGATATTGCAAGGGCGTCAGCCGGGCGCGTAACTCCTTCTCCGAAGGCGAATCGCCTTCGCCCGCGGCCGGTGGCGCCACGGGTGATGCCTCCGCACCCCAGACCTCCTCCAGAAAGCTGTCCCGACCTGATCCGGCCCGATACTGGGCATAGTGGGCCGGTCGACGTCGGCAGTACTTCTGGTGTCCGTCCTCGGCCGGGTAAAATCCCGTGTACGGCCGGATGTCCACCCGGATCGGGACGCGGAACCGACCCGTTTTCTCCAGACGTTCGAGCGAGGCCTCCGCCAGCCGCCGCTGCTCCACGTCATGATGGAAAATCACGGGAGCGTACTGGGGGCCGCGATCCACGAACTGCCCTTCGCCATCCGTGGGATCGATGTGCCGCCAGAACCAGTCCAGAAGCTCGTTGTATGAGATTTGTCCGGGGTCGTAGACCAGTTGCACGGCCTCCACATGCCCGGTGCGGCCGGTGGCCACCAACTCGTATCGGGCCTCCTCGGCCGCCCCTCCGACGTACCCGGACGTCACTGAGAGCACTCCGGGAAGTTTGAGAAAATCCGCCTCGATGCACCAGAAGCACCCTCCGGCGAAGGTGGCCTTGCGTTTCAGCGTCATGAGAATCCTCCCGGCTGTCGAGTCGTGTGCGGCAGCATGGTTCAGGTAACGCCTAGGGAGCGGGTGTCAATGCGGGCACTGCATGGAACCAATTCGATGGTCTGTGCCGCCCGCATCCCAGGTCTTCCGGAGGCCAAAAACCCCGTTTTGTTTCTGGATGGGAATAAAAATTTTAGTATTGAATTTCAATATATAGATTTTATCTAGTCAATTTCTAGATTCAATATTATGTCAGACGGCTTTTTTATAAAAGAGGCAAAGCGTTCGCTCACTGACGAAAAAATAGAACTATCCCAGCGTGATGAATCGTTGTTCCATTTTTTCTGAAGAAACGGACTGATGCGGCGAGTCCGGCCGCTCATCGCGCCGGAGGGATGTCGTGGGGAGTGGTCAGCGTTCCTGAAGGCCTTGGCTCATGGTGTCCAGGAAAGGATCAAGGATGTAGCCGAGCACGCTGCGGGAACCGATGTGGATTCCCGCCACCACGCGCATGCCCGGATAAAGTTGGTAGCGATCCGACCCGCTGGAAAAATGATCGCGTTCGGTTTCCACCAACACGCGGTAGTAGGTCGCTCCGCTGGGCATACTGATGGCGTCCGGGCTCACCTGGGTCACCTTGCCCTCCAGGAAGCCGAAGCGCCGGGCGTCGCGGGAGGCCAGTTTGATCACCGCCCGCTGTCCCGGCTGGACATAGCCGATGTCCGCGATGGGCAGATGCGCCTCGATGATGAGCGTGTCCCCGGCGGGAACGATGTCCATGATGGTCATGCCCGGCTTGATGATCTCGCCCACATTGACCACGTAAAGCGCCTTGACCACACCCGCCACGGGTGAGCGGATCACCGTGCGTGTCAGCTCGTCCGTATACTTGCGCAGCCGCTGGCTGAACTCCAGAAGGTCGGTCTGGGCCTTGCGCAGGGCTCCCTGCACTTCCTCGTGATAGGCGTTCAGGATGCGTTCCCGTTCACTCCGCGCGGCGGCCAGGGCCGAATTGGAGCGGTCCAGCGCGGCCGTGTCTTCCTCGATGCGGCTCACGAGGTTGGATTCTTCCTGCAAAAAACTGAGGTGTTTGTATTTCGAGGTGAGCTGGTCCTTGAGCAACGAGGCGCTGATGGCGATCTGCTGGCGCAGCAGTTCCAGGCTGTGGCGTGAATTACGCAACCGGGCCGTGATCTCCTCCACGTCCTTCTCGCGCTGGCGGATCTTTTCGTCCTGCCCGGTCAATTCGCTTTCCAGGCGTTTACGCCGAGAGCGGAAATGCTCCTGGGACTGGTTGACCACTTCCGGGGACTCCCGCCGGATTTCCTCGGGATAGTCGGGCTCGGCCTTCCCCTGCTCCTCGGCCTCCAGCCGGGCGATCTCCACCCTCAGGGAGTTGGTTCGGACCTGCAATTCCTCCACGTTCGTCTCGCTGGAGGTGGTGACCAGCTCCACTAAGGGCTGGTTTTCGGTCACAGTGTCGCCCTCGCGGACCAAAAGCTCGCGGATGATGCCGCCTTCAAGGTGCTGAATACGCTTGACTTTTGAGCGAGGAATGACTTCCCCCTGAGCTTCGCTCACGATGTCCAGCCTGCCCACGAGGCTCCAGAAGAAAAGCAGCAGGCAGCCCGCCCCGCACAGGTAGAAGAAGGAACGCGTGGCCCGCGAGACCAGAACCGTGTCGTCTCCGGGATCGATCACCGGGCTGAACAGGTCCGCGAATTTCATGACGCCGCCTCCCGCTGCCCGGCCCTTGCCGTGCGGACCACGCTGGGCACGGGCTTATCCGAGAGATCGAGCACTTGTGCGGCGACCCGAAGTATCTGCGGGTCGCGCGTGACGACGACGATGGACATTCCCGCCTTGGCCAGGCGTCCGAGGACGCCGTGGACCGCAGCCACGCCTTCGGCGTCCAGGCCTTCGGTGGGCTCATCGAACACAGCCAGCCGCCCGGCCGGAACCAGGGCGCGGGCCAAGGCCAAGCGCTTGCGTATGCCCGCCGGGAGATCTCGCCCGGCCTCCAGAATGATCGCGTCGAGCCCGTCGGGGCTCATATCCAGGTGTCGGCGTAGTCCTGCCAGTCGCACGACCTCGTTGAGCCGCTCATTGGAGGCTTCCGGCATATTCAGGAGGATATTCTCGCGGAAGCTACCGCTCAGGAAGGTAGGATCCTGGGGCAGGTAGAGAACTTGTTTGCGCCACCATTCCAGGGCGAGCTGGCGCAATTCCACTCCGTCGACGAGGATCTGGCCGCGCAGCGGGTCCAGGAGTCCCACCAGCAGACGGGTCAAGGTGCTCTTGCCCGATCCGTTGAACCCATGAACCACCAGGATGTCCCCGGGAGTCAGCGTCAGGTTGAGTGATTCGAAAAGCGGGCCGCTGGCGTTGGGATAACCGAAGGTCACGTCGCGCAGTTCGATCCGTCCGGTAAAGGACTTCAGGGCGGTTCCCGAAAGGGATTCGCGCGGCAGGCGCTGGAACTCCTCGATCATGCGCAGGCTTTCCCCGGCCTTGTCCAGCAGGAAGGATGCCTGCATGAAACCCGAGGCCAGCTGAACGACCTTGGCCGAAAGGATGCTCACGCCGATGAGCCCGCCCACCGACAGATCACCGCGCACGGCCTGCACCGCGCCCACCGCGTAGACAAGCACGCGCAGCAGCATGGCCGCGCCGCCTATGAGCGCCTGCCCCAGGCCGCGCTGGGCGGCGAGCTTCCGTTGCAGGGAAAGGATGGCCTCCGTGTGTCGGTTCCAGAGCCGCCGCACGAAGAATTCGCCCATGAACGCGCGCAGGGTGTCTCCGCCGGAGAGCACGGAAGACACCAGGTCGCGGTGGGCCGCGGTGGAGGAGCGCATCTCCCGGAAGGCCGAACGTCCGGCCGTGACGTTCATCCAGCCGCCGATCAGCGCGGCAGCCGTGGCCAGGATGGTCAGCAAGGCCAGGAGCGGGCTCAGGAGGAACACGGCCAGAATGAAGATGAGCACGAACGGCAAATCAAGGATGGCCGTGAGTTGCGGGGCGCTGTACGCGGTCTGGATGGTTTGGAGCCCATCGACCATCTCCTGGAGCCGGACGCGTGGAATGCGGTTCAGAGCCGAGAGGCGCACCTGGGTCAACGCGGACAGCAGGGCCGAGGCCAGTTCGCGGTCGGGAGCCACGCTTACGGCCGAGGCCAGCCGCGTGCGCACCGAGGCGAAGGCGAACCCCAAGCCGGCGGCAAGGAGCGTCCCGGTGGTCAGGGTGATGAGGGTGCCGTCAAAGCCGTAGCCCATATAACGGTTCAGAACCTGGATGACGAAGATGGGCGAGGCCAGGGACAGGACGTTGACGAACAGGGAGGCGGTGAGGATCTCCCAGGCCAATCGGCGCGAAAGGAAAAGGCGTCTGAACAGTTCCTTCATGGCGTGGGGACGCCTTGCGGACGTCGGTCGTGTCCGCCCGGGGGAACCCTAGCGGGCCACGTTGTCCAGGGACACGTGCCCCATCTGGTACAACAGGGTGTAACCGGCGAGGGTCTCGTCGATCTCCGTGGCCACGCGTGAACTCACGGCGGAAATATAGTCGCGTTCTCCCACCAGGATGTCCAGGAGATTGACTTCGCCGCCCATGGCCTTCTTCTTCTTGATGAGCCCCAGGAACTCCCAGGTGATGTTGGCCTGGTTCTGATACAGTTCCACATTCTTGCGCATGGTTTCGAGATCGACCCAGGCGTTGCGGACGTTCTCCTCCACCGTGCGGCGACGATCAAGGAGCCCCTTGCGCGCGGCGGTGACGTCGGCGTTGGCGGCGCTCACGTTCTCCATGTCGCCCATGCCGGAAAAGATGTTGTAGGTCATGAGCACGCTGGCGCGGTTTTCGTCGCGCAGACCTCTGTCGCCCTGGTCGTTTTCCTTGCGCAGGGTTTCGCCCACCAGTTGGAACTTGGGGTAGAAGCTCGCCTTGCGGGACTGAAGATCGCCCTCGGCGCGGGCCACCGAGGATTCCAGTTCCTTGAGCGCGAAGTTGTTCTTCACGGCAGTGTCCAGGGCGACGTCCAACGTGTCGGGAATGAGTCCCTTGGGCAGCACGGGCACGACCATTCCCTGGATCTGGACGTCAGTGGGCTCGAAGCCGAAGACGGAGCGGAACATGTTCTTGGCCGTGGCCAGGGCTCGCTCCTGGGTCACCCGGTAGGATTGGGAGCCCGCGAGCTGGGCCTTGACCTGAAGCTCTTCGTAGGACAGCCCGGCTCCCCGGGCGACCAGAGCCTCCTGCATGCCGGAGAGGCGCTTGATGTTGTCCTCGGACTGGATGGCGTATTTCAGCGTTTCGCGGGCCCGGATGGTGGTGAGGTAGGCCGAGATGCCCCGGATCAAGACATCCTGCACGGTCTGGTCGCGCCGGGCTTCCATTTCGCCGGACAGGCCGGAATACATGCCGATGTTTCCCGATGTGCCGCCGAAATCGTAGAGCAATTGGGTGGCGCGCAGCCCCTGGACGTTGCGCCACTTCTCCGTGGTCGCCTGGCCGGGCTTGCTCATTTCCTCGTAGCCGCCCTCGGCCGTGGCGTCCAGACGCGGATACCAGCCGCTTTTGGCCTTTTCCACCATGTGCTGGGAGGATTCATAGGAGGCCTCGGCGGCCTTGATGCGGTCATGGGTCACGGCCAGATCGCGCAGCAGGGGTTTGAGGGGGAACTTCGGAACGTCCTGCGCCTGGGCCGCGCCGGACAGCGCAAGCAAAACGGCCGCCATGCAGAGCAGCAAACAATTCTGAGCCGAACGACGCTTCATTCTCCCCCCCTGAGCGTTCCGACAGCCTTGCTTACGAGGCTTATTTTTTGACTATTTAGAATAAATAAACAAAAAAATCTACTCCCAATACGACGAGAAAAAAGATACATCCCGAAACATCAAAGCATGGGTCGCAAACGCTCCGCAACATGCCGTCCAGCACTGCCGCACCACGGGGAGGGAGCCATGTCAGTCAAGCCCAAGAAGCGTTTCAAGACGGACAAGCTCATCATCCTCGCATCAGGGCTCGCTTGCACCTGCATCATGGCGTTGTTGTTCGTCTTCCGCCCGCCAGTCTTGAATTTCCTGGATTCCAAGATATATGACGTCCTGCTGACGCGCGGGACGCACAAGGCGGCCACGAACCTGCCGCTCATCGTGGACATCGACGAAAAAAGTCTCGCGGAATACGGACAATGGCCCTGGCCGCGTTACCGGGTCGCCCTGTTGCTGGCCAAGTTACACTCCGCCGGGGCCTTGGCCGTGGGGCTGGACGTCCTCTTCGCCGAACCGGATCGCACCTCGCCGGCCATATTGCGCGAGCAACTCAAGAAAGAATTGCAGGTGGACGTCTCCTTCCAGGGGTTGCCGCCGCAACTGGAAGACAACGATCAAGTTTTGGCCGGAGTGCTGGCTTCGGGGCCGTTCGTGCTCGGCTTCAATTTCACGCACTCCTCGACCGGGGCGACCGGAACGGAGTGCGACGTCAAGCCCGCGAGGGTCGCCCTGCTCTCCGGCCCCGACGCACTCAAGCCCGAGCAGTGCCTGCATCAGGCCCGGGAGATGATCTGCCCATACCCGCTTCTGGCCCAAGCCGCGTCCGCCTGCGGCTTCTTCACCACCGTCTCGGATCGGGACGGCACCCTGCGTCGCGTTCCTCTTCTCGTCTCCTGGAACGGCAGGCTCTACCCCAGCCTGGCCCTGGCCACGCTCATGCAGGCCGCCGGAATCAAGAACGCGGTGCTCAAGCTCGGGCCCAGCGGGGCCGAATCCCTGCGGGTGGGGCAGGCCGTGGTGCCCTTGAACAGCCTGGGCGAGATGCTCGTGCGCTACCAGGGCGGGGCCGGAGCCTTCCCCTATCTCAGCGCCGCCGACATTCTTTCCGATCGCGCCGACCTCGGCCAGCTGAAGGACAAGATCGTCTTCATCGGCACCTCGGCGGCCGGGCTCAAGGATCTGCGGTCCACCCCCTTCGATCCGGTCTACCCCGGCGTGGAGACCCACGCCACCATTGTGGACAACATTCTTTCCAAAGACTTTCTGTCCATCCCGGACTGGGCACCAGGCGTGGAATTCCTGAGCATGGTCCTGGTGGGTGTGCTGACCACGCTCCTGCTCACCTGGGCACGGGCCGTCTGGTTCACCATCCCGCTGGCGGCCCTGGCCGTCGGCTTGTGGCTGGGCGCGATCCACGTCTTCGACAACCTGCGTCTGTACATCTCGCCGCTCTTTTCCTATCTGGCCCTGGCCGCGAACTTCGGTCTGATCACGGCCTTCAAGTTCTGGCGCGAGGAACGAGCCAAAAAATTCATCCACGGGGCTTTCTCCCATTACCTGGCTCCGGCGGTGATCTCCCGGATCATGGATAATCCCGACGCGCTGACGCTGGAAGGCGAGGAGAAGGAAGTCACGGTCCTCTTCTCGGACGTGCGCGGATTCACCAGCCTTTCCGAGAAGCTCACGCCCACCCAGGTCACGGAACTCCTGCACGCCTATCTCACTCCCATGACCCGGCTCATCACCGAGAACTCCGGCACCTTGGACAAGTTCATCGGCGACGCCATCATGGCCTTCTGGAATGCCCCCCTGGACGTGCCTGACCACCAGTTCCGCGCCCTGTCCGCGGCCCTGGTCATGTTCGACCGCTTGGAGGAGTTGAACCGGGAATTCGAACGGACTTACGGCTTCGGCATCCAAATAGGGGTGGGACTGCACAGCGGTCGTGTGCGCGTGGGCAACATGGGCTCGGCCGACCTCTTCGACTATACCCTCATCGGCGACAACGTGAACCTCACCTCGCGCCTGGAGAGTCTGACCAAGTACTACGGCCAGCGCATCCTGGTCAGCGACGCCATCCGTGAGGCCTGCGGCGAGCGCTTCATCTTCATTGAAATGGACCGCGTGCGGGTCAAGGGCAAGACCGAGCCCGTGACGCTCTACACCGTTCACACCAAGTCCCAGGCCGAAGCCCAGGCCGAAGAATTGGACGCCTACGGCCGGGCGTTGAGCCTGTATCAGGCCGCGCGCTTCGACGAGGCCGGGAACTCCTTCAAGGAATGTTCCTCGCGTTTCGGGGAGAAGATCCTCTACTCGATGTACGCGGAGCGTTGCGAGGCGCTTCAGGCGCAGCCGCCCGGACCGGACTGGGACGGCGTGTACACGCACAAGACCAAGTAGGCTCGCGAGCCTCGCCGTCCGGGACGAAACCGCCCGCCCTAAAGAACGGCGCCCCTCGCGCCGATAAGACGCGCGAGGACACTGTACAAGCGAGGTGGAGCATGGCCCCGACTCTCAGCAGCGGCATGGAATTCAAAAGGGCCCTTGAGTTGGCCCATAATGGCGACCTGGACGGCGCGCGGGCGATCCTCGGGCGGCTTCAGGGCGACTATCTGCGGCTGTGCGAGGAAAACGAGGCCTTGCGCCGGCAAATGGACGAAGTCGCCAGGGTTTTGGACCTGGCCGAGAACATGGAGTTCGACGGACAGAAATACTGGCTGCTGGAGAATTTCAAGAAAAAAGGTCCGTTCTGTCAGGTCTGCTACGACCGCGAGGCGCTGCTCGTGCGCCTGCAGGAGCACGACAAGCATTGGCACTGCCAGGGCTGCGGCAATCTCTACCTCAAACGCCGGGCGTCGAACGCGGGCAAGACCGGCCTGCGCTCCGTCCTGGGAAAGACCATTCCCCTCTTCGGCGACTGATCCTGGGGCGGGCCTCCCCCCAATCCCACCTACGGCGAGAAGCGTGTGCCGAACAGCATGGTTCGGCGCAGCCAGAACTCCAGTTCTCCGCGCGGATCGAAATGCGCCACGGCGTAGGCCAAGCCGTTGGGATTCATATCCGGCAGGAAGATGTCCAGAACCACGTCCCGCCCGGCCTGACGCTTCTGTCGCCAGATGCTCCGGGAAAAATCCTTCAGGGCTTCCGGCTCGGGAAGAACGGTCACGTCGAGGAAAATCTTCACCTCGATGACCGCCACGTCACCCACGCGATCTTCCTCGCTCTCCAGAATCTTGTAGCGGTACCCGTGCAGCGTGCTGTCCGCCACGGGCATCTCCGGCCGCCTGGGAGTGAAGGGGTTGGTCAGGCCCTTGGCCACCGGGGCCTGGACGGACGGCGCTTGTGGCTTCGCCGCGACCGCTGAAGACGACGATGCGGGAGCAGTGGTCGGAGGTGCGGGCGCTGGGGTCAGGTCTGGACCTGCCGGCCGGGGCGGGGCCTCGGACGGCGAAATTGATGCGGCGGCTGGTGATGGGGGGATAGTGGTTTTCGGCGAGTCCTCGGCTTGCCCATCGAGTTCGGCGCGCGTGGCGTAGCCCCAGGCCTTGGCCGGATCGGGCGCGGTTTCGGATGGTGAGTAGACCGCGTACCAGTTTTGCCCCACATCTTCCACGCGCACCGGCGTGCCCCGCTCCAGCGTACGGGCGTGTCCGGCGTGGACCGAGGGGCTGCGGGAAAGGGCTACCTTGTTTTTGGTCGTGAGAGCCTGGCCCCAATTCGTCGAGTTCATGAGCGCCATGGGCGGTGTGGCAGGTTCCAGCCGGGGTTCCTCGGAACCGGGACGGGATTTTGAGGGGACCGGGAGCGGCCGCACCGGTTCGATAGGGGCGAGTGTCACGTTCTTGCCCGCAGGCAGCAGAAAACGCGCCTTGGAATAGCCGATGGCCCGGGACTCATCGCGTACCGGGGCGTCGGGGGGGAAGACCGCGAACCACCCATCGCGGAGAAAGTCCACCTTGACCACTTCGCCCGGCTTGAGCGTCCGCACGTGTTCGGAATCGGGGTCGCGTTTCGCGCGGACGGCCAGTTGGCGGTCGGCGGAGCGCAGTTCTCCCCAGGCGTTGGAGTGGCGCGCGGCGGCCTGGATGGGCGGCGCTGCTTCCGGGGAAGTGGAACTCGCCGTCGGGGCGGACGGCTTCGGAGTCTCCTCCCGGGACGGTGCGGCGGACGCGGGTGTCGTCTCTTTGGTGCTCGCGGCGACATCTTCGGCTGGGACGGGCGGTTTCACAGCCGCCTGCTTGGGTTGGGGGGCTGGCGACGCCGCAGGGCTGGTGGTCGAAACGGCTGCCCCGGCGAGAGCGGGCTTGAAGAAACCGGCCCGGGCGTAGCCGAGGGCCCGGGATTCGTCGCGGGTCTTCTCCGTGAGGCGGAAGACGGCATACCAGTCGTCGCGGAGGAAATCCACCCGAACGACCTCGCCGGGCATGAGCACGTCGCGGGAAGGTGAATTGAGATCACGGGATTGCCGCAGGTTCACCGGGCTCACCGGGGTGGCCGTCTCGCCCCACTCCTGCGCACCGGCTGGAAGCGCCAGGAAAAGGACGGCCAGAAGGACAGGCAGTACTCTTTGGATCATTTCTTCTTCGGCGGCGGCTGGTCGCCGGCCTGATCCAGGGCGCGCAGAACCTGGTCGGTGATGTCCATGGCCGGATCGACGTAGCCGATGGCCTCCGGGTCGGTGAGGATCATGGTGAAGCCCTGGCGCGTGGCGATCTGGCGCATGATCGCGTCGGCCTTCTGCATGACGTAGCGGGCCAGGCGCTGCTCCTCCACCCGCACTTCCTCGTTGCTTTCCTGGATCAGCCGGTCCTGTTGCTGGAGTTTCTGCCGCAAGGCGTCAGCCTTGCGGCGGGTCTCGTCCTCGGACAGGTTCCCGGCCTTCAATTCATTCTGCAACGCCTGGAGTTCCTGGGTCGCGGCCTGGATGCGGCGATCCTTCTCCTGGGCGAAGCGGTTCAGGTCTTCCTGGGCCACCTTGCCCACCTTGGATTCGTTGAGCACGCGCTGGGGATGAAGAAAGCCCACCTTGCCCTGTTGGGCCAGGGTCGGAACGGCCGTGGCCAGGGCCAGGACAAGGACAAAAAACGCGGTGCGGAATGCGGACATGTGGTCACCTTTACAATCGGTTGGCGGAAAAGATAGCCGCTTTGCCCCTTACTGTCGAGGCCGGACGGCCGGATGGCAGCCCATGCTCAGAGCATGTTCACCGGGTCCAGGTCCAGTTCCAGGCGCAGATGGCGGGGAGCGGGGTTGTCCCGGTGCAGGCGCGCGAACAGGTTGCGGATGGTGGGCCAGTCGGCGGCCTTGAGTAGGCAATGATAGCGCTTGCGTCCGCGCAGCCGGGCCAGCGGCGCCGGGGCCGGTCCCAGGGCCGTGATGGACAGGGGCTTGGCCGCCGCGCGCAGAGCTTTGCCGAAGGCGGCCACGGTCGCCCCGCCTTCCTCCCAGTCTACCGGGAAACTCAGGCGCAACAAGGCCAGCTTGACGAAGGGCGGATAGCGGTACTTCTCCCGCAAGGCTATCTCGCGCTCGTAGAAGCCTTGGTAGTCACCCTCGATGACGAATTTCCAAAAAGGCAGCCCGGGGTTGCGGGTCTGGATGAGCACCTCGCCGTGCCGTTCTCCGCGACCAGCCCGCCCGGATACCTGGACCATGAGTTGGAAGGCCCGTTCCGAGGCGCGATAGTCCGGAAGATTCAGGCCCAGGTCCGCGTTCACGGCCACCACCAGGGTCACGTCTGGGAAATGGTGTCCCTTGGCCAACATCTGGGTGCCCACCAGAACCTGGGCCCTGCCCTGGGAAAAACGGGCCAGGATGTCTTCCAGACGTTCCTGGCGGCGGGCGCTGTCCCGGTCCAGGCGCAGGATGCGTTCAGGTTCCGGAACGAGCTTGCGGAGCTGTTCTTCCAGCCGTTCGGTGCCCTCGCCCAGGGGCAGGAAGTTCCCCCCCCCGCAGCCGGGGCAGAGCAGCGGCCAGGACAGGGTGTGGCCGCAGTAGTGGCAGACGAGGCGTTCGCTGCGCTTGTGCCAAGTCAGGCCCACATGACAGTCCGGGCAACGCACGGTCTGGCCGCAGTCCAGGCAGTACATGAGCGGGGCGTAGCCCCGACGATTGAGCAGGATCATGGCCTGATCCCCGGCGGCCAGGGTTTCGCGCAGCCGTTCCAGGGCCTCGTCGGCCAGCGGAGTTTCAGGGTCGCGCAGTTCCGTGATGTCCAGCACGCATACCGAAGGCAGGGTGCCGCCCCCGGCGCGATGGGTCATGGTCACCAGTGGGATACGGCCGGAGCTGGCGGCGTGGAAGGTCTTCAGATCCGGGGTGGCCGAGCCCAGCACCAGAAGCCCGCCCTGGCTCCCCACCCGGAAGTGCGCTACCTCTTTGGCTTGATAGGACAGGCGCTCCTCCTGTTTGAAGGATTCGTCGTGCTCCTCGTCCAAGACCACCATGCCCAATTTGGGCACAGGCAGGAAGAGGGCCGAGCGCGTTCCCACCACCAGGGCCGGGCGTTTGCCGCGGCCCAGCCGCAGAAAGGACGCCTCGCGCCGGGCCGGGGATTGATAACCGTGATAAAAAATCCGCTCCGCCTCCGGGAAACGTGTCGAGACCGCGCGCCAGAGGGCACAGGCCAGGGCCACCTCCGGCGCCAGAAGAATGGCCGAGCGGCCGGACTCCAGGCAATGCGCGGCCAGCTCAAGGTAGACGTGCGTTTTGCCCGAACCTGTGACCCCATGCACCAGCACGCTTTCGGCCCCCGACGACTCCAGCGCCGTACGGAGTATGGCCAGGGCCGCTTCCTGCTCCCCGGTATTGGCCAATTCCTCCGCGGGAGTGGCGCAGACTCCGACTCCGGATTCAAAGGGATCGTCCTCTTCGGCGGCATAGGACACGCGCACGAGACCGGCGTTGGCCAGAGCCTGGGCCAGCGCCAGTGCGCCGGGGCCCAGGACGCGGGCCAGGGCTTCCAGACTGTGCGGCCCCTCGGCCAGCAGGAAGTCCAGGAGTTCGATGCGTTTTTTCGCGTTGGGCCGGACGGGCCAGGGCGGATCGCAGGCCAGGGAAACCTGGCGCTCACGAGCTTCCTTGGCCGGATGAACCCTCACGCGCATGTTTCCGGCCAGCCAGATGTCCATGAGCGCGGCCCGGTTCGCGTCATCCATGGATTTCAGCGCCCGTGGCGGCAATCCGGCCGGAAAGCGTCCACCGGCGCGGTCGGCCAAGGCGAAGGTCAACTGGGCCGTGCGTAGGCCGCGCGGCAGTATGGCTTCCAGGATGCGCCCCAAGGGGACCATCTGACGGGCGGCGAGGTTCCGGGCCATGTCCATCCAGGCCACGTCCAGCAAAGGCTCGCGGTCCAGCGGCCACAGCAGCTCCTTGAGCGTCACGCCTTCGGGCGCATTCTCTTCCGGCCCTTCGAGCACGGCGGCGCGCAATCCCTGTCCCACGGGCGCGAGAACCCGCTGGCCGGGCCATGGCTCGGGGAACCAGGCCGGTCGCGCGTAGGTCAGGGCCGCGTAGGGTGGGCTCGTGAGAACGGCCCGCCAAAGTGCTCGCATGATGTCCACCGGGGTTGCGTACTTGTGGTTAGCCCAGGGAGTGGGCGAAAAAAAGCCCCCGGGGAACGCCCCGGGGGCCGTGATTCCCGCGATCGTCCGTCAGCAGGGCATGAGTTCGCGCAGCCGCCGCACCAGGGGTTCGCGCAGTTCCTCGTCATGCAGGGCGAAGTAGATGTTGGCCGTGAGATATTCGACCCAGTCCCCGGCGTCGAACCGCTGACCGCGCAGGCGCACCGCCAGGAGTTTTTTGTCGTTGGCCAGCCCCTGCAGGGCGTCGGTGAGCTGGATCTCGCCGCCCACGCCCGGCTTCACGTTCTCCAGGTGCTGGAAGATTTCCGGCAGGAGCACGTACCGGCCCACGATGGCCAGCCGCGAGGGCGCCGTGCCGATGGCGGGCTTCTCCACCAAGTTGCGCACCCGGTACATGCCCGGGGCGTATTCTTCGCCCTGGATGATGCCGTAGCGGTTGACCTTGTCCTCCGGCACCTCGATGACCCCGACCACGGCCATGTTCTCGCTTTTGGCCGCGTCCAAGAGCTGGCTGATGCCGGAGTGCATGCCGAACATGAGGTCGTCGCCGACCATGACCGCGAAGGGGTCGTTCTTGCAGACCTCCTTGGCGCAGAGCACGGCGTGGCCCAGTCCGAGCTGCTTCTTCTGGCGTACGGAGATGATGTTGACCATCTCGGCCACGGCCCGGACTTCCTTGAGGATGTCCAGTTTGCCCGCGCGCTCCAGGGTGTCCTCCAGCGACGGGTTGTAGTCGAAATGGTCCTCGATGATCTTCTTGTACTGGTTGTTGATGAAGACCACGTCGGTGAGCCCCGCGTTCATGGCCTCCTCGACCACGTACTGGACCACGGGCTTTTTGAAGATCGGCAGCATTTCCTTTGGGATGTTCTTGGTCGCGGGAAGGGACCGGGTACCCCACCCGGCCACGGGAATGACGACCTTGGTGATCTGCATGCTGCCCCTCCTCCTCTGCCCGCGCGCCGCTCAGCGCAGGTTTTTTTCCAAGAGTTCCGCCAACTCCCCGGCGTATTGCTCGACCTTGTCCGGGTTCTCGCCCTCGACCATGACCCGCGCCAGAGGTTCGGTGCCCGAGTAGCGCAGAAGCACCCGCCCCTTGCCGGCCATGTCGCGCTCCACGGCCTCCACGGCCTTGGCGATGGCCGGTACTTCCTCGAAGGGCGTCTTCTTGACCACCCGCACGTTCTTCAGCACCTGAGGGAACGGTTCGAGAAGATGCGCCAATTCCGACAGAAGTTTACCCGTGTCGCGCATGATCCGCAAGAGTTGCAGGGCGGCCAGCAGACCGTCGCCCGTGGTGCTGAACTCGCGGAAAATGAGGTGGCCGGACTGCTCCCCTCCGAGCATGGCGTTCTCGCGCCGCATGGCCTCGACCACGTAACGGTCGCCCACCGGCGTGCGCATGAGCCTTCCCCCATGGTCCTTCATGAAGATTTCCAGGGCCATGTTGCTCATGACCGTGGCCACCAGAAGATTCTTGTTCAGCTTCTCCTGCTCCATGAGGTCCAGGGCGCAGAGAGCCATGATCTGGTCGCCGTCCAGGATGCGGCCCTTCTCGTCCACCACGATGAGCCGGTCGGCGTCGCCGTCCAGGGCCAAGCCGATGTCCGCGCCCTCGTCCTGGACGATGTCGGCCACCACCTGAGGATGCAGGGAGCCGCAACGGTCGTTGATGTTCAGGCCGTTGGGCTTGACGCCCACGCTGATGACCTCGGCGCCCAATTCCTCCAGGATCAGCGGGGCCACGGAATAGGCCGCGCCGTGGGCGCAGTCCACAACGATCTTGAAGCCGTCCAGGGTGAGAACCTCGGAAAAACTGTGCTTCAGGTAGACCACGTAGCGGCCCCGGCTGTCCTGAATCTTGTGGGCGCGGCCCACCTTGTCCGCGGCAGGGAAGTCCCAGGCCGGGTTCTCGGAGAGGACCATCGCGGATATCTCGTCTTCGACGTCGTCCGGCAGCTTGAAGCCCTGACGGTCGAAGAACTTGATGCCGTTGTCCATGAAGGGGTTGTGCGAGGCCGAGATGACCACGCCCAGGTCCGCGCGCATGTTGCGGGTCAGGAAGCTGATGGCCGGCGTCGGCAGGGGCCCTACCAGGAAGACGTCCATGCCCGTGGCGCAGAAGCCCGAGGTCAGGGCGGTTTCGAAGATGTAGCCGGACAGCCGGGTGTCCTTGCCGATGACCACGCGGTGCATGCGTGCCCCGTCGCGGAAATATTGGCCCGCGGCCAATCCCAGCCGCAGGGCGATCTCGGGAGTCATGGGGAAGGTGTTCACTTCCCCGCGCAGGCCGTCAGTGCCGAAAAGACGTCTCTTGCTCAAGGCTGTTCCTCGCGAAGTCCGCCCGTCCGGGCGGCGGGCGTGTTATTTGGGAATGGTCACCGTCACGGTCTCCGGGTCGCGTTTGAGCACGCGCACCTTGTCCGGCAGACCGCGCACCTGATAGTTCAGTTCGTGTTTCCCCGGCCGAAGCCCCGGGTCCACGACCATGGCGGCATGGATGTCCTTCTTGAACTCCGAAGTACGCAACAGGGCCTGGGGGCCTTCGACGAGGAGCCGCACGTTGTCGCGGGAGGGCCGAACCTTCAGGCCCGGCGAGGCGCGCACGTCCAGGGGAATCTTGATCCACAGCTCCTTGGTCTTGACCCCGAAGGCCAGGATCATGCGCACCAGCCCCGGATCGGCCGAGACCTCAGGCGGCAGCGTCAGGGAGACGTTCTCGTCCCAAACCTCCGGAGGGTCTTCCTCATAGCTGACCACGGCCGTGGCCTTGGCCTGGGTCAGGCGCCTGAGCACACCCTCTGGACCGCGCAGAGTCACCTCGTCGGGCACCACCTTCTTGGAGAGAAGTCGATAGTCCGCAGGCACCTGACCGGACCATTCCGCGCTCACGGGTACGGTTTTCTCGGCCATGCGGTCCACCGTCAGAACCACTTGGTTCGGACGGATCTCGACCACTTCGAAGGCTCGGGAAAACGGCATGCGTTCGGCATCGATGTCGATGAGGTTCTCGCCGACCTTGAGCTGGCGCACGTCCAGCGGATAGCTCAGACGCTTGGCGTCCAGGCCCCGGACCAGTCCCTTGGGACCGCGCACCCGCACCTCGATGGTGCTGACCATGCCCTTGCGGATGGTCAGTCCGCTGGGCGGGTTGGTCATCTCCACATTCATGGAAACCCAGACTTCGACCTTTTCCCGCCCGGTGACGAGATACCAGGTGGATACGGCCAGAAACACCGCCAGAAGGATATATTGCCAGTTTTTGCGCATCTCAACGTTCCAGCACGGTCTTCAGAACCCGGCGCAGCCGCACCTCGTCCAGGCTCGTGGTCAGGCGGCCGCCGATGGCCACCGACACGGCCCCGCGCTCCTCGGAGACCACCACGGTCACGGCGTCGGATTCCTCGCTGATTCCAAGGGCCGCGCGGTGACGGGTGCCGAAGACGGTCTGGCCCTTGAACTTGGAGCTCAGCGGCAGGATGCAGGCGGCGGCGGCCAGACGTCCCTTGCGCACGATGACCGCGCCGTCGTGCAGGGGCGTGTCGTAGTGGAAGATGGTCAGCAGAAGCTCCTTGCTCAGGCGGGAGTCGATCTCCACCCCGCGCTCCACGATGTCGCCCAAGGGCATGGTGCGTTCCAGGACGATGATGGCGCCCATCTTGATCCGCGACATGGTCATCACGGACTGCACGAGCTGATCCAGGGTCTCCTCGCGCAAATCGGGCTTGCGCCAGAGCGGACCGGCGCCCACCTGGGCCAGGGCCTTCTTGATGTCGCTCTGGAAGAGGATGATGACCACCAGGAAAATGGAGCCCAGGAAGTTGGTCAAGAGCCAGTTCAGAGTGTACAGGCCGAAGACGTCGGAGAGGTGGAAGACGAAGAGCACCAGAACCAGGCCGTAGATCACGGCCACCGCGCGGGTGCCGCGCACGAGCAGGATAAGATAGTAATAGATGAGCGCGACGATCCCGATGTCCAGGATCTCGCGCAGAGGCAAGGTCAATCCTTCGAACTCCATACCGCCCCGCCGTGATGAACTCAGGCCATGGCCGCCGCCAGGCGCAATGTGCGGACAGTTTCCGCCACGTCATGCACGCGATGCACGGCCACGCCTTTCGCGGCCAAGACGGCCGTGGCAACTTGGGTCGCCGTGCCGCGACGCCCCGGTTCCAGCCCCAGCAACCCCTGAAACAGGGATTTGTTGGAGAGCCCCATGTACACCGGACGTCCCAGACTCTCGAACCGTTTGATTTCGCGGAGAAGGCGCAGGTTGTGCTCCAAGGTTTTGCCGAAGCCGATGCCCGGATCGAGCACGATACGATCCTCCGGAAGTCCGCGTCCGCACAAATACTGCAACCGTTCCTCGAAAAACGCCAGCACTTCTTCCACGACGTCGCCGTAGGCGGGAGCCTTCTGCATGACCCGAGGGCGTCCCTGGCTATGCATGAGCACGTAGCCGGGTTTTTCCTGGGCCAGCACGTCGGCCAGAGCTTCGTCGAAACGACAGGCCGAGATGTCGTTGACGATCCCCGCTCCGGCCGCCAGGCTTTCAGCCGCCACGCGGGCCTTGAAGGTGTCCACCGACAGCACCGGATATTCCCCGGAGCAGTCCGGCAGTGCCGCTCGGGGGAGCGTCGCCAGTTCCGCGATCACCGGCAGCACGCGGCGCAGTTCTTCGTCTTCGGAAACTTCGGCCGCGCCTGGACGCGTGCTTTCCCCGCCCACGTCCAGAATGTGCGCACCCTGGGCCGCCAGTTCCCGGCCGTGCGCCACCGCGGCTCGGGTGTCGAACCAGCGGCCGCCGTCATGAAAGGAATCCGGCGTCACGTTGACGATGCCGGCGATGAAAAAGGGGGCCGGTCCCAAGACCTTGCCCCCCTTGATGCTCCAACTGTTCTCACGCATGAGCCTTAACAGCTCCTATTGCACCTTTTTACCGTCGTCGCCCTCGTCCTCTTCGAGAGAGAACTCGTCCGAATCTCCCGTCGCTGGCTTGCCCTCGGCGCGCGGCACGTAGCCCGGGCCGGAGCCGGAACCGGAAGACGCGGAGCCGCCGCCGGGGCGCTCCGCATTCAGAGGAGGGAGCGGCTCTCCCTTGATGAGCAGGTCGATGTCATCCCCGGAAATGGTCTCGCGCTCAAGCAGGGCTTCGGCGATGCGGTCCAGGGCGGCGCGATTCTCGCCGATCAGAGTCCGGGCCTTGGCGTGGGCCTGATCGATGATGCCGCGAATTTCGTCGTCGATGGTCCGGGCCGTGTCCTCGGAGTAGTTTTTGTGCTGGATGAGTTCACGCCCGAGGAATATCTGCTCTCCTCCGTCACCGAAGGACAGGGGGCCCAGTTTGTCGCTCATGCCCCACTGGCAGACCATCTTGCGGGCCGTTTTGGTGGCCCGGTCGATGTCGTTGCTCGCGCCGGTGGTCTTCTGGTTCAGCACCAACTCCTCGGCCACCCGGCCGCCGAGCATCATGGCCAGCTGGTTCTCCAGGAATTCCTTGGAGTAGTTATGGCGATCGTCCACAGGCAGCTGCATGGTCACGCCCAGGGCCATGCCGCGGGGAATGATGGACACCTTGTGCACCGGATCGGTGCCGGGCAGCAGCTTGGCGGCCAGAGCATGGCCCGCCTCGTGATAGGCCGTGGTCTTCTTCTCCTCATCGGAGAGGATGACGCTGCGGCGCTCCTTGCCCATGAGCACCTTGTCCTTGGCCTCCTCGAAGTCGGCCATGTGGACCTGTTCCTTGTTCATCTTGGCCGCATGCAGAGCGGCCTCGTTGACCAGATTCTCCAGATCCGCGCCGGAGAAGCCGGGCGTACCCCGGGCCAGGACATCCAGGTTGACCTCTCCGGCAAGGGGAACCTTGCGGGTGTGCACCTGGAGGATACGCTTGCGGCCGCGCACGTCCGGGGTCGGCACCACCACCTGGCGGTCGAAGCGACCGGGCCGCAGAAGCGCCGGATCGAGCACGTCCGGACGGTTGGTGGCGGCCACCAGGATCACGCCCTCGTTGGACTCGAAACCGTCCATCTCCACCAGGAGTTGGTTCAAGGTCTGTTCACGTTCGTCGTGACCACCGCCCAGGCCCGCTCCGCGCTGACGGCCCACGGCATCGATCTCGTCGATGAAGATGAGGCAGGGCGCGTTCTTCTTGCCCTGGACGAAGAGGTCGCGCACACGGGCCGCGCCCACGCCCACGAACATCTCCACGAAGTCGGAACCGGAAATGGAGAAGAAGGGCACCCCGGCCTCGCCGGCCACGGCCCGGGCCAGAAGCGTCTTACCCGTGCCGGGGGGGCCCACGAGGAGAACGCCCTTGGGAATACGCCCGCCCAGGCGGGTGAACTTCTTGGGTTCACGCAGGAAATCCACGATTTCCTGCAGCTCCTCCTTGGCCTCGTCCACGCCGGCCACGTCCTCGAAGGTCACCTTGGCGCTTTGCTCGTTGATGAGCCGGGCCCGGGACCGGCCGAAGGACATGGCCCCCCGTCCGCCGCTGCCGCCCCCCTGCATCTGGCGCATGAAGAAGACCCAGACGCCGATCAGAAGCAGCATGGGGAACCAGGAAACCAGGAGCGTCATGTACCAGGGCGCCTCTTCCTGGGGTTCGGCGGTGACCTCGACCTTGTTCTTGATCAGGGTCGCCACCAGGGTCGGATCCTCCGGGGCGAAGGTCGCGAAGCGCTTGTCGGCCCCCATGGAGCCGGTGATCTTCTGGCCTTGGATCTTGACCGAGAGGATCTCCCCGCTGTTCACCTTGGTGATAAACTCGCTGTAGGAGAGCTTGTGCTGCGGCTGCGGCGCCTGGTTGAAAAGATTGAAGAGGACCACCATCATCAGTGCGATGGTGATCCAGATGAAGAGATTTTTGGCGAAATTATTCAAACAGTGTTCCTCCGCAAGGTCGGGACGGGCCCACCCGGGACGCGGGTGTCGGCGGGCATGAATGCCACTTTAAGTCCGCGAGAAAAAAAATCAAGGGGACTGGACGGATTTCCCACCCTTGCCCTGGCTCCGTTTCCTTGGTAAGTGCCTCGGATTCGGAATCAATGGAAGCGTTTCGTCACCGGTGTGGCGCGTGGGCTTCAAACCCATTGCGAGACTCATCCTCTCGGGCAGGTTCGACTCCTGTACGCTTCCGCCACTCCGCCGACTACATGGCGTACCCCAGTTGTTTGAGAATCTTCATGGACTTGTCCGAAAGGACGAAGCCCTTCTCGTACTTCACGTTCTTGCCCTTGACCTTGATCTGAAAGATGTATCCCGCGTCGTAGAGATAGTCGATGACGGCCTTGTCGTAGTCGTCCATGATGTCCGTGGGGGCCATCCCGCCGAACTTGTTGGTCTTGGAAAAATGGTAGACGTCCACCAGAGCGTCGATATGCTCCTTCTCCAACTGGTCCAGGGTGACGACCTCTTCTTCCTTGACCTTGTCCCAGTCCCCGCCGTGGTCGGAGAAGTCCACCCCAAGCTTTTTCAGTTCTTCCTTGGCGTGTTCCGCGATGCGGTAGCCCGTGGGGTTGGAGCCGCAACGGGTGAAGATGACGCCCTCCTCCACGATGCCGTTCTCCTGGAGCGACTCGAGCACCGCGTCGTCGAACATGAAGCACTCCTTGCGGGGCAGCAATCCGTGATAGCGCTTGATGCGCGAGTACCGGTTGATGTCCTTGAGCAGTTGGATGTGCTTCTCGGTCAGGATCACGGTTCGGCCTTCCATCCTTTGGCCGCCAGCCAAGCCGACACAGCGGATATCTGCCGACGCACGGAGTCGGGGCCCGTGCCGCCGGGGGTGCTCCGCCGGGCCACGGCCGTCTCGTGGCGCAGGGCCTCGAAAACGTCGTTCTCGATCAACGGCGAGAAACCGCGCAGATCCTCCAGGCTCAGGTCTTCCAAACCGCAGCCGCGCGATTCGGCCAAAGCCACG
Organism: Desulfovibrio aminophilus DSM 12254; assembly: GCF_000422565.1. Taxonomy (NCBI): domain Bacteria; kingdom Pseudomonadati; phylum Thermodesulfobacteriota; class Desulfovibrionia; order Desulfovibrionales; family Desulfovibrionaceae; genus Desulfovibrio; species Desulfovibrio aminophilus. The sequence goes on along the minus strand of NZ_AUMA01000003.1, from coordinate 369,501 downwards.
GCGGAGCCCGCCGCGTGATGGGCCTCCCGGAAAGGCAGACCACGGGCCGCCAAGTAGTCGGCCAACTCGGTGGCGTTCAGGAATCCCCGAGACAGCGCCCGGCGCATGGCCTCGGGCACGAAGGTCATCTCGGCCAACATGTCGGCCATGATGGACACCGAGGCCGAGACGGTGCGGTCGGCGTCCAGGAAGGGTTCCTTGTCCTCCTGCATGTCCCGATTGTAGGCCAAGGGCAGTCCCTTCATCAGGGTCAGCAGGGACACCAGGGAGCCGTAGACCCGGCCGGTCTTGCCGCGCATGAGCTCACAGACGTCCGGGTTCTTCTTCTGGGGCATGATCGAGGAACCCGTGGAGTAGGCGTCCGGCAGGCGCACGTAGCCGAAGGCCGGATTGGCCCAGAGGATGAGCTCCTCGCAGAAACGCGAGAGGTGCATCATCACGAGGCTGCCGCCGAACAGGGCCTCCAGGGCGAAATCCCGGTCCGAGACCGCGTCCATGCTGTTGCCGAAGATTTCGGTCATGCCGAGTTCCGCAGCCACCGAGGCGGGGTCCAGGGGATAGGTGGTGCCGGCCAGCGCGGCCGCCCCCAGGGGCGAGACGCGGATGCGCGTCTGGAAGGATTCCAGGCGTTCGGCGTCGCGGCGGAACATCCAGGCGTAGGCCAAGAGATGCTGGGCCAGGGACACGGGTTGCGCGGGCTGGAGATGCGTGCAGCCCGGCAAGAGCGTGTTCTCGTGCTCCGAGGCGCGCGCCAGAAGCACCTCCACCAGCCGGGCCAATTCCCTGGTCCAGGCCGAGACGCGGCCGGAGACGAAAAGCCGGAAGTCCAGGGCCACCTGATCGTTGCGCGACCGGCCGGTGTGCAACTTGCCGCCCACGGGGCCGACGATGTCGGTCAGGCGGCGCTCGATGTTCATATGCACGTCTTCCAGGGCCACGTCCCAGGCGAAGGTTCCGGCCTCGATCTCGGCCAGCACCGCGTCCAGACCGGAAACGAGGGTCTCGGCCTCCTCGGCCGTGAGCAGGCCCTGGCGGGCCAACATGCGGGCATGGGCCTTGGACCCGACGATGTCCTCGGCGTAGAGCCGCCGGTCGAAGGACACCGACTGGGTGTAATCCTCCACGGAGGAGTCGGTGGCCGCCCGGAACCGGCCGCCCCACATCTTCTTCCCGCTCATGCCCCGCTCCCGTCTAACGTTTGCCGGACATCCGGCCCTTGAGCCGCAGACCCACCAGCCGGATGAAGCCGCGCGCGTCGGCCTGGTCGTAGACCTCGTCTTCCTCGAAGGTGGCCAGCTTCATGTCGTAGAGCGAATACGGCGACTTGCGGCCCAGGGGGATGACGTTGCCCTTGTAGAGCTTCAGGCGCACCGTGCCGGTGACGCGCTCCTGGCTCTTGTCGATCAACGCCTGCAGGGCCTCGCGCTCGGGCGAGTACCAGTAGCCGTAGTAGACCATCTCGGCGTAGCGCGGGATGAGGCCGTCGCGCAGGTGCATGACCTCGCGATCCAGGCAGATGCCCTCCAGGTCGCGGTGCGCCGCGTGGATGATGGTCCCGCCGGGAGTCTCGTAGACCCCGCGCGACTTCATGCCCACGAAGCGGTTTTCGACCATGTCCACCCGGCCCACGCCGTGGCGGCCGCCCAATTCGTTGAGCTTGGCCACCAACTTGGCCGGAGAAAGCTTCTTGCCGTTCACGGCCACGGGATCGCCCGCCTCGAAGTCGATGGTTACGACCTCGGGCTTGTTCGGGGCCTTCTCCACGGGCACGCAGTAACGGTGACAGTCCTTGTGCGGCTCGTTCCAGGGGTCTTCCAACTCGCCGCCCTCGAAGCTCACGTGCAGGAGGTTGGCGTCCATGCTCCAGGGCTTCTTCTTGGTCACGGGCACCGGAATGCCGTGCTCCTTGGCGAAGTTCACCAGATCCGTGCGCGACTTGAGATCCCACTCGCGCCAGGGGGCGATGGTCTTCAGCCGGGGATCCAGGGCCATGGTGGTCAGCTCGAAGCGCACCTGGTCGTTGCCCTTGCCCGTGGCGCCGTGGGCCACGGCCTGCGCGCCCTCGGCCTGGGCGATCTCGACCATGCGCTTGGCGATGAGCGGACGGGCGATGGAGGTGCCCAGCAGGTAGCGCCCCTCGTAGACCGCGCCGGAGCGGAACATGGGGAAGAGGAAGTCGCGGGCGTACTCCTCGCGCAAATCCTCCACGTAGGCCTTGGAGGCGCCGGTGGCATGGGCCTTGGTCTCCACGCCGGAAAGGTCCTCGTCCTGGCCCAGGTCGGCGGTGAAGGTCACCACCTCGCAATCGTAGGCCACCTGGAGCCACTTCAGGATGATGGAGGTGTCCAGGCCGCCGGAATAGGCCAGCACGACCTTCTTGATTTTCTTGGGCTTGGCCGCCTTGGCGGCAGGCTTGGCAGCGGGCTTGCTCATTTCGAAATCCCCTTAGATTGTCCCGAAAACCCATTCCAGGACCGCTTTCTGCATGTGCAGGCGGTTCTCGGCCTGATCGAAGGCGATGGATGCCGGGCCTTCCAGCACCGCCTCGCTGATCTCCTCGCCGCGATGCGCGGGCAGACAATGCATGACCTTGCAGGCGGGCTTGGCCAGGGACAGCAGGCGGTCGTCCACCTGAAACCCGGCGAAAACCCGTTCGCGTTCACGCTGCTCCCCTTCCTGCCCCATGCTGGCCCAGACGTCGGTGTTCAGGTAGTCCGCGTCGCGGGCGGCGTCCTCGGGGTTCCGGGTGAGCGTCACGCGCGCGCCCCGCTCCCGGGCCTGGGCCACGATGGCGGGATCGGGGTCGTAGCCCGCGGGGCAGGCCAGGACCAGATCGAAGCCGAAGAGCGCGGCCGCGTCGATGAAGGAATGGGCCATGTTGTTGCCGTCGCCGATCCAGGCCACGCGCAATGAACCCAGGTCCGACGTGCGCTCGTACATGCTGAGCATGTCGGAGAGCACCTGGCAGGGGTGGTGCTCGTCGGAGAGGGCGTTGACCACCGGGATGGAACTGAACCGCACCAGGGTTTCCAGTTTCTCCTGGCCGTAGGTCCGCACCACCAGGCAGTCGGCGTAACGCGACAGACAGCGGGCGGTGTCCTTGAGCGGTTCGCTGCGGCCGAGCTGGGATTCCACCGGGGTCATGAAGATGGTCTGTCCGCCCAGGTGGCGCACGGCCACCTCGAAGGACACGCGGGTGCGGGTGGAGGACTTTTCGAAGATGAGAATGGCCGTGCGGCCGTCCATGGTCTTCGTGCGGATTCCGCCGTCTTTGAGTTCCTTGGCCCGGTGCAGGATCTTCCAGGCGTCTTCCCGGCTCAGGTCCGCGATGCGCAAAAGATGTCTGGGCATGTTCACTCCTTCACTGGTCGGGGCTTTGCCCGACTGGGAAAGCGGCCATATTGCCCCACGCGTAATCGATTGTAAAGTGCGGGAGGCCGCCGCTTACAGTCGGACGGCGTCCACGGCGTGCTCGGTGAGGGCGTCCATCTCCGGGCCGTGGTCGAACCCCGCCAGATGAAGCAGGGCGTGGGCCAGAAGGCGGGCCAGATGCCGCGCGGGCTCCTGGCCGTAAAGCCGCGCCTCGCGCAGACAGGCGGGCACGGAGAGCACGATCTCGCCCAGTCCGTCCTCTCCGCCCGACTCGAAGGCCAGGACATTGGTCGGCCCGGGGCAGCCCAAATGGCGGAGATTCAAAACGGCCATCTCGCGGTCGTCCACCAAGGCCAGGGAAAACTCGCCGTCGATGCCCAGGGCTCCGGTCAGATCCGCCAGCAACCCATCCAGCTCGCGCCGCGACAGGGGCAGCCGCGGGTCCGGTGCGAGACGGCGTTCAACGACCGCCACGCCGTTTTTCCTCGGCCTGATCGTGCTGATCGTAAGCCTGCACGATGCGGCCCACCAGGGGGTGGCGGATCACATCGTCCTCGTTGAAGCGGATGAAGGCGATGCCGGTCACGGCGGAGAGGATTTCGGCGGCCTGGATGAGTCCCGAGCGGCTTCCGGCGGGCAGGTCGATCTGGGTCACGTCGCCGGTGACCACGGCCCGGGAGCCGAAACCCAGGCGGGTGAGGAACATCTTCATCTGTTCCGGGGTGGTGTTCTGGGCCTCGTCCAGGATGACGAAGGCGTCGTTCAGGGTGCGGCCGCGCATGAAGGCCAGGGGGGCCACCTCGATGATTCCGGTGTCGAGCATTTCCTGCACCTTGCGGAAGTCCAGCATGTCGTGCAGGGCGTCATAGAGCGGGCGCAGATAGGGATTGACCTTCTCGACCATGTCGCCGGGCAGGAAGCCGAGCTTTTCCCCGGCCTCCACGGCCGGGCGCGTGAGCACGATGCGCTTGACCTCGCGCCGGGTCAGGGCCGCCACGGCCGTGGCCACGGCCAGATAGGTCTTGCCCGTGCCCGCCGGGCCGATGGCGAGGACCAGATCGTTTTCGCGGATGGCCGTGAGGTAGTCACGCTGAGTCACGGTGCGCGGGGTGATCGTCTTCTTGGGCGAGGCCGTGTAGACGCTGTCGCGGAAGACGCGGGCGAGATCCGTGCGCGGGTCGCGGGCGAGCATGCGGCAGGCGCAGTCCACGTCCTGGGGATGCACGGGACGGCCCTGCTGGAGCAGACCATAGAGCTGCGTCAGCACGGACTCGACGAGATTCAGGCGGTCCTCGGTCTCGGCCGTGAGCGTCAGCCGCCCTCCCCTGCTCTCGATGCCGACCCCCGCCCGTTCGCCCACGAGCTGAAGATTGGCGTTCTGCGGGCCGAAGAGCTGTCCCGCCAGCACCGCGTCGTCAAAATCCAGAGTACGGACAATATCCTTTTTGCGTCTGCTCATGCGCCTCCTAGCGCCGCCCGGCCCGCATCCAGGCGCAGACCCGGCGCTCCAGCAAGTCGGCGGCCTCATACAGCGCCGCGCCCATGACGCTCATGCCCAGGATGCCGGTGAACATGGCCACGTAGTCCATGCGGCCCCAGGCGTCCATGATGCAATACCCCAGGCCGCTCGTAGTGGCAAACGACTCCACGAAGAACAAAACCGCGACCGAGACGCCCGTGCCGAGACGCAGGGCCGTAAAGCCATGCGGCAGCGCCGCCGGGAGCAGCACCTCAAGCAGGATGTCCAGCCTGCCGCCTCCCAGGGAGCGCACCGAGTCCACGTACTTGGGATGTACCGAGCGGACCCCGTCGCGGGTGGTCACCAGAACCTGATAGCCGAGGATCAGGACGATGATCGCGATCTTGGCCGCGTCGCCCAGGCCCAGGAGCACCAGGAGCACGGGCAGGAGCACGATCTTGGGCACCGGATAGGTGAGCAATACGAATGGCCCCAACAGGGCGTCGGCGCGACGCGATCCGCCCATGACCAACCCCAGGGGGAAGGCCAGGGCGAAGGCAAGGAGCATGCCCAGGCCCGCGCGCACGAAGCTGGCCCAAAAGTGGCACCAGAACTCCGTCGTGCCCAGGGCCCGGATGAAGGCCCCGCCCGCCTCCAGCGGCGGAGGCAGCACGGCCGAGCCCAAGGAGGCTGAGAGAACCTGCCAGAGAAGTCCCAGGACCAGGACCACCAGCCCGTAGCTCAGGGCCTTGCGGGCCAGACCGCTCACCACAAATCCTCCACGCTCCGGCGCAGCCTGCGCACGAGTTCGAAGTAGTCGTCCCGTTCGCGGTAGCGCCCGTCGCCGAAGCCGGGGTTGTCGAAACTCGCGGCCACCCCGGCGGGCCGTCCCGCCAAAACCAGGATGCGCCGGCCCAGGAAGACGGCTTCCTCCAGGCTGTGGGTCACGAGCACGTAAGGCACGCGCCGCCTGCTCCAGACGTCCAGCAGCGTATGCTGGAGTTTTTCCCGGGTCAGGGCGTCCAGGGAGGAAAAGGGCTCGTCCATAAGCAGGAGTCGGGGTCGCCCCACGAAGGCCCGGGCGATGGCCACCCGCTGCTTTTCACCGCCGGAGAGACGCCCCGGCCAGTCGCGGTCGCGGCCGCTGATGCCCAACTCGGCCAGCTGTTCCCGGGCCAGTTTCAGGCGTTCGAACTGGGGCATGCCCCGCAGCTTGAGGCCCAGGGCCACGTTTTCGATGACGCTCTTCCAGGGCAGCAGGCCATAGTCCTGCAGGATGATGGACATGTCGGGATTCGGCCCGACCACCGGCGCGCCGTCCAGGAGCACACGCCCGGAGTCCGGCCGGGCCAGCCCGCAGAGAAGATAGAGCAGTGTGGTCTTGCCGCAACCCGACGGGCCCACCACGGCCAGGGTCTCGTTCTCGGCCAGGGTCAGGGAAACGTCGCTCAGGATGTCCTCGCCCGAGCGGTAGGCCTTGCGGATGCCGAGGGCTTCGAGCATGGCTCAGTGCGCGAGGGCGACGGCCCGCTCGAAGGGAATGCGCGCCTGGAGCAGGCCGTGGTCGAGCATCCAGTCCTGGACGTCGTCCAGTTCGGTGCGCGTGGGCGGCACGGGCGCGGGATAGGGCGGCACGGGGAACCGCGCGGTGAGGGGCGCGGGAATGGCGCAGGAGCGGACCATGAGTTCTCGGTAGGACTCGGGATCGCGGGTCAGCCGCTCCAGGGCCTCGGCGTAGGCCGCGCGGAAGGCCGGGAATTGCGGCCTCAGTCGCTCATGCAGACAGACCACGGTCAAGGGCAGATTCAGGTCTCCGTCCGTGGCCGCCAGGGAACCGCCCTTGAGCACGTTCAGGGACACCAACGGCTCGGGCAGGAGCGCCAGATCGATCTGGCCCGTGGCCAGCATCTGGAGACGGAGCGGGAATTTTTTGATCTCCACCCGCCGGAAGTAGTCCCTGGGCAGATGGTGGCGGGCTTCCAGGCGATCCAGAAGAAATTCGATGATCGTCGAAGTGGAGATGCCCACGCTCGCGCCCTTGAGGTCGGCCAAAGTCGCTCCCTTGCGGCCCGGGGTGGTCACCAGGGCGAACATGGGGTGGCCCGGGGTGGTGCGATATGACACCAGCAGGGCGGGCATGGGCACGTCTGAACGCAGCAGCAGGAGCGCGGCCACGAGGTCACCGAAATAACCGTCGATCCGCCCGGCCTGAGCAGCCATGTCCCGCTCCAGGGCGCTCTGGAACGGAACCAACTCCACGTCCAGGCCCTGCTCCAGGAACAGACCGTCTTGGGTGGCCACCTGCAAAGGCAGCGCGTCCAGCACCGGTAGAACGCCGATGCGCACGGTCTCGGCCCGGGCCGTGCGTCCGGACGGAAGAATCATGGCCAGCACCAACCCGGCCCACACAATGCTCACGAAGATGCGCCGCATCCGCACGTACTTACGACTTTCCTCTTTTTCCGGCAAGTGCCGGACGCGTGGAAGCGCCTCGTGCTCGGAGCCCCGGAGCGCGGACATGCGCGCTTTCCCGGCGGAGGCTCAACGTCGAGCCAGCGTGTTGTGGGCCTGGATGATGGACTCGCGCCAACGCAGCCGGTCCAGGGACAGGGCGATGATGGCGGGCGTGGATTTTCCTTCGAACTCGCCCCGACCGGAAAGCACCTTGATCTCTTCGCCGGCCAGCGGGCCGAGATGGGACAGCAGAAGTTGGACCACATGCAAGGGGGGCAGGCTGAGTCCGCTCACGCCACCGCGCTCGAACCGCTCCATGCGCCCCAGCAGGGCGGCGTCCAGTTCGCCGGCCTCGCCGCTTTCGGCCGTGGCGGCTTTGCGCAGCGAAGGTAAAACCCGCGTCAATGGCTCAGCCCGAAGGCGGAGCAGAAGCGTCCGCATGTGCTCCAGAATACGGGCGGCCTCCTCGCCCACGACCCGGGCGGTGAGCCCCTGACTGGCACGCTCGAAACGCCGCAGCACGTCGGACATGGAAAGACGCAGTCCCTGGCGGGCCTTGAAGAGTTCCGTCAAGGCGTCGTTGAGGGGCTTGACCAGTTGGAATATCGCCCGTTTGGCGGCTTTGGATTCCAGGACGGCATTGAGAAAGAAAAGCGCCTTGTCCGTGCCGCCCAGGATGTCGTCCAGGCTCAAATCCTGTTTGGCCAAGCGATCCAGCATGTTGATGTCGCCTAGAAGCTCCAGGGCGCTGATTCGTTTGCGGTCCATGGACAAGGCCGCCCGGAGGGCCTGCATGTAATTTTCCCCCAGGGCGGCGGCAACCCCGCGCAGGGTCGCGTCGTCGCGTCGCCGGGCCGCCTGTTCCAGAAGTCGCAGGCGGCTGGCGAAATCCTTCAACAAAGCCCGGCATTTGAGCGCCCGGGCATCCCCCTCGGGCGCCACAGTGGTGAGAACGCAAAGTTCAATGACCGCGCGCATCTTTTCCAGGTTGGCCTGCAACGCTGCGGGGCTCGGTTCCATGAAGCCCTTGCCCAGGCCGCCCAGCTGGCAGACGCGACCAAGGCGGGCGAGAATGTCGGGCCGAGGGTCCAAGGACGCCTCGGGTCGCGTTCCCGTCGCCGCGATTTTTTTGCGCGGCGGCATGGCGTTCTGGTTGAAGCGCCGCACCACGGAATGCTCCCAGTTCACCCGACGCTGGAGGAAACGCACGAAATCCAGCGGCTGCGACGTCTTGAGCCGGGCCAGGATGACGCGCACGCCCACGTCCTCGTCCCGCTCCCCTCCCGTCAGGCTCTCGCGGACACGCAACAGATTTTCGACCATGGGCGACTGAAAATTGGCCAGGATCAGATTGAGCAGGAAGCCCGGCTGCTGGGCCAGGGAATCCAGTGACCCCTTGAAACGGTCCAGGTCGGCGAGCAGCCGCAGATCGACCTCACCCTCGGCGCCGTAGCCGCCGGTCTGCATGGCGCGCTGCACCGAACGGAGCAGGGTTCTGGGCGAGATGTCCCCCAGGCGGGCCAGCTCGAATTCCAGATCCTCGACGGCGGCCACGCCCTCCCCCGCCCGCTCCTTGAGCATGGCCAGGGTATCCACGGGCCAACGCAGAGCCCGCGTCAGCGGGAATTCCTCCGCGGCGCCGACGGCGGCGAGCGCCGCATCGAGAGCCGAAACGAAGTCCTCCAGAGCCGCGCGCACGGCCGCGCGTCCCTCGTCGGAGTGCATGACGTCGTTGAAGAACAGGGCCGCACGAGTGGGGTGACGGAACAGTTCGTCGACACCCACTTCCTCGGCCGAAATCGCGGCCAGAATTTCCAAGTCGTTCTGAAGATGACCCTCGGGTCTCTTCTCCCTGGGGACCGCGTTGATCGCATGCACCTTGGCCGCCAGGCGGTCCGAGAGCACGTCCAGCATGATCAGGATGTTCGGCGCGTCGGGGTTGGGACCGTAGACGTTCTTCTCCATATCCCGCAGGATGCCCGCGACTTCGGACAGGACGCCCTCGACCTCGGGGGGGCATTCGCCCGGTGATCCGAGCCCGAGAAATTCAAGGTAACGCAGAATCTTACGGATGTCGTGGCCGATCTTCTTGGTGTTCTTGAGCACGAAGTCCGCGCCCAGTCCCGAAAGCTTGCAGAAACGCTCCAGGCGCGCCGAAACCTGGTTCAGAATCTCCTGTCCCAGTTCGCTGGCCCGCACAGGTTCCCAGGCGTTGAACTCCCAGACATAATGTCGGCCCGAATCCACGTTGCGCAAAACGAACACCGCCGAACCGCTTTCACGCTCCTCGCCCAGGGTGAAGACCCCCTCCTCCATGCGCAACCGGGAGCGCTCCCCCACTCCCCAAGCCGCCAGACGCTGGGGCGTTGCGCGCAGATCCTCCACCTTTCGTGGCCAGGACAGGGACAAATCGCCTCCGCGCTCCATAGGAGGAGGGTCCTCGCGCAGGATGTCCTGGTGCAGCACCACGTCCCCGGCCACGCGCAGGGCGTGGATGAAGGAGCGCGTACGAACACGGGCGTTGCGGGCCACAAGGTTGCCGCGCACCTCGCGAATGTAGGGAATGACGAAGAGAGTCTTGACGTCGTCGGCCAGGATCAGGTCGCCGAGCCAGGTTCCCTTGCGGAAGAGAATTCCAACCTGTTTGGTTTCCGGATCTTCGCCTACGCGTGTCTTGGCCGAGAGCATGTCCAGAAAGGTCCGCCAACGTTCGACGTTTTCCGGGTTGTCGGGAACGTCGGCCCCCGGCAAAAAAGGCACGGCGTAAGCATGGGATCTTGTTTTGATCTCTATTTGTATGAGGTGGCGTTCGTTCGTCATGCCTGAGTGCGCTCGGGGAAAAGCCGTGCTCGCCTTTCTGAAAACCGGCGAAGCCGGGCCCCCCGGTCCCGTCTCCAATACGAAGTCGCGTCGTGCGCGCGCCGTCTCGGGCGCGGCGCGGCCAACCGGCCTACTGGTTTTCCGTGGCCTTGGTCAAGAGCGTCACATTGCTTTTCGTGAAAAAGCCGTCGAATCCGTCGTAGCGCTCGATATACTCGTTGACCAGGAGCGTCCGCTGCGAGGGCCGGGAGAAGGTCTGCCTGAGACCTTCCTCGCGCGAACCCACGAGCTCCGTGAGAAATTCCATGCCATCGGTCTTGAGCGAGGGAAACACCGCCCGGATGTCTCGACAGCGGAAGGCCATGTGGTGGACCCGCCGACCATAGTTGTGGATGTACTGCTCGGTCGGCCCCGAAGAGCCGTCCGCGGAATAGGGTTCAATGCCCGAGGTGAAGACCATGGCGAAGCCGCCGCCGGGCATACGCGCCACATTGGTGATGGAGTTGAGCGACTCCACGTGGACCGCGAAATCAAAATTGTAGGCGGTCAGGCCCATGAACTCCAAAATCGCCGGATCGCGGTCTCGAGCATGGACCCGGGTGGCAGTATGGTCCACTTCGAGGATATTCGCGAGATGAGGCTTTCCAGGTTTCTCCAAGGGCAGAACCAGGTCCGCGCAGCCGCCGTGGCGGTAGCGCCCAGGTTCGCCCTTCCACTGCACGAACCCCAAGGAATTCCCGGTATGGACCGACGGTCGGGTCTGGATGAACAGGGATGCCTCGGTCTCCACCGGCTCCGGGGTCAGAAACTCCACCCCGCGTCCCTTCTGAATCGCCGCGTAGCGCCGCACGTCGCCGCAGCGAAAAACGAAGGTTTCCAGTCTGGTGTCCGGTAGATGTTCGGACTTGGGGCCGAAATTATACGACCGGAAAGGGTTGTCTCGTACCGTACCTGCCCGCAGGAGCAGATCGGCTGAACCGGGCAGGCGCAGGAGGCAACAACGCTGTCCGCCTTCCTCAAAGGCGTCCGTCAGGACATGACCGGTCCGTTCCAGGAACTCCCGCGCGGCCGGGACGAAATCGTCGGGCTCCACGCGGATGCATATCGCCTCCAAGCCTCCCACGAGTCCTTCAAGGCCCAGGCGACGGCGTTCCGCGAGAACCGCCTCCGCGCTCATGCGCAGTGTTTCGTCGTCGTTGCGGAACGTGGCCATGAACATGACTCCTTCCGAGGCTTCCGACCGACGGCGGGTCGGCCGTCGGGACACACCGTCCCGGCTTCACCCAGCAAGGTGCATGGCGGGGGCGGCGGCGTCAAGGGAATCGACGGCGCGCCTCGATCTTTCTAACGCCGATCCCGGGTCGTGCCCGTTGCCGGGCCTCATTGACGCCGAATGGGTTTGGCGGATAAGCATACCATAGGATGAAAGCCATGTCGCGACCCAGCGGAGACAGCCGATCATGACCACTTACGGCGACGACGTCCTCACCGTCTTCGTGGAGGAGAGCCGGGAACGCCTCGCATCCATCGAGCGGGGTTTGTTGGTGCTGGAAAAAAACTGCCGCGACGCGGATGAGGCCATGATCCACGGCATCTTCCGCGAGGCCCATTCGATCAAGGCGGGGGCCAATCTGCTCCATCTGCGCAACATCGAGGAATTGGCCCACAAATTGGAGAACATCCTGGAGCGGATGCGCAGACGGGAACTGACGCCCACCGGGCGCATCATCTCCATCCTGCTGGAAGGATTGGACGCAATGCGTGAGATGGTGGAGGACGTCGAGGCCGGCGAAGTCCGTGACGTCTCCGCACTTCTGGAACGCCTGGGCCGGGTGGCCGGTCTGCGGGCCGGGGTTCAGCGCACGTAACCCCACTGCACGAGCCTGGCGTAGGCGTACTGGGCCTGCTGCCCGGACCCGCCGTTGCGCAGGAAGTTCCTATACAGGCTCGCCGCGTCGCGGGTGCGGCCTTGTTTCTCGCGGCAATAGCCTCGAAGGAAGTTCAGTCCGTTGTTGCCCGGGAATATCCGATTGTATTCGGTGAAATCCACGTAGGCCTGTTCGAACTCGTCCGAGGCCAGGGCGATCTGCCCGCCCACCAGCACGGCCTGGGCCTCGCCGGGATAGGCCTGACGGGCGAGCCTGGCGAACTGGCGGGCATCGCGCCAGCGCTCCATGGCCGCCTGACATTTGGCCATCATGAGCAGCCCGGCGTAGTCCCCAGGGGCCGCCGCCAGGGCCGCGTCATAGGCCTGGGCCGCCTCGCCGTAGTTCTTCTTGGCCATGTACTTGTCGCCGTCCTGCATGGCCCGGATGGCTCCGGCCTGTTTGCGCAACGAGGCCGTGTTGTCCATGTAGCGGGCCTCAAGGAACGGAAGGTCGCGCACCTGGGCGTACTGGGTCTCGGTCCGCCGGATCGCGTCGGCCCGGCGCTCGTCGCTCATGGGGTGGGTGGCGAACAGAGTCTCCAGGGCATTCGGCCTGTCCTTGTGTTGGGCCATGAGGAACTCCATGAGCTGGACCTCGCCCAAGGGATTGTAACCCGCGCGGACCATATACTCCATGCCCAGTTCGTCGGCCTGACGCTCATCGTCTCGGCTGTAGCTGGCCAGCATGGCGCTGACCCCGAGCCCGCCGAGCCCCTGGACCACCTGGCCCAAGGCTCCACCTCCGGCCACGGCCCCGGCTCCCCCCAGGAGCAATTGGGCCAGGACGCCCTGGCTCATGCGCGCGGCCGTGTGCCGGGCGTTCACGTGCCCAATCTCGTGTCCCAGCAAGGCGGCCAGTTCGGCCTCGTTGCGCAGGCCCACCAGGATGCCCCTTGTGCAGGCGATGTTGCCGCCGGGAAAGGTGTAGGCGTTGACGTAGGTGGCGCTGACCGCCTGAAAGGAATACGGCATGTCCGGCCGGTGCGAACGGGCGGCCAGGGTCTGGCCCACGGAGTTCACATAGGCGTTCAGAGCCTTGTCCCGGACCACGCCGTAGTCGTTGGAGTGCTGGCGAGGAGCGTACTGACGGTCGATCTTGACCTCGTCGTCCTTGTCGATGAACATGAGCTGCGACTGGCCGGTGACGGGGTTCACCGCGCAGCCCGCCAGCAGCCCGATGGCGGCCACGCCGCCCAGCCGCAGAAAATCGCGGCGGCTCATGCCGCCTGGGAGGCGTCGAGCAAGCGAACGTCCATTCACGGCCTTCTCACTCCCCCTTCTCGCCCATGAGCATGTCCACGCGCTGCAACTCCGCGATGGGTGTGTTCCGGGCCACTTCGTCGGACACGGCGTCCATGAACTGCTCCAAGGTCATGGTATAGATGTCCAGGCACACGTCCCGAAGCTTGAAATAGGCGTCCAGGAAGCGGGCCAATTCAGGTTCGCGCAGCAGCTTGGCGATGTCCTTGTGCGACTCCGCCGCCGTGAAGGGCTTGTTCCGTCCGGCCAGGAGGAAAAGGTCCAAGCGGGTGACCCCGTCGGTGATCACGCCCAGGAGGTTGAAGGTGGACAGGCGGGAGATGAACTCCTCGTCCACGCCCGGGAACTCCAGCAACTCGGCCTTGGGATAGAAACCGCAGAAGACGGCCTGTCCATCTTCGTAGAGCGTATGGCGGAAGACCTTCTCGCCCCGCACCTGGCGGGCGGCGCGCACGGTTTCGTACAGGTCCAGGGCGAAGGCTTCCTTCAGTCGTTCGATGACGCGGCGGTCCATGTTCGTTCCTCGCTAGATGATGCCGTGCAGCGGCCCACCAGGGGCCCCCAGCTCATCCACGCGGCGCTCCACCTCGGGATCGGGCGTCAGCGGCGGGGCGTGGTAGGTCTTGAGCCGGGCGTCCATGACCAGGGGGCCGTGGCAGCCCCAATGCTTGCAATGGGTGAAGGCCCGGACCCCGTAAAGGTCCGTGGCCGGATCCGAACGGGTGAAGGCCACCCAGAGAAAATTTTCCCAAGAGGCGGCGGTGAAGGCCGCATCATCGGCCAGCAGCACCAACGGAAAACCAGAGAGGTCTCCGGCCTGTTCCAGGGCCCGGCAGAGGTCTTCCAGCCGGGGATCCTGGCTGTCGCGTTCGCGGTCGTGCGGCGGTCCCTGAAGCACGAGAATGCCCGGTGATTGAACGTGGAGTCCGCCAAAGCCTTCCGGCAGGGGGAGCTCCCTGTCCAGTCGGGACGCCAGGGATCGCCGAGGTCTGCCCGCTGCGGCCAGGATCACCTTGGAGCCCTGGTTCAGGCTGATGCCGGAATAGTCCAGGGTATCCATGGTGGTGCGGGTGACGAAGTGCAGGTCGCGGCTGAGGTCCAGGCGTTCCAGAAGATGCCGGAAGAAGCCCGGGATGTCCTTGGCCGTGAGCCGGTCGTCGTCCTCCCGCGCGGCGATGAGCACGTATTTGGACAGGGAGGTCTGGGTCGTGCCCAAAAGATTCATGGCGCAGGTCAGCAGTTCCTGGGGTTGGCGATCGCGAGCATAGGGCACGTAGCGTTCGCTGCCCACGGCCAGAAGCAGCGGATGGACCCCGGCGGCGTCCACGGCGTGGACCTCGTGGACCCCGGAAAAGACCGTGGGCACCAGGGAGCCGGTCAGTTCGTGGATGAAGGTTCCGAAGACCGTATCCTCTTGCGGCGGACGGCCCACGGTGGTGAAGGGCCAGATCGCGTCCTTGCGGTGCAGGAGCTTGTCCACCCGCATCACCGGAAAGTCGTGGGCCAGGCTGTAGTAGCCCAGATGGTCGCCGAAAGGGCCCTCGGGAAGCTGCACGTCCGGGTCCACGCTGCCGCAGATGCAGAAGTCGGCTTCGGAGAGGACGGGCAGGCAGCCTTCGGGAGTGGCCATGGGGATGCGGTGCCCGGCCAGGACTCCGGCGAAAAATATCTCGGGCAGGCCCTCGGGCAAGGGCATGACGGCCGCCAAGGTCATGGCCGGGGGACCGCCCACGAAGACGTTCACGCGCAGGGGTTCTCCCCTACGGATGGCCTCGGCGTGGTGCGGGCCGATGCCGCGGTGGATCTGGTAGTGCAGGCCCACCTCCTCGTCCGCGCGGTAGCGGTTGCCGGAGAGCTGCACCCGGTACATGCCGAGGTTGGAGTCGCGAAATCCAGGTCGGGCCGGGTGTTCGGTGTAGACTTGCGGCAGCGTGACATACGGTCCGCCGTCGCGAGGCCAGGAGACAAGTCGAGGCAGGCTGGAGATGCTGGTCTCGCATTCCAGCACCGGCCCGGTGGCCACCCGGCGCGGCTGGGTGTTCCAGAGAGCCTTGGGTGCTCCAAGATACTTCAAGGGGTGTTTCAAGGCTTCCAGGGGATCAATCTTGAGCCGGAACAGATTCTCCAGGGATCGCAAGGTGTCCCGGAAGATGAAATGCGTCCGTTCCAGGGTGCCGAATAGGTTGGCGGCCATGGGGAAGGCGCAGTTCCTGACCCGGGTGAACAGCAGGGCCGGTCCCCCGGACAGGAAGACGCGGCGCTGGATGGCTCCGGCAAGAAGCTCGGCCTCCACCTCCACGTCGATGCGCCTGAGCTGCCCCACCCGTTCCAGGTCGGTCAGGCAGGCGCGCAGATTATGGTATCCCATGCGTGTCGCTCCCGATATCGTCCTACACCGGAACCCGGGGGCATGGGAAGAGCGGAGCCTCCGGAACCGGAATGACGCGCAGGCCCCGGACGTTCCGCGACGCCCGGGGCCTGAATGTTTCCGCGCTTCGGCGGGTCGTCAGCCGTTCTGCCCGTGAACTCGGGTGGCCAGGGTGATCTCCCGCCAGATTTCCTTCATGGTGTAATACCGCTCCCGGCGGCGATCCCCGTAGCCGGTATGCAGCAGTTCATGGGCCAGATGGGAATTGGGCCGCTCAAGAAAATCCTCGTAAAGCTTTCGGATAAGCGGGTTGTTGTGCGACTGGCGCACCCCGCAGCCCCGGTCGATGGCGAACAGGGCCTGTCGCCGGGCCTGGGCGTGCGGTTGGTAGGCCCGCTTCACCCGAGGTTGGCCGCCGCCGTCCATGCAGCCGCCGGGGCAGGCCATGACCTCGATGAAGGCGTGGTCCGAGCGTCCGGCCAACACGTCCTCGACCATGCGCGCGGCGCCCTTCAGGCCGTGAACCACGGCCACCTTCAGGGGCCCGGCCTCCGGGCCCAGGTCGAGCACGGCCTCGCGGACGTTCTCGTAGCCCCGCAGCGGAGTCAGTTCGATGTTCTCCAGTTCCCGGCCGTTGAGCACGTGGTAGACCGTGCGCACGGCCGCCTCCATGACTCCACCGGTGGTGCCGAAGATGGCCCCCGCTCCGGAATAGGCGCCCATGAGCGGATTGTCGAAATCGGATTCGGGCAGGTTTTTCAGGTCCAGGCCGTGCATGCGCATGAGTTCGGCGAACTCCCGGGTGGTCAGCACCACATCCACGTCCGGCGAACCATCCGTGAACAGCGCGGGACGCCGGGCCTCGTCCTTCTTGGCCGTGCAAGGCATGATCGAGATCACACGCACACGTTCCCGCTCCAGGCTCATGTTGCGGGCCAGATAGGTCTTGGCCAGCGCGCCCAGGCACTGTTGCGGCGAACGGGTGCTGGAGATCCGGGGCAGCAGTTCGGGATGGCGGGTCTCCACGAAGTTGATCCAGGCCGGGCAGCAGGAGGTGAACAGGGGCAGCGGGCCACCTTGCTTCAGACGACCGAGGAGTTCGGTGCCCTCCTCCATGATGACCAGGTCGGCGGCGAAGTTGGTGTCGAGAACCACATCCACGCCCAAAGCCCGCAGTGCGGAGATGATGCGTCCTTCCACGTTGACGCCCGGGGCCAAGCCGAATTCCTCGCCCAGGCCCACGCGCACGGCCGGAGCGAACTGGGCCACTACCACGCTGTCCGGGTCGGCCAGCATGTCCGCGGCCCGGCCCGTGTCGTCCTTGGCGGCCAGGGCCCCCACCGGACAGACCAGGGTGCACTGACCGCAGGACACGCAGCCGGGCTCCGGGCGGCTTTGGCCGTCGCGCAGATTGATCTCGCAGGTCAAGCCCTCCCCGGCCACCACCAGGGCGTCCACGCCCTGAATGTTGCGGCACACGGCCAGGCAGCGCAGGCAGCGCACACACTTGCCCATGTCCCGGGTCACAGCCGTGGCCGTCAGGTTGCGGGTGCGGCCTCCGCCTGGGTGTTCCAGGACCGGGCGTTCCCGCTCGATGCCCACCACCCGTGCCACGTCGAGCAGTTCGCAGTCGCCGTGCCGGGAGCAGGAAGCGCAGTCCTGGTCGTGGTCGGCCAGGAGTAGTTCTACCTGAAGCCGCCGCATGCGCCGCAATTCCAGGGAGTTGGTGGACACGAGCATGTCCTCCTGCAAGGGCG
This sequence comes from Desulfovibrio aminophilus DSM 12254, assembly GCF_000422565.1. NCBI lineage: Bacteria > Pseudomonadati > Thermodesulfobacteriota > Desulfovibrionia > Desulfovibrionales > Desulfovibrionaceae > Desulfovibrio > Desulfovibrio aminophilus. The sequence goes on along the minus strand of NZ_AUMA01000003.1, from coordinate 352,084 downwards.
TGTTGCAGGACGTGACCACCACCGGCACGGCATCCGGGGTTCGGCGCATCTCCACCAGACAGACCCGGCAGGTGCCGGGAGTGTGGTTGATGTCGGCCAGCTCGCAGAGCGTGGGAATAAAAAAGCCGTTGTTCCGGGCCACCTCGAGGATGCTCTGACCGTCCTCGAACACGACTTCCCTGCCGTCGATATGCGCGCGCATGGCCGTCCTCCTAGTAGCTGCCCTTGGGGATGGGCGATTCCGTGACCAGGGAATAGATTCGGTAGCAACGCAGACAACGCCCGGCCTCGCGGTAAGCCTCCTCCTGTCCGATCGGGCGCTCCACCTCCTCGAACAGTTCACGGCGTTCGGCGGGATCCAGTTCCTGCCCCCGGATGCGGTAGAGGTGCTTCACCGGGGCGTCCGTCCACTCCTTGGAGCGGACCATGAAGTCGTTGATGAGCTTGCGCATGCGGCTGCGGGCGAAGAAGCGCACCCGGCCGTAGGTCAGATAGTCGTCTATGGCCCGAGAGGCCTTGAGGCCGTTGGCCATGGCATGAATCAGGGTTGAGGGGCCGAGCACGCAGTCGCCGCCCGCGAAGACGCCTTGTCGGGCCGTGGCCAAAGTCATGGGGTCGGTCTCCAGGCAGCCGCGTTTGTCGATGACCACGCCGTCGCCGGGACTGACGGAAGCGCTGTCCATCTGCTGACCCACGGCCGAGATGAGCAGGTCGCAGGGCAGTACGCGCTCCGTGCCGGGCACGGGGTCCACCCCGCGCCGTCCCCGGCCGTCGGTCTCCACCGGACGCATCTCGATGAGTTCCACGCCGATGACCCGCCCATCCTCGGAGAGGATGCGCGTGGGGTTGCTCAGAAAATGGAAGATCACGCCTTCCTGCTCGGCGGCCTCGACCTCCTCGTGATCCGCCGGCATGTCTTCGCGGCCCCGGCGGTAGACCAGATGCACGGCTTTGGCTCCCAGACGCAATGCCGAGCGCACGCAGTCCATGGCCACGTTGCCGCCGCCCACGGCCACCACGGTCCTGCCGGTCAGGCTCATGGGGCGCTGGCCCTCCACGTGATCATGCACGTCCAGGAGGAAATCCACGCCGGAACGACAGCCCTCGGAGCAGTGCTCTCCCTTCACGCCCAGCGGTCGGCCCGTGGAGCAGCCCAGGGCGAGGAACACGGCCTTGTAGCCCTGGGCGAAGAGATCGTCGAGGGTGAAGTCGCGACCCATGCGGCGATTGTAGAAGATGCGGCCGCCCAGATCCTCCACGATGCGCACCTCGGACTTGAGCACGGACTTGGGCAGACGATAGCTGGGGATGCCGCAGGCGGCCATGCCTCCGGCCTCGTCGCGGGCCTCCAGCACGTCCACGGGATAGCCCTTGAGCAACAGATGGTAGGCGCAGGAGATGCCCGCCGGGCCGGCGCCCACCACGGCCACCTTGAGATGCGACGGCTTCTCTTCCTCGATGAGGTCGCGGGTGAACCAATGTTCGGAAAGATGGTGCTCGTGGTCGGCCACATAGCGCTTGAGGGTCTTGATGCCCACGGGCTCGTCCACCAGGCCCCGGCGGCAGGCCTGTTCGCAGAAGCGCACGCAGACCCGGCCGCAGGTGGCGGCCATGGGATATTTTTGCAGGATCACGCCCAGGGAATGCGAAGGCTTGCCGTCCTTGATGTAGTCGATGTAGCGCGGCACGTTGACCTTGGCCGGGCAGGCCTCCACGCAGGGGGCCGTGGTGTAGGACTGGCCGGGCTGCACCGGCAGCGGCGCGGCCAGGATCTCGGCCTCGAGCACATCGCGGAAATGCTCCACGGCGGCCAGCAGGGCCACGGCGCTGGAGCGGCCCAGGTTGCAGCGCGAGGTCGATCCGGCCAGCCGGGCCAGTTCGGCGGCCTCGTCCAGGAGTTCCGGCCCGCCCTTGCCGTCACGCAAGGCGGCGAGTTTTTCCTGGATGAGATGCAATCCCACGCGGCAAGGCGTGCACTTTCCGCAGGATTCCACGGCGGCGGCGGCCAAGTGGCGGAACAGGGCGTCCAGCAGGCTCGTGTCCGGGGCGAAGACGAAGAATCCCCGGTCGCCCACGAAGGCCTTGATGGGGTTGCCCTGATTGAAGGCGTCGAACTCGGCCAGCTCCACCGATTCCGGGATTTCAAACAGGCCCTTGCCCCGATTGTCATGGACCCGCGAATCCCAGACTCCATAGATGATGCGCGCCATGTTTCCCTCGCTGCGGTTGCGTTCTTCCGCTTCCCGGTCGTCTCCCTCTACAAGGATCCGTCCGTGGACAGGAACGTGGACCTGCCCCCGCCCACGATGTCGTTGAGCAGGGCCTTGTTGCCTTCGGTGCCCTTGGCCGCCACCAGCGTGCGGATGGAGAAGCAGCGCAGGGCGTCGCTCACCGAGAGCGTGCCCTCGGCCGAGTCCTTGCGCCCCGTGAACGGGAACGTATCCGGGCCGCGCTGGCACTTGCTGTTGACGTTCACCCGGCAGACCTGATTGACCAGAGGGTCGATGAGTCGGGCCAGGGCCTCGGGGTCGGAACTGAACACGCTGACCTGCTGTCCGTATTTGGAACGCACCAGGGCCTCGATGGGTTCGCGGGCGTCGCGATACGGCACCACGGGAACGATCGGCCCGAACTGCTCCTCGTGAAAGACACGCATGTCCCCGCTCACCGGCGACAGCAGGGCGGGATGATACAAGGCCCCCACCGAGGCGCCGCCGTCGGGATTGACCACATGCGCCCCCCGGGAGCGGGCGTCGTCCAGCAGCTCCGTCAGGTACTCGATTTTGCCGTGCGTCGGCAGGGGAGTGATGTTCACGCCCTGGATCCAGGGCATGCCCACGGTAAGCCTTCCGATGCCCCGGGACAGACGTTCGAGCATCTCGTCCAGACGGCTCTCATGCACGAAGACGATCTTCAACGCGGTGCAGCGCTGGCCGCTGAAGGCCAAGCTGCCGGTCAGCACTTCCGAGGCCGCCAGCTCCATGTCCGCGGATTCCGTGACGATGGCCGGATTCTTGGCGTCCAGGCCGAGCACGCAGCGCAGGCGGTTCGGGTGGGGATGGAGTGCACGCAGGGAGGCCGCGACGGCGCTCGTGCCGATGAAGGCCAACACGCTTATCCTGCCGGACTGGAGGATGGGCCGGACCACGCGGCGGTCGCCGTGCAGAACGTTCACCACGCCCTTTGGGAAACAGTCACGGAAGGCCTCCAGAAGCGGACCGAAGATCAGGCGGCCCTGGCGCGGGGTTTTGACGATGGCCGTGTTGCCCATGAGCAGCGCCGGGATGAGCGTGGCGAAGGTCTCGTTCAGGGGATAGTTGTAGGGCCCCATGCAGAGCACCGGTCCAAGGGGGGCGCGCCGGATTTGGGCGAAGATGCCCTTCTCCTCGACGAAGCGGGCCGAGGCGCGATGCAGGCCATCGAGGGCCTCCACGGTGTCGCGGATGTCCTCCACGGTGCGTTCGAATTCGTCCCGAGCCTCTTTCAGCGGCTTGCAAATCTCCCACATCATGAACCGGACGACATCGTCACGGCACGCCTCCAGGCGAGGGATGAACTCCCGCACGTGTCGGATGCGTTCGGCCACGCCCATGGTCGGCCAAGCCCCCATGCCGTCGCCGTAGGCCGCGTCGGCGGCCGCCACGGCCGCCAAGCCGGCCGCTTCGTCCAGAACCGGACCGTAGCCGAGATGAACCGGAGCGAGCCGGTCGCCGGAACGAACGGCCACAGTTGAATCGATGCGCGTCATTTCGCCGGGCCAGCGCAGAATCTCACCGTTGAGCAGATAGCCGCGATCCTCCAGCGGAGCGGCCAGGGCATATTCGGAAGGGATGTCGCCCTCGCGAGGATAGGCGTCCAGCAAACGTTCGACAATGGACATGAAACCTTCTCGACCTCCTTGGGGGAACTCCCCCGCCGGGTTTGGTTAAGCCATTCCCGAGAGAAACAAAAGGCTTTTCCAGGCCCCCGGACAGAGAACGCCGGACGCCGCTGCTGGACAGGTTCGCAGGCGTGAAAACGACAAAGGACTTGCGATTTCATGTCGCAAGTCCTTTGTCTTCAACGCCCACCAACAGAAGGGCCTTCATCATCTCGGATGCATCGCGGGCGACCTCCCTGTTCAGACCTCCGGTTCAATGCCGAATGCCTTCCACTGAGCGGCGGCCTCCAGGGTCGCGCGGTTCACGACGTCATCCGCCCAAGGTTCGATGACCAGGGCCTCGGCCACCACCTGCCAGAGGTACTTCACCTCGTACTTGAGATCCTTGTAGTACTTGGGCAGGCGCTTCATGATCTGGTCGCGGCAGTTGGAACAGCCGACCACCACCACGTCCGCGCCGGTACGCCGGATCTGCTCGGCCTTGTAGCGGCCGTGGAAGGCCGATTGTTTCTCGAAGGGGCCTGGCCAGTTGCCCCCGCCCGCGCCGCAGCAGTAATTGGCCTCGCGGTTGGGCGTCATCTCCACGAAGTCGTCCACGCACTGGGAGAGAATCCAGCGTGGTTCGTCGAAAAACGCCTGCCCGTAGTGTTTGAGCAGTTCGCGGCCGTGCTTACAGGAATCGTGCCAGGTAAAGAGCTTGCCGGCATGCACGCTCTTGTCCAGCTTGATCCGCCCCTGCTCGATGATTTCCTTCAGGTAGTCATAAAGATAAATGAAATTGACCTTATTCTCCTCGTTCAGCTCGATACAGTGCTTCATGCCGGTCCGGCAACCGTAGGAGCCGCCGCCACAGTCCGGCATGATCATTCGCCGGATGCCGTGCCGCTTGATGAACTCGATCTTGCGCTCGGCCAGGGCCCTGATTCCCTCGTAGTTGCCGGTGAACAGGGCCCAATCCACTGCCTCCCAACCCTCTGAGGGCACAGTCCAGTTCTCTCCCGCGGCGTAGAATATCTTCCACCACCAGAACTGATCCTCGAAGTCGCCGTAGACTTCCTTGGAGTTGGGAAAGAACAGGATGTCGGCGGCGGCGCGATCCACGGGCACGTAGAAGCCGGGACACTCCTCGTCCGAGAGCTGCTGGCCCAATTCGGCCATGCCCTGGAGGTAGTCGTCCCGCGAGATGTTCATGTTGTTGCCGCTCTCCAGATTGTTCACGATGCCCTTCTGGAGCACGCCGGGCACCGCGTCGCGGGAGCGGAGGTGCTTCATATGGAGCATGATCGGCACGATGTCCAGGCCCATGGGGCAAGCCAGGGCGCAGCGGCCGCAGCCCGTACAGAGCCAGGGGAAGTTGGAGGCCACGACTTCGTCCAGCATCCCGTAGGCCAACATGCGCAACACCTTGCGGATGTTCCAGCCCTCGTTGTCCGGGGCGTCGCCGCTCGGGCAGCCGCTGCTGCACGCCCCGCAGGCCAAACAGGCGCTGAAATCGAACTTGGCGAGATGCAGCCGGATTTCCTCATCCAGGGAGGTGGGAATGACGGTGCTCATGGCGAACCTCACTCGCTGCGGGGCGTCGTCGCGGGGGCGCCCGGCCCGGAGGCCGGACGCGCCCCGCAACGCGTCATAGCCCCACGCCGGCCAGGTCTTCGCCCAGATAGCTGCGCTCGTTCTCTCCAAGACACCCCATGGACAAGCAGATAAGGGTCCAAAGGTGAACCACCGGAAAATGCTTGCCTGAATGTTCGGAGAGATCGTGAATCTGTGAATGGCAGTTGTGGCACGGAGCAATGCAATAGTCCGCGCCGGTGTTCAGAATCTGTCGCAACTTCCTTTCCCCATAGGCTCTCCTCTCGGCGGTGAAGCCGGATTGGAGATAGCCGCCCCCGCCGCCGCAGCAATAATTGTTGGAACGGTTGGGGTACATCTCGATGAAGTGCTCCTCGCCGACCACGGACTTGACCACGAACCGCAGATCCTCGGCCACCGGGTCGCCGAAGGACTTGCGCACGAGCTGGCAGGGATCCTGGACCGTAAAGGTTACTCCAATATCCCGGTTCCAGTCGGAACTGACCTTCAGCTTCCCTTCCCGTATCCAACGGGCATACAGGCGGATGATGCTCTCGATCTCGAACTTGGGGGTGATGCCGAACTTCTGCAATCCGGACCGGATTGCGTACATCTCGTGCCCTCACTCCGTGTTCAGCCAATAGCGGCATCCCAGCTCCTCCACAGCCCGGACCTTGTTGCGCACGATCGTTTCCCAGGCCTTGTCGTCGGCCAGGAACATGCAGTAGTTCTCGGCGGCCCAGCCCAATGTTCCATAGGTCCAATCACATTGCGTGGTGTGCAGGATTTTCCACAGCGGGACCATCTCGTCCGGCTCGGTCACGGGTTCGCGGGAGTTCTGGTTCAGGAAATACTCCGCGCCCTGGCGATTGAAGGAAACGGAAAGATCCTCCCAGCCGGGCTGCGACTCCTTGACCTCCTGCAGGATGTCCTCGACCACGAACTTGAAGTCCTCGCTTCTCGCCCCCATGGCCGAATTGCCTTCCGTGTTCAGCGCCTGGTCGCAGGAACCCCGGATGCCCTTGGGCCGGTTCTCCCTGGGCCACGAAGAACGCGCCTCGTAAATCAGACGCGGAATGTCGATGCGCATGGGACAAGCGTAAACGCATCGCTGGCACATGGTGCACATCCAGACCCAGGGGGTGGAGAGCACGATTTCATCCTGTCCCAGGGCGCACAGCCGAAGAAACTTGCGCGGGTCCATGTCGTGCAGGCCCGACGCTGGACACCCTGCAGCGCAGGCACCACAGGTCAGACACATGGACAGGTTTCCGCCTTCCGGCATCAGGTTCATGACCTTGCCCAGGAATTCGCTGGTCCTGGGCGTCAGCGTCGTCATTGTCTCTCCCATGGCATTCCCTCCTTGGCCGCGCCGGGCGCTAGCCGACCGTCGCCCCGGTCCTGCTTCCGTGGGCCCTGCGGATCACCTCCAGGAGCTTCTCCGTCTTGCAGGGCTTGAGCAGGTAGTCGAAAGCCCCCAGCCGAAGGAACTCGGCCGCGTCGTCCGGCGAGGCGTGCCCCGTGACCACGATGATCCTGGCCCCGACCCGGGCCTCGCCCAGACGCTCCAGGGTGGCCGTACCGGTGAGCCCGGGCAGACGCATGTCCAGGAGCACCACGTCGTAGGCGTCCCGGCCCAAGGTCTTCACGGCCTCCTCACCGCTGTTCACCGTGTCGGCGAAGAGGCCGTATGCCTCCAGGAGCTTGGCCATATTGCCGGCGAAACGCGCGTCGTCGTCCACCACCAGCACCCTGATCAGTTCGTTCATGGCATTCCTTCCCGGGCTAGACGGCGGCCATACCGGTTTCCGAGACCACTTCGCCGCCCTGGTCGTACATCAGACCGCAGCGCAGGTCGAAATGACGGTTCACGCTCATGGTCGGACAGGTGGCGTTGAGGGCCACTTGGACCACGGTGGATCCCAGGAAGGCCTTCTCGGGATCGGTTTCACGGGTATGGTGGGCCATGAGGATGAGATCGGCCTCGCGCATCCGCGCCAGCTTGAGGATCTCCATGGCGGGCATTCCCTCCCAGGCGTCGAAGGAGCAATTCTTGATGCCCCGGAGCTTGTCTCCGTACCGGTCCTCAAGAGCGGTCTTGGCCGTCTCGATGGAGCGGCGGATCTCCTCCTGGCTCAACGAAACCCGACCAGACTCTCCGCCCGCGTCCACGCAGTGGAAGACCGAGAGACCGGCCTTGTAATGCCGGGCGATCTGGCCGCCGTAGAAGACCGCGCAATCGGCCTGCTCGGAGAAGTCCGTGGCGGCGACGATGTTCATGAAATTGTGTTCGCCGTAAGGCGTGGACTTGGCCACGATCATGACCGGACAACGCGACTTCTGGCTGACCTGCTCCAGGGTGCTGCCGGCCATGCCCCACTGGCGGGAACGCAACTCCGCGTATTCCTTGGTGTGCGGCCCCATGACGATGAGGTCGGAGTTCATCTTGCGGGCGATGCGCAGAATCTCGGCGTGAGGCACGCCGGGCACCACCTTGATCTCGTAGTTCTCAAGCCCCTTGAGCTTGTCCTTGTAGTATTCCTCCACCGAGGCCTTGATCCGGCCGACCTCGCCGGAAGACTCCAGGAACTCCATCTCGCCCCAGCCCTGGACCATGCCACAGACATGCACCACGACCAGGCGGGACTCGAACCGCTGCGCGAAGTGGAAGGCCGCGTCAGCCGCACAGTCGCACAATTCCGACGGCGTGATCGCCAAAAGGATGTCCTTGAACATATCCTCACCCTCCTGTTGGGGTTCCGTGACCTCAGACCGTCGCGGCCGCGGGCGCGCGCAGCTTGCCGCGCAGAGCGTCCGTGACCGCCATGTTCTTGCCCAACAACACGTCGTCTTCCGAAAGACCCAGCGCCAGGCCCATGAGCTGAGGCAGATAGAGCACCGACACCGGGCGTCCCCTGCCGCCGGAGCGGATGGCCTCCTTCTGGTAGGCCTCCAGGTTCATCTGGCACATGGGGCAGACCGTGACGATGAGATCCGCCTCAGATGCCGCGTCCAGGATGGCGGACACCAGGGCCAGTGCCGCCGCGCGCTTGGTGGCCATGAGCGAGGCTCCACAGCAGCGGCCGCCCATGTCCCAGTCCAAGACCTCGACCCCCAAGGCCTTGAGCAGGGGCTCCATCGAGGCCGGACGTTCCGGATCGTCGAACAGCGGATAGGGTCGCAGCACCTGACAGCCGTAATAAGGCGCCACGGTCAGCCCCTCCAGGCGGCGGACCACGGCCTGGCCCACCCGCTCCGGGCCCACGTCCCGGGCGAGCACGTCCAGGAGGTGGCGGACCCGCACCGTGCCTGAGCGGCTCAGTCCCTCGGCGGAGAGGGCCTCGTTGACCCTGGCCGCGAGTTTGCGGTCCGCCTCGCATTCCCGCTCCACGCGCATGTGGTTCAGGTAGCAGGCGCTGCACGGCACGAGCATGTCCGCGTCCGGAGCCTCGCGCTCGGCCAGGGCCAGATTGCGGGCCGGCAGGGCCAGGGTCAGCAGGCGGCTCACGGGCTCCACGGCGCTCGCGCCGCAGCAGGTCCAATCCGGAATTTCCGCCAGCTCCACGCCGAGCAGACGCAACACCTCGCGGCTGGAAAGGTCGTACTCCACCGCCCCGCTCTCCAGGGAGCAGCCGGGATAGTAGCTGTACTTCATGGCCGGGCCTCCATTTCACGGACCTTGGCGAAGAGCGGGCCGAGCCTGCCTCGCTGTCCGCTTCCGCCCAGGCGCAGCTTGCCCTTGCGCAGGAGCTTCAGGCCGAGCGGGGTGTAGTCCAGGGGCAGGAGCGGATCGCGCATGTCCAGGAAGTAGTGGAGCATGAGTTCCGTTTCGCGCACCCGCCCGTTCTTCTCCACGTTGCGTATGAAGTCCTCGTAGAAGAGCCCGCGCTTGCGGTCCGCGGCCCGGCCGTCGGTGGCGGCCAAGCGCTTCAGCGCGGCCATGGCCTCGGTCAGGGGCAGGCCGCGCGGGCAGCGCAGCGTGCAGGAGTAGCAGGCCGAGCAGAGCCAGAAAGTTCGGCTTTCCAGCACCTCGTCCACGAGCCCCAGCAGGAGCATGCGCCACAGACTCCTGGGCGTGCGGTCCATGGCCGGGGCGTTGGGGCAGGAGGCGGAGCAGGTTCCGCACTGCATGCAGGCCCGCACCATGTCCTGGATTTCCGCCAGGGCCGTGATGTCGACCGCGATGGTCGCGGCCGCGGGCAGAGAAACGGCTTCGGTCCGTTCGTTCATGGCGAGTCCTCCTTCACCGTCCGGTGTTCACGACCGCGGACTGGGACGATCCGGCCAGGGCCGCGTCGATCACGGCCATGACCTGCTCGTCGCGGAAGCCGCGCAACACGGTGGCGCTGTTGGGACAGACCGCCATGCACGAACCGCAGCCCTGACAGAGCAGGTCGTCCACCACGATGGCGTCGTGCTCCAGGTCCAGGGACCGCGCCCCATACGGGCAGACCGGGATGCAGCGGCCGCAGCGCGAGCAAAGGGTGTTGCGGACCTCGGCCACCACGTTGCCGCAAGTGAGGTGCTTCTCGTTCAGAATGCGCACGGCCCGCTGGGCGGCGGCCTTGGACGAAAGGAGCGTGTCGCGCATGGTGGCCGGTCCAAGGGCCAGGCCGCAGGCGAAGACGCCGTGCTTGAGGAAGTCCACCGGCCGCCACTTGGTCTCGGCCTCCTGGTAGAAGCCGTCCTCGGTCAGCCCCACGCCGAAGAGTTCGGCCACCTCGGCGGCGTCGTTGGGCTCAACGCCGCTGGAAAGCACGAGCAGATCCGGCCGCACCTGAATCTCACCTCCCAGGACGGGGTCCAGGGCGGTGATCACCGGCCTCTGGTCCTCGAACTCCACGCGCGGCTTGTTCGCCAGGGTGTAGCGGACGAACACGGCCCCGGCGCGCCGGGCCTCGGTGTAGAAGTGCTCCGAGAAGCCCGTGCTCATGATGTCGCGGTAGAAGACGTAGATGGGCAAGCCGGGATTGCGACGCTTGAGCATGAGAATGTTCTTCAGCGCGCTCAGGCAGCAAATCCGGCTGCAATAGCGGCGCGACTCGTCGCGCGAGCGCCAACACTGGATCATGGCGACCCCGCCGAGCCCGGAGGCGTCCACCGCGCCATCGGCCAAACGCTGCTCCAGCTCCAACTGGGTCAGCACGCACTTGTGCACCCTGTTGCCGTATTCGTAGACCCGGGCTTCCCGGCCGCCGGTGGCCAGGATGGTGGCTCCGTGGTGCAGGGTGTGGGCCACGCCCTCGCCGGTGGCGATGACGGTCACGAAACGTCCGGCCCGCCCGCGCGAGAGCACCACACGGGAGTCCTTGAGCACGCGGATGTTGGGGTTCTTCTCCACCTGCTCCACCAGATCTTCCATGAAGCGGACGGGATCTTCTCCCTCAAGAGTGTAGCGCAGGTTCATGGCCATGCCGCCCAACTCTTCGGCCTCTTCCACCAGGAAGACCTTGAACCCCTGGTCCGCGATGCCCATGGCGGCGGTCATGCCCGCCAGTCCGCCGCCCACCACCAGGGCATTGGGCGAAACCGACGTGGCCTGTGGCAGGGGCGAGGGATCCGCCCCCAGCAACTTGGCCTCGGCCATGGCCAACAGAGAGGCCGTCTCGTTTGTCCGCGCGGACTTATTCCCGTTGCCCCCGGCGAATGCGGCGGTGTGGATGTCCACCACGTCCATGAGCGCGGGGTTGAGTTCGAGCGCCTCGCCCAGCTCCCGCAGACGCGGCACGTGGGCGTACGGCAGACAGGCCCCAATGAGCACCCGGTTGGGGTGCAGCTCGGCGGCCTCGTTCCTGATGGCCTCCCAGCCCTGGCGTGTGCAGGCGGAAGCCACCTCGACCACCCGGGCCACCCCGGGCAGGGACTCCATGCGCCGCCGCAGCTCGGCCATGTCCGCCCGGCGCTCCAGAGTCGGACAGGACGTGCAGATGGCCATGAGCACCCGGGGTTCCTGGCGGGAAACATCGGTGTAGACCGGCTCCTCCTCCACCACCTCCTCACGCGGCCCGCGGTAGACGCGGATCATGCGCGAGGCTCCCATGGCCGCCGCTCCGGCCTGGATCAAGGAGTCGCGAATGTCCTTGGGCTCTCCGAAGGCTCCGGCCGCGAACACGCCCAGTCGGCTCGTGCGGTTGGGGGCCAGGGGCTTCGTTTCGCAGAAACCCCACGGGTTGACCTCGACCCCGGCGGCCAAGGCCAAGCGCTCCATGGAACGGGGCGGTCTGGCGCCCACGGCAAGAACCACGGCATCGAAGACCTCCGAACGCAATTCACCGGAATAGTCGTAATATTCCACCAGCACGCCGCCGTCCGGTCCGGGCAGCAAGGTATGCGGACGGGCGGGCACGAAACGGACCCCGCCCGAGGTTTCGGCCTCGTCGCGGTAGCGCTGATAGTCCCGCCCCGGCGTACGCATGTCCATGTAGAAAATGACCGTTTCGGCCTCGCCCCCCGACAGCTTCTTGGCCAGCATGGCTTCCTTGATGGAGATCATGCAGCAGAAGGAGGAGCAGAAGTCCGCGTTGCGCTTCACATCCCGTGATCCCACGCACTGGAGCCAGGCGATCCGGCGCAGGGGCTTCTCGTCCCCGGGCCGGAGCATGCGGCCGCCGGTGGGGCCGGTGGAGCTGCACAGGCGCTCGAACTCCACGGAGGTGAGCACGCCCGGATGCGAGCCGTAGGCCAGAATGTCGGCGCATCCGGCCGGGGCCGTGGCCGGGTTGAAGCACTCGAACCCGGCGGCCAGGATCACCGCGCCAACCTCCAGCTCCAGACTCTGGTCCGAAGCCAAGCGCATGAAGAGCTTGTCCAGCCAGGGCACCGCCGTCTCCCGAACCAGGGGCTTGCGCAGCACGTCGCGTGCGCCGAGCTTGAGCAGGACATCGGCCGCGTCCTCGTGTCCAGGCGCGGCCAGCAGAACCACGGCCAGCCCTGGCCGCAACTCCAGGGCGCGGCGCAGAGTCCGCTCGGCCCCGCCGCCGGGCAGGTCCAAATCCAAAAGCAACAGGCCGCAGTCCGCGCCGCCGCCGAGTCGGTCCACGGCGGTCTCGCTTGCGCCCTCCACCCGCGTGGGGAAATCCAGATCCTGGAGCCATTGCGTCAGCTCCGCCCCGGCCGCCGCGTCCGGCGTGACCACCAGGACATGAAATCCGGCGCGCTGGGCCGAACGGAAGTCGATGGCCCCGGTGGGGCAGGCCTCGTGACAACGCCAGCAGCGTTGGCAACTGTCCAGGTCCACCACGTAGTGGTTGGGGATGTTGTGCGGCACGGGCAGATAGACTGCCGCCCGTTCGTTCAGCCCGGCGTTGAACTCGTTGGGCACCCGCACCGGGCAGACCTCGGCGCACATGCCGCAACTCACGCAACGTTCCGGGTCCACGAAGGTGGAGCGGCGACTCAAGCTGGCGTGAAACTTGCCCGGATCGCCCTCCAGAGCAGTCAACTCGGTGTGCAGGAAGATGTCGATGTTCTTGTGGAACAATCCCTTGCGCAGGCAATACTGGCTCGACTGGTCGCGCTGCGTCAGGGGAAGCATCTTGCACATGCCGCATCCATCCGTGGGGAATTGCAGATCGAGCTGCGTCAGGATTCCTCCCAGATTCGGCCGGGCGTCGATGAGGGCCACCTTGTGCCCGGTTTCGGCCAGGTCCAGGGCTGCGCGGATGCCTCCGATTCCGGCTCCAACCACCAGGGCTCCGTATTCCTTCTTCATGCGATCCTCCCGCGTCCCACACGGCCCCCGCGACGGGGGCTACTCCAATCCTCCGGTGACCTCGGCGAATTCCCGCTCCCGGAACACCGACAGCGGCGGGGGCTCATTGAGATTTCGGCCCGCCTCGTACTCGAAAGCACGTTGGGTTGAGGCGGCGATGGTCCGGAACAGCTCCATGACCGGTACCCCGTTGGGACAGGCGTTGGAGCACTGCCCGCACCCCACGCAGGCGGTGCTCATGTGGGCCAGACGGGTGATGTGGAAAAAGACGGTGTCCGTGGGCATCTTCAGGCTGCCGCGCTGACGGGCCCAGGAGATGTACTGCCAGGGCTTGTGGTCGAAGACGTCGGTGAGGAAGACGCACTCCTTGCAATAGCAGACCGGGCAGGCCATCCGGCAGTTGTAGCAGTTGACGCAGGCCGCGAGGAAAGTGGACAGGCCGTTCATGTCCGAGGTGGCGGCGGACGTCTCCTCGAACATCCTGTCGCGGGCGGCGCTCCGCTCGGCGACCAGCTCTCCGAGAGCCTTGCTCCGCCCCCCGTCGTCGACGACCTCGGGCAATTGCAGCCGGGTCATAAATCCTTCGCCCCGGGGGGTGTTGGCCAGAAGCAGCAGACCCTGATCCGGACTCTGGCCGAAGATGCCGATGGACAGGTCGGCTTCCGCGCTCGAGGGATGATCGCAGACCGCGCAGGCCCGCGCGATCTCCACGCCGTTGAAGTTTCCCCGTCCTTCGGCGCGCAGGAAGTCCGTCTCGGCCTCTGCCGCGTCGCCATTTCCCGCGAAGGTGGGATAATCCGCATTGGAAAAGGCCCCTGGACAGTCGGCGCTGATGATCAGGGCGTTTTCCATGCTGCCCTGATTCAGCTTGCACAACTCCACGAAAGCCCGAACCTCGCAAGGCCGCAGGAAAGCCGCCACCAGGCCGCCATCCGTGCCGCCCCGGGTGAGCCGGGCCAACATGCGGGCTCCGTTGATGCGGAAGGATGGAGCCAGGGGATCGGCGTCCCGCAGCTCGGCCGGATCGGTGATGAGCGCGGGCATGGTCCCATTGGTTCCGGGCAGACGCCGAGGCACGAGCACGGCCGCGATCTCATCGTCCCCCAGCAGCTGGACGCAGAGTTCTTGCACCGCGGCCACCGGATTGCCGTCCTTGACCTCGATTCTGGCGATGGTTCCCATGACGTTCCTCCGCTCGATCAGGGGTTCAGAGCAAGGGCAGGCGCCGGGTGTCGATGGGCCCCAGCTCCTTGATCTCGGCCACGAAGGAATTGACCGTGGCGGCGAATTCGTTGCCCTCGCTTGCGCCCACCCAGGTCAACTTGAGCCGCCGCTCGTCGATGCCGAAGCGCGGCAGGATCTCCTTGAGCAGCTTGATGCGCCGGCGGGCCTTGTAGTTGCCGTTGATGTAGTGGCAGTCCCCGGGGTGACAGCCGGAGACGAGCACGGCGTCGGCCCCGCTCAGAAGGGCCTTGATGACATACTTGGGATCGACCATGCCGGTGCACATCATGCGCACCAGGCGGACGTTGGGCGACTGGACCATGCGCGCGGTGCCCGCCAAATCGGCGGCGGTGTAAGTACACCAGTTGCAGACAAAGGCCACGATGGCGGGCTCGAAGCTCTCCCCCGGGACTGTCCGGGATTCCGTTTGCGGAACGACGACCAGTTCTTCCATGACTTCCTCCCGTTTCTTCCAGAATCAGACGGCTTCCGCGCCGGGCGCTTCCGGAGTCGGGCTCAGAAGCCCCTCCATCTCCGCGAAGACCTGCTTGCCGTTGAAATGGCGGATCTGGGCCGCCCCGCTGGGGCAGTGGCCGGCGCAGCTGCCGCAGCCCTTGCACATGGCCTCGTTGATCACCGAGACCTTGCGCCGCTCGTCGAACTCGATGGCCGAGTAGGCGCAGAGGTCGATGCACATCTTGCAGCCCACGCAGATGTCCGGGTTGATCCAGGAGACCGTGGGCGAGATGTCCACCTCGCCGCGCGCCGCCAAGGCCAGGGCCTGTCCAGCGCCGCCCGAGGCGTGAGCCACGGCGTCGGGGATGTCCTTGGGCCCCTGGCAGGTTCCGGCCAGGAAGATGCCGTCGGTGGCCGTGGATACCGGCCCGAGCTTGGGGTGCTCCTCCAGGAAGAAGCCGTCCTGGCCCTGGCTGATGCCGAAGACCCGGGCTACGTCCGAGGCGTCGCGCCGAGGCGTCATGGCCGTGCAGAGCACCACCATGTCCACGGGGACACGCAGGGTGCGTCCCAGCAGCGTGTCCTCGCAGACCACCACGAGCTTGCCCTTCTCGGCGGGAGTGGACGCGCGGTCGGTGATCTCGGCCGGCCGGCCCCGGATGAAGGTCACGCCCTCCTCCTGGACCCGGCGGTAAAATTCCTCATAGCCCTTTCCGAAACAGCGCATGTCGATGTAGAAATTGTAGACCCGGGTGGCGTGACCGACCTTGTCCTTGATGAGGTGGTCGTACTTCAGGGCGTACATGCAGCAGACCCGGGAACAGTACGGATGATGATTCGCGTCGCGGCTGCCCACGCAATGGATGATGCCCACGCTCTCCGGCGGACGGCCGTTCTTCATCACGATCTTGCCGCCTGTGGGGCCCACGGCGTTGTTCAGACGTTCAAACTGCAACCCTGTGTAGACTTCGGGATAGCGGCCGAAGCCATACTGCGGCAGGCTGGACGGGTCGAGGATGTCGAAGCCGGTGGCCAGAACCACGGTGCCCACCTGCAGGTCCAGGAAGGATTCGGTCTGCTGGAAATCGATGGCCCCGGAGGGGCAATGCTTCTCGCAGGCTCCGCACTTGCCTTTGACGAAATGGATGCAGACGGCGGGGTCGATCACCGGGGTGTTGGGCACGCTCTGGGGCGAGTTGCGGTGGATGGCCTTGCGCTTGCCGATGCCTTCCTCGAACTCGCTGGTCACGCTCTTGGGGCACTTCTCCATGCACAGGCCGCAGCCCGTGCAGAGATCCTGGTTCACATAGCGCGGCGCGGTCCGCACCCGCACCGTGTAGTTCCCCACGTAGCCCTTGACCTCCACCACCTCGCTCATGGTCATGAGATTGATGTTCGGTTCCTGGGCCACGGCCACCATCTTGGGCGTGGAGATGCAGGCCGCGCAGTCCAGGGTCGGGAAGGTCTTGTCGAACTGGGCCATGTGACCGCCGATGGAAGGCCCCTTCTCCACGAGGTGGACCTTGTGGCCCGACTTGGCGATGTCCAGGGCGGCCTGGATTCCGGCGATTCCGCCGCCCACCACGAGCACGTCGGGGTGTACGGCCTCCACGCGGGAATGCAGTTCGTCATGGTAATTGACCCGGGACACCGCCGCGGCCACCAAGTTGCGGGCCTTGGCCGTGGCCTCTCCCGGATCGGCCACTACCCAGGAGCAATGCTCCCGGATGCAGGTCATCTGAAAGAGAAAGGGGTTCAGCCCGCCGCGTTGGCAGGCCTTCTGGAAGGTCTTCTCGTGCAGCCGCGGCGAACAGGACGCCACCACCACCCGGGTCAGGCCCATCTCCCGGATGTCCTTGATGATCATGTCCTGCCCCGGGTCCGAACACATGAATTTGTAATCCCGGGCCACGACCACGTTCTTGAGTCCCGCCGCGAAGCGCGCCACGCCCGCCGAATCCACCCTGCCGGCGATGTTCGTGCCGCAATGGCATACGTACACACCGATTCTGCTGGCCATGCCGTGCCCTCCCGTTCCTTGCGCGGTCCCGCCCGGCGTTTCCGTTCGGGACCGCGCGGTCGCTGGCTGCATGGCTCTACTCAAGAATCATGCCCAATCCCCCCAGTCGAAAAATTGATACGCATTTCAAAATGTTGACGATTATGTTCCGATCCAGACTCCATTCCAGGGCGCAAGAAACGTCTTGCGCGGCAAGACAAAGTCTTCCATAAGAAGATAACAGCCTTTTCAGGTGCGTGCTCGGCGCACACCGAGAAGACGGGGAGGCCGCATGCGCTCCAGACGCCCTGCCGCCACGTCCCGCCGCTGCCCGCGACGGCCCGGGGAGGATCTCGTCCACACCCTGCTCAACGCCGCCTCGGACCATGCCCTGCTCCTCCGCCGGGACGGCACGGTCCTGGCCTGCAACCGCTCCATGGCCGCCATCTTCCACCTTGATCCCGGGCAACTCGCCGGAGAACGCATCTACGACTTCTTCCCCCTGGAGACGGCCCGAAAATGGGCCGAGTCCGTGGACCGCGCCCTGGACGGACAGGATTGCCGGCTGGAGGAGAACCTCATCCCAGGTCTGGACCTGGAGACGCGCATGCATCGGGTCACGGGAGCAGACGGGGAGCCGGACCGCGTGGCCGTATTCAGCCGGGACGTCACCGCGCGAAAGGCCGCCGAGCGCGAACGCACGCGTCTGGCCTCGGCCATCGAGCAGACTGCCGACGCAGTGATCGTCTACGACGAGAACATGCGCGTGGAATTCATCAACCAGTCCTTCGAAGCCCTCACCGGATACTCGCTCAAGGACGTGCGCGGTTGTGAGCCCTCCACCTTCTATGTCGGCCCCGAACAACGCCGCTGTCTGGAAGAAATCATGGATTGCCTCGCTCGGGGCGATATCTGGACCGGACGCGTGAGCAACACCTGCAAGGACAACAAGGTCATCCGCTGCGAAAAGACCCTGGCGCCCATCCGGGGCAAGGGCGGCAGCATCCTCGGCTACGTGAGCGTCTGGCGCGACGTCACCGAGGTGGAGATCCTCGAACGCCAACTGCGCCGGGCCCAGAAAATGGAGGCCCTCGGCACCCTGGCCGGGGGCATCGCCCACGACTTCAACAATATCCTGGCTCCCATCGTGCTTCTGGCCGACATCGGTCTGTGCCGCCTGCCCGAGGGCGACCCGCTGCGCTCGGTCTTCGAGCGCATTCTCAAGGCCACCAAGCGGGCAGGCGACCTGGTGCGCCAGATTCTCGGTCTGAGCCGCCGCCACGAGTCCGACCACCCCATGCCGGTGCGCCTGGCCACCATCCTGGAGGAATGCCTGAAACTCCTCCGCCCCACCCTGCCGAGCACCATCGCCATCAGCCTGGAACTGGAGACCAAGCGCGACGTGGTCCTGGCCGATCCCTCGCAAATCCACCAGATGGTCATCAATCTCTGCACCAACGCGGCCTGGGCCATGCGCGGCAGCGGCGGGGCCCTGGAGCTGCGCGTCACGGAACGGGATGTGCCCAAGGGCGGGGATCGGTCGTTTCCCTGCGTCGCGCCAGGCCCGCATGTGCTCCTCAGCGTGCGCGACACGGGCCACGGCATCGACGCCGAGCACATGGAGCACATCTTCGAGCCCTTCTTCACCACCCGGGGCGACGGCTCGGGCACCGGCCTGGGCCTGGCCGTGGTCCAGAACATCGTGGACCAGTTGCGCGGCGGGGTACGGGTACGCAGCAAGCCAGGCTCGGGCACCTGCTTCGAGATTCTCCTGCCGCGTTCGGAGGCCACGGCTCAGGCGATCCCGGAACTGTCGCCGGTTCCCCTATTGGAAGCCACGGATGGCGGCCGCATCCTGGTGGTGGACGACGAAGTGGAAATCCTGGACGCCTGCACCATGGGCCTCACGGCCCTCGGTTACGAGGTCACGGCCTGCTCCCGGGGCGAGGAGGCCCTGAGCCTGTTCCGCGATGCGCCGCATGGCTTCGACCTGGCGCTCACCGACGCGACCATGCCGGGAATGACCGGGCCAGATCTTGTGCGCGAACTGCTCAAAATCGAGCCGCATCTGCCGATCATCCTGGCCTCCGGGCACAGCGACCTGGTTTCCCGGGAAAAAGCCTGGAAACTCGGCGCACTGGAATATCTGGACAAACCCTACGGAATGGATCAACTGGTCGTTCTCGTCCGGCGGCTTCTCGGCCGTGGACGGCGCTCCGGAGGGGAAGGCGCATGACCCAGCCGCGCGTGCTCATCGTGGACGACGACGCCATGCTCCGCGACGCGCTCCAAACCGCCGTGGAGCAGATGGGCTGCACGGCGGACGGCGCGGGCACCCTCAAGGAGGGCCTGGCCATGGCGGAGGCCGGGGACTACGACGTGGTCGTTCTGGACGTGCGCATGCCCGACGGCAGCGGCCTGGACTGCCTGGGCCGTTTCCAGGAGTGTCCATCGAATCCCGAGGTCATCATCCTCACCGGCGTTGGCGATCCAGACGGCGCGGAACTGGCCATCCGCAGCGGCGCCTGGAGTTACATCGCCAAGCCCCCCACCCTGAATAAGATCCGTCTGCCGCTCCAACGGGCCATCGAGCACCACCGGGGCAAGAGCAAGCTCCTTCCCCTGGGGCTCAAACGCAGCGGCATCATCGGAGACAGCCGAGCCGTGCGGCGCTGTCTGGACCTGGCGGCCCAGGCTGCGGTCACCGACGCCTCGGTGCTCATCACCGGCGAGACCGGCACGGGCAAGGAACTCTTCGCCCGGGCCATCCACGACAACAGCGCCCGGGCCGATGAGCCCTTCGTGGTGGTGGATTGCGCCGCCATGCCGGAACAGCTGGTGGAAAGCCAGCTCTTCGGCTATGAACGGGGAGCCTTCACCGGCGCGGACCGCCGTTTCGAAGGTTTGGTGCGCCAAGCTCACCGGGGCACCCTCTTCCTGGACGAGATCGGGGAACTGCCGCTGGCGGTGCAGAAATCCTTTTTGAGGGTTCTGCAGGACGGCTGCTACCGGCCGGTAGGCGGTGTCAAGGAAGTCCGTAGTGAATTCCGCCTGGTGGTGGCCACCAACCGTGATCTGGATGCCATGGTGGAACAGGGACGTTTCCGTCAGGATCTGCTCTTCCGTGTGCGGACCATGACCCTCAACCTGCCGCGCCTCAAGAACCGACATGGGGACATCGCCTTGCTCTGCCGCCATTTCCTGGCCCGACAATGTCGGCTCAACGGCCTCCCGGCCAAGCGCATCTCGCCGGATTACCTGGACGCCCTGGAGAGCTATGACTGGCCAGGAAACGTCCGCGAACTGCTCCACGCCGTGGAACGCTCCCTGGCCGCAGCCCTGAACGACCCGGTGCTCGTCCCGGCGCATCTGCCCACGAACATCCGGGTGAGTCTGGCGCGTGCCTCCGTGCCCAACCGGGAACCATCGGTCGAGAAGCCGGGGGCGGCTGGCGACGAACCATTTCCTTCGCTGAAGGAAGTCCGGCTCCAGGCCGTGGCCGAAGTGGAGTCGCGCTATCTCCGTGATCTGTTGGCCGAAGCTGGGGGCGACATCCAGCAAGCCTGCGCCTTGTCCGGCCTGTCCCGGGCCCGCCTGTACGCTTTGTTGAAAAAGTACGATCTGCCCTGAGGGATGCTCGACGTCGATCGCCCCAGTCAACCCCAAAGAGACACGCGGGGCCAAGAGAGCCGCCTGGCGCAGAAACGAAAAAAGGACTTGCGACGCTATGTCGTAAGTCCTTGTTTTCGCTGGTGGGCAATAGGTGATTCGAACACCTGGCCTTTGGCTCCGGAGGCCAACGCTCTATCCAGCTGAGCTAATTGCCCGCGAGGGGGTTTAGCTATCCTCAGCGCCCGCTCCTGTCAAGGGCGAGGGCACGGATTCACTCTCTACGGCATCAAGGCTCCTTGTCAATGGCCGAGGGGCCGTTTACACTCTCATCATGAGCACTGAATCCCCCAAAAAACGAGTGGTTCTGGCCGTCACCGGGGCCAGCGGTCTGATCTACGCCGGAATCCTGGCCCGTGAACTCGGCTCCCGCGAGGACGTGGAGTTGTTCGCCATCATCTCGGACGCGGCCCGCGAGGTCATGCGCCATGAGGACGGACTGGACGAGGCGTTCCTGCGGAGCACCGCTCGGGCCCTCTACTCGGAAAAGGACATCGCCGCCCCCCCGGCCAGCGGTTCCTGGCGACACCAGGGCATGATCGTCTGCCCCTGCTCCATGGCCAGCGTGGCGGCCATCGCCCAGGGCCTGGGCAACAACCTGATCCACCGCGCGGCGGACGTAACGCTCAAGGAAGGCATGAAGCTCGTGCTCGTGCCACGGGAAACGCCGCTTTCGACCATCCATCTGCGCAACCTTCTGGCCGCCCGCGAAGCGGGCGCGACGATCCTGCCCGCCTGCCCCGGCTTCTATCACCGCCCGACGACGATTCAGGATATGGCCGCCCATCTCGCGGGCAGGATTCTGGACCAACTGGACATCCCCAACACGCTGTTCCAGCGCTGGGGGGAATAGGAGGCGTTCATGGAACTGACCTGGTTCGGCCACTCCAATTTCCGCCTCGCCCACGGCGGCGCGGCCTTTTCCATCGATCCCTTCTTCACCGGCAACCCCAAGGCTCCCGGACCCTGGCGCAAGACGCTGGGGTCGGTGGACGCCGTGCTGGTGACCCACGACCACGGCGACCACCTCGGGCAGGCCGTGGAAATCAGCACCGAACGCGACATTCCATTGGTGGGCGTCTTCGACACCGTGTGCAAACTCGTGTCCCAGGGCCTGCCCCAGGAATTGGGCCTGGGCATGAATCTCGGCGGCGCGGTGCGCCTGGCGGACGTGGAGGTGCAGATGGTCCAGGCCATGCATTCTTCGGCCAGCGGAACCTGCGCGGGCTACATCCTGACCTGGCCGGACGGCTTTTGCGCCTATCATTCCGGCGACACGGCCCTGTTCGGAGACATGGAGATGTTCGGCCGGTTCCAGCACATCCACTTGGCCATGCTGCCCATCGGCGGCCACTTCACCATGGACCCGAAGTCCGCCGCCCACGCCTGCGGATTGCTCGGCTGCGACATGGTCGCGCCCATGCACTGGGGCACCTTCCCGATCCTGGAGCAGGACACGGCGGGTTTCAGCAAGCAGCTGCAAAAGATCGCGCCGAGCGTGAAACTGCTCGACCTCGCGCCGGGCGGGGCGCTGACCGTCTAGCCCAGACGGGCCAGCGCCTCGACGATCTTCTCCGCGCGCCTGTCGCCGAGCCCGGGCACACTCCTCAGGTCATCCTTGGTCGCGGCCCGCAATGCCTCCAGACTGCCGAAACGCTCCCAGAGCAGCCGCGCGGTCTTTGGTCCCACGCCGGGCAAATCCAGCACCGCGCTCTTCAGGGCCTTGGAGGCGCGGCTGCGGCGCTGGCCGCCGAGTACGAAGCGATGGGCCGCGTCGCGCACGGACTGGAGAAAGAGCAGTTCCGGCCCGCCAGGCGGCAGGTCCACGGGATTCTTTCGGCCCGGGCGGAAGATGAAGTCGCCCAGTTCCCCGGCCCGGCGCGTCTCGCCCTTGGCGATGGCCGCCAGTTCCAGGATCGGGGCGTCCTCCATGCCGCGCATGGCTTCGAAAAATGCCCGCTCCACGGCCGCCAACTGACCTCGTCCACCGTCCACAAGCACGAGGTCCGGCCAGGGCGGGCCGGACTCCACACGACGCGCGGCCCAGGCCGCCAAAGCCGCGTAGTCGTCGGAGGAACCCTCGAGTTCGGGGAAGGCGTAGTGCCGGGACTCCTTGGGCAGGCGTCGGCCTTCCTCGAAGACCACCATGCCCGCGCGGGTGCCGGTGCCGCCGAGATGCGAAATATCCACGCCCTCGACGCGAACGGGACGTCGCCCCAGACGCAAACGTCGCTCCAGTCCGGCCAGGAGGTCGGCGCTCCGGCGCGGCGCCGCCCGCCGGGCCACCTCTCGGGTCAGTTCGAGCAGGCCGCGTTCCGCCTGCCCCCGGGGACGCGCCAACCGCACGTCTCCACCCCGGCGCTCGGCCAGCACCTCGGCCAACAGGTCCGGCAGCGCCTGTTCCGCCACGATACGCGCGGGGATGAACCGTTCCTCGTGGTAGAACTGCACGAGGAACCCCTCCAGCACCTCGGCGGCCTCCTGTCGGCTCATGTCCGGAAAGTGGAAGGCCTGCTCGTCCAGAACCCGGCCCCGGCGCACGAAAACCACTCCCAGGCCGAGGCCCTCCTCCACCGGCTCCAGCCCCAGCACGTCGAGGTCGCCGCCGCCGGGCAGCACCACGGCCTGGCGCTCCACCGTGCGCCGGATCGCGGCCATGCGGTCGCGGATCACGGCCGCCTGCTCGAAGCGCAACGCCTCGGCCGCCTCGTTCATCTCGCGCTTGAGTTCGGCCAGAACGGATTCCGCACGGCCGGAGAGAAAACGTTCCACCCGGCGCACCAATTCGCGGTAGGCTTCCTCGTCCACCTGCCGCACGCACGGGGCCAGACACTGATTCAGATGATGATGGAGGCAGGGGCGCACCCGGTTGCGGAAAACCTTCTCGGAACATTTGCGCAACGGGAATATCCGCCCCAGGAGCTTCCACGTTTCGCGCGCGGATTGGGCCGAGGTGAACGGGCCGAAATAAAGCGCTCCGTCGCGCGTCACCCGCCGGGTGATCTGAAGCCGGGGAAATTTGGAAGTCTTGTCCAGACGGAACAAAAGGTATTGCTTGTCATCACGCAGAACCACGTTGTAGCGCGGCCGGTGTTTCTTGATCAGGCTCTCCTCCAGGAGCAGGGCCTCCTTCTCCGTGGTCGCGGCCAGCACGTCCACCCGGGCCACCCGGGCCACCAGGGCGCGCGTCTTGGCCGAGAGGTTGCGCGGCCCACGAAAATAGGAAGCCAGACGCTTGCGCAGGCTGATGGCTTTTCCCACATAGATGATGCGCCCCCGTTCGTCCTTCATGAGATAGACCCCGGGCGAGTCGGGAAAATCCGCGGAGCGGAAGTGAAACAGCGCGGCCATGCTCATTCCTTTCATGAAGCGGTTCGGGGTTCTCTACGCCCCTCCCGGAATCATGACAACGTTCGTTCCCAGGCGCGGATTTCCGGCGGCGAGGGGTCGTCCCGTCTCATTGTAAAAATTTTGATACTTTTTGCCCCTGGAGGCTTGTAAAAATTTTTGAACCTTGCTAGAAGTCGACTCAGGGCATGGCGTTGGAAGGGCAATCGCATTACGCAACCGCAAAAGAAAGGAAGGATAACATGAAACGTTTGGTTCTTTTGGCCACGCTTCTGGCCTTCGTCTTCGGCATGGCCGCTTCGGCCCACGCCGTCAAGGTGGAGGCTTCCGGCGCTTGGGCCGTGGAGTTCCTGTTCTCTGAGAACTTCGACATGGATAAGAACGGCGGTGCTGGCGACGGCCAGGGCGACTTCAACGTCTACCAGCGTCTCCGCACCCAGTTCGACTTCATCGCCAACGAGAACCTCCGCGGCGTGCTGGCCACGGAAATCGGCTCGACCGCTGCGGAGCAGCGTTGGGGCGGCGACAACTACCGCTTCCATGACCGCTTCAACGGCATCAACGTGCGCCGGGCCTATGTCGACTTCGCCATCCCGGGCACCAAGATCACCAACCGCATCGGCTACCAGAACATCAACCTGCCCGCGGCCGTCGGCGGCGGCAGCATGATCCTGGACGACGAAGTGGCCGGCGTGGTCACCGCCATCCCGGTCATCGACGAGCTGAGCGTGGTGGCCGGTTACGCCCGCCTCTACGACTTCGACAACGACGACAACATTAGCGGCACCCAGAACACCTCGCTTGACGCGGGCGTCCTGATCCTGCCCGTGACGTTGGACGGCTTCAAGTTCGCGCCCTTCTTCATGTATGCCTACGCTGGCTCCGCTGCCGTCAACGAAATGGTCCGCACCGATCCGGTTACTCTCGACCTCATTGGCCCCGGCACCTGGGGCCTGACCGGCCCCGGCGCCATCAGCACCGCCGGCCGCAAGGTTTACTGGGGCGGCACCAGCTTTGAGATGACCTACTTCGACCCGATCAAGGTCATGGCCGACGTCAACTACGGCAAGGCCACCGGCAGTGACAAGGTCGACAACCGTTCCGGCTGGATGTTCGACCTGGCCGTGGACTACACCGGCTTCGACTTCATGACCCCCGAGCTGTTCTTCGCCTACACCTCTGGCGAGGACAGCGACGTGACCGACGGTTCCGAGCGTATGCCCACGCTGAACGCTCGTAACTGGGCTCTCGGCTCCTTCTTCTTCGGCGGCGACACCCTGCTTCAGGGCTCCAAGGGCTACGGCGTCGAGCAGACCGGCTTCTGGGCTCTCGGCCTCAGCCTGAAGGACATCAGCTTCCTCGAGAAGCTGTCCCACACCTTCACCGTCATGTACGCGAAGGGCACCAACGACAAGGCCCTCATCGGCAACGCGGCCATCACCTACGGCCAGACGCTGACCGAGGAAGACCACATCGTGGAAGTGGACCTGAACACCAAGTACCAGCTCTACGAAGAACTGTGCCTGACCCTGGACCTCGGCTACATCAACAACGGCTACGACAAGGACAAGTGGCGTGCGGCCCCTGGTATGGGCGGTCTGGACAAGAACGACGCCTACAA
Source organism: Desulfovibrio aminophilus DSM 12254 (assembly GCF_000422565.1). NCBI lineage: Bacteria > Pseudomonadati > Thermodesulfobacteriota > Desulfovibrionia > Desulfovibrionales > Desulfovibrionaceae > Desulfovibrio > Desulfovibrio aminophilus. The sequence goes on along the minus strand of NZ_AUMA01000003.1, from coordinate 326,604 downwards.
GCTGAGCACCGGTATCCTGTACCAGTTCTAGTCCTTGCTTCCAGCCCCACGTCTTTCCCACGCCTGACCCGGGCCGGGGCGTAAGCCCCGGCCCTTTTTTTTCATCTTTTGAATGGGATACCTCGAGTTAAAAAATTTTAACTTTGTAACGAATTTCCTCTTGTAAAAATTTTTGAACATGGATACGACAAGTGCAAGGGTATCGGCGAAGGATCGGACATTTATTTGCGAACACCGCAAAAGAAAGGAAGGATAACCATGAAACGCTTGGTTCTGCTGGCCACCCTCCTGGCCTTCGTGCTCGGCATGGCCGCTTCGGCCCACGCCGTGACCATGAAGGCCTCCGGCCAGTAGATCATCGAGTTCCTCGTTTCGGACAACTTCGACCTGAACGAGAAAGCCAACACGGCGAGCGACCGCAACGGCGACTTCAACGTGTTCCAGCGCTTCCGCACCCAGTTCGACTTCATCGCCAACGAGAACCTGAAGGGCGTGCTGGCCACGGAAATCGGCTCCACGGCCGACGAGCAGCGTTGGGGCGGCGACCAGTACCGCTTCCATGACCGCTTCAACGGCATCAACGTGCGCCGGGCCTATGTCGACTTCAAGATTCCGGGCACCAAGATCGCCAACCGCATCGGCTACCAGGGCATCAACCTGCCCGCGGCCTACGGCGGCGGCAGCCTGATCCTGGACGACGAAGTGGCCGGCGTGTTCACCACCATCCCGGTGATCGACGAGGTGAGCGTGGTGGCCGGTTACGCCCGCCTCTACGACTACGATAACACCACCACCCCGCGTGGCACCTCGAACACTTCGGTTGACGCCGCCACCCTGATCGTGCCGGTGAAGCTCGACGGCTTCAAGTTCGCGCCTTTCTTCATGTACGCCTACGCCGGTTCCGCCGCCGTCAGCGATCTGGCCACCGACACGAGCTACTCCAACAGCGCGCGCCGCATGATCCGCGGCCTCACCGGCCCCGGCGCCCCGACCATCAACGGCCGCAACGCCTACTGGGGCGGCACCAGCTTCGAGATGACCTACTTCGATCCGATCAAGGTCATGGCCGACGTGAACTACGGCAAGGCCACCGGCAGCATCGACTCCGATGACCGTTCCGGCTGGATGTTCGACCTGGCCGTGGACTACACCGGCCTCGACTTCATGACCCCCGAGCTGTTCTTCGCCTACACCTCCGGTGAAGACGACAAGACCAGCAACGGTTCCGAGCGCATGCCCATGCTCACCGCCCGTAACTGGGGCGTCGGCTCCTTCTTCTTCAACGGCGACACCCTGATCGAGGGCACCCCCAACGGCACCACCGACGCCCGCAACCTGGGCTTCTGGGCCGTGGGCCTGCAGTTGAAGGACATCAGCTTCATCGAGAAGCTGAAGCACACCTTCATCGTCATGTACGCCCAGGGCACCAACGACAAGGATCTCGTCGGCGTCGCGGGCAGCAACTACTACTCCTACGGCTACACGCTGACCGAGAAGGACCACATCTGGGAAGTGGACCTGAACACCAGCTACAAGCTGTATGACGAACTGACCCTGAGCTTCGACCTCGGCTACATCAACAACGGCTACGACAAGGACGTGTGGGCCTCCTCGGCCACCCGCGATCCCGCCGACGCCTACAAGCTGAGCACCGGCATCAAGTACGAGTTCTAGTCCAGACTGGGACTCGGATCCCACGCCATACCCGGGCCGGGGCGCAAGCCCCGGCCTTTTTTTATGCCCTGGCCCGACTCGACTTTCCAGGCCGCCTCCCGTATATTTCCGCTTCGACGACAACCCCTCGAACCACGGAACACCTCATGCCCCTCAAACAGATCATCTACTCCAGTCCTGACGACTGGCCCGCCCTGAGCGGACGCCTCGCGGGCCGCCGCAATCCGGAATCCAAGGTCCGGGATGTCGTCCGCGACATCCTGGCCGACGTGCGCGAACGCGGCGACGTCGCCCTGGCGGACTACACCCGCCGCTTCGACTGTCCAGGCTTCACGGCCTCCCGCCAGCGCGTCCCCAAGACGGCCATCACGAAGGCCCTCAAGGCCATTCCCGCCGAGGACGCGGCCATCCTGGCCGAGGCCATCGCCAATGTCCGGGCCTTCCACGAGCGCCAACGCGAGAATTCCTGGCTCACCACGGCCCCGGACGGCACCATCCTGGGCCAGCTGGTCCTGCCGGTGGACCGCGTGGGCCTGTATGTCCCCGGCGGACAGGGCGGCGAAACGCCGTTGGTCTCCAGCCTGATCATGAACGCCGTGCCCGCCCGGGTGGCCGGAGTGCGCGAGATCGCGGTCGTCTCCCCGCCCCGGGCCGACGGGACGCTCAATCCATATATATTGGCCACCGCCGCCCTGCTCGACATCGACGAGGTCCACCTCTCGGGCAGCGCCTGGGCCGTGGCCGCCCTGGCCTACGGCACCAAGACCATCCGCCCCTGCGACGTCATCGCCGGGCCGGGCAACATCTACGTGGCCACGGCCAAATCGCTCCTGGTGGGCGAAGTGGGCATCGACATGGTGGCCGGACCGAGCGAGATCGCCGTCCTGGCCGACGCCTCCGCCGATCCCGCATGGCTGGCGGCGGACCTGCTCTCCCAGGCCGAGCACGATCCCCTGGCCGCCTGCGTCCTGGCCACGCCGGACACAAAGCTGGCCAAGGCCGTGACCGCCGAGCTGGCCGCCCAGCTCAAGCTCCTGCCACGCGGCGAGATCGCCGCCAAGTCGCTGGCCGACTGGGGCGTCCTGGCCCTCACCCCGGACCTCGCCACGGCGGCGGACATGGTCAACCGACTGGCCCCCGAACACCTGGAGCTGGCCGTGGCCGAGCCCTGGGCCCTGCTGCCGTCCATCCGCCACGCCGGGGCCATCTTCATGGGCCACCACTGCCCCGAGCCCGTGGGCGACTATTTCGCCGGGCCCAACCACGTCCTGCCCACCCTGGGAACGGCGCGGTTCTCCTCGGCCCTGTCCGTGCAGACCTTCTGCAAGAAGTCGAGCATCGTGGCCGCCTCCCCGGCCTTCGTCGGCGCGCACGGAGCCAAGATCGCCCGGCTGGCCCGGCTGGAAGGACTGGAGGCCCACGCCCGTTCCGTGGAATGCCGCATCCCCAAGAAGAAAAAGAGGTAGCACCATGAGCGCACCCGCCGTCATCACCACCGACATCAAGGAATTCAAGCTGGCTTCCAGGGGCAAGGTCCGGGACATCTACGAGATCGACCCCGTGACCCTGCTCATCGTGACCACCGACCGAATTTCGGCCTTCGACGTGGTCATGCCCGACCCCATCCCGCTCAAGGGCGTGATCCTGAACCAGATCACCCTGTACTGGATGAAGATGATGGAAGATCTCGTCGGGAACCACATTCTGGCCGCCGACACCGCCGACTTCCCCAAGGCCCTGGCCCCCTACTCGGCCATGCTCCGGGGGCGCTCGGTGCTGGTGCGCAAGGCCAAGCCCCTGCCCATCGAGTGCATCGTGCGCGGCTACATCACCGGCTCGGGCTGGAAGGACTATCAGAAAACCGGCATGGTCAGCGGGCACAAACTGCCCACGGGCCTGCGCGAGTCGGACATGTTGGACACACCCCTGTTCACGCCGTCCACCAAGGCCGAGATCGGACAGCACGACGAGAACATCACCGTGGACCAGGCCGCGGCCATGCTCGGCCCGGCGCTCATGACCAAAGTCCAGGATCTCGCCCTGGCCATCTATTCCCGGGCCCGGTCCCACGCGCGGACGCGGGGCATCCTCATCGCGGACACCAAGTTCGAGTTCGGCGCAACCGATGACGGCCTGCTGCTCATCGATGAGGTTCTGACCCCGGACTCCTCGCGCTTCTGGCCCGCCGACGGCTATGCCCCGGGCCGGGGCCAGCCGAGCTTCGACAAGCAGTTTCTGCGCGACTGGTTGGAGGAGATCGGCTTCGACAAGCGCCCCCCGGCCCCGCGCATCCCGGAAGAGATCGCCCTGAAAACCCAGGAGAAATATCTGGAGGCCTACCGCCTGTTGACCGGAACGGAGCTGACGGTATAGCCTTCCAAGACGAACCAAGGAGAATGAACATGCTTCTGCAAGGAAAGAGGGCCCTCGTCTTCGGCGTGGCCAACGACAAGAGCATCGCCTACGGCATCGCCGAGGCGTTCAAGAAGAACGGTGCGCGCCTGGCCTTCAGCTACGTCAACGAGGCCATCCAGAAACGTGTGGAGCCCATCAGCGAGACGCTGGGCGGCGAATTCATCTTCCCCTGCGACGTGACCGACGACGCGAGCATCGCGGCCTCCGCCGAGATGGTGCGGGAGAAATGGGGCGGAGTGGACGTGCTCGTGCATTCGGTAGCCTTCGCCAACCGTGACGACCTCAAGGGCCGCTATATCGAGACTTCCCGCGACGGCTTCAAGCTGGCCCTGGACATTTCGGCCTTTTCCCTGGTGGCCCTCTGCCGGGCCTACGAAGACCTGCTGAGCCCCGACGCCTCGATCCTGACCATGACCTACCACGGCTCCACCAAGGTGGTGACCAACTACAACGTCATGGGCGTGGCCAAGGCCGCCCTGGAAGCCAGCGTCCGATACCTGGCCGCCGACCTGGGACGGAAGGGCGTACGCATCAACGCGGTCAGCGCCGGTCCCATCAAAACCCTGGCCTCCTCGGGCATCTCCGGCTTCAAGAGCATCCTGGCCCACGTGGAGGAGCACGCTCCCATGCACCGCAACGTGACCATCGAGGACGTCGGCAACACGGCCCTGTTCCTGGCCTCCTCCCTGGCTTCCGGGATCACCGGCGAGGTCCTCTACGTGGACTCCGGCTTCAGCATCATGGGGATATGAGATGCTCAAGGGAATCATCGTCCTGGCCGTTCTGGTCGCGGCCTTCTGGCTCTGCCGCAAGGGACTCTCGAACCTGGGCCTCGGTTGAGGCCCCAAGAAGGAGTGCGGCTGGACGCCGCCCGGCACGGACAAGACGAAACGGCCTTGACAGCAACGGAGCGAACGAATAAGTTGCCCGTTCTGCCTTGCTCTTCCCGCAACGGGAAGGGCCATAGACCAAAAGGAGGAACACATGTCTCAGACCTACGAGACACTGGTTCTTCTCTCGCCTGAACTGGCCGAGGAGAACCGCAAGACGCTCATCGACAACCTCTCCGCCATCGTGGACCGCGAGGGGGGCAAGGTGAACGTCGTGGACGATTGGGGAATCCGCACCCTGGCCTATCCGGTCCAGAAGCAGACCCGTGGCTATTACGTGCGCCTGGAGTATGCCGGGCCCGGCCCGCTCGTCGCGGAGCTGGAGCGCAACATCCGCATCACCGACGGCATCTTCAAGTTCGTCACCGTCCGCTTGGCGGACGCGACCGCCGCGTAAGGAGGACTGGCCATGGCATTCCGCAAGAAGTTCACCCCCCGCAAGAAGTTCTGCCGCTTCTGCGCGGACAAGAATCTGCCCCTGGATTACAAACGCGCCGACATCCTTCGGGACTACATCACCGAGCGCGGCAAGATCATCGCCCGCCGCATCACCGGCACCTGCGCCAAGCACCAGCGGCAGCTGACCACTGAAATCAAGCGCGCCCGCCAGATGGCGCTGCTCTTCTACACCACCGTGCACAGCACGGACGTGAAGAAGCGGACCCTGTAGGAGGCCGGAGATGAAACTCATTCTGCGCGCCGATGTGGAGGCCCTCGGCCGCCTCGGCCAGATCGTCACCGTCAAGCCCGGGTACGGCCGCAACTACCTCGTGCCCCAGGGCTTGGCCATGCCGGCCACCGAGGCCAACCTGAAGCAGTTCGAACTGGAGCGCAAGAAGCTCCAGGCCAAGGCCGACACGCTGCGCACCAGCGCCGCCGACGTGGCCGAGCGCATCAACGGCGTGGCCCTGACCATCGCCGTCCGCGTGGGCGAGAACGACAAGCTCTACGGCTCCGTGACCTCGGTGAACATCGCCGACGTCCTGGCCGCCGAGAAGGGCATCGAAATCGACCGCCGCAAGATCGTCCTGCCCGAAGCCATCCGCGCCCTGGGCGAATACGAGGTCGAGGTCAGGCTGCATCCCGACGTCCACGCCGCCATCAAGCTCTCCGTGGTTCGCGAAGGCCATGTAGCCGAGGAGCCGGAGCAGTCCGCTCCCGAGACGACCGATGAACAGCAGGCGGAAGGAAACGACCAGCAGGCCTAGGGGCCGCGACAGAAATCCATCGGGGGAGGCCCAGCCGAGGGCCTCCTCCGATCTCCTGCGCAAGGTCCCCCCCCAGAACCTGGAAGCCGAACAGGCGGTTCTGGGGGGCGTCTTTTTGAAGAACAGCCTCTTCAACTCCCTGGTCGACCTCGTCGGCCCCGACGATTTCTATTCTCCGGCTCATGCGGCCATCTTCCAGTGCTTCATCGACCTCTATAATCTGAACCGGCCCATCGATCTGGTCACGGTCACGGATGCGCTCAAGCAATCCGGCGAGTTGGACCAGGTGGGGGGGCCGGTATATCTGGCGGAGCTTGCCGATTCCCCGGTAAGCGCGGCCAACGCCCTGTTCCATGCCCGCATTGTACGCGACAAGTCGATTCTGCGCCGTCTCATCGACGTCTCCAGCGAAATCATCTCCGAATGCTACGAAGCCCGGGATGTGGACGCCCTGCTGGACGCCTCGGAAAAACAAATATTCGAGATCGCGGAGGCCAAGGCCCAGAGCCCCTACATGGCCTCCAAGGATCTGGTGCACAAGGTCTTCGACCAGCTCGAGCAGCGCTACGAGAACAAGTCCGCGGTCACGGGCATCCCGACGACCTACGTGCGCTTCGACGAGATGACCTCCGGCCTGCAGAACTCCGACCTGATCATCGTGGCCGGTCGTCCGAGCATGGGCAAGACGGCCTTCGCCCTGAATCTGGCCCTGCGCGCGGCGGTCAAGTCCGAGGTGCCCACGGCGGTCTTCTCCCTGGAAATGAGCATGGAACAACTCATGACCCGCCTCCTGGCCTGCCAGGGCATGGTCGAGCTTTCCCGTCTGCGCAGCGGTTTCATCGAGGACGCGGATTGGGCCAAACTCCAGGACGCCGCAGACACGCTGGGCAAGGCGCCCATCTTCATCGACGACACCCCGGCGCTGTCCACGCTGGAGCTGCGCGCCCGCTGCCGTCGCCTCAAGGCCGAGCACAAACTCGGTCTGGTGGTCATCGACTACCTCCAGCTCATGCGCTCCAGCCGGGACATCGACTCGCGCGAACAGGAAATTTCTGATATTTCGCGGAACTTGAAGGCTCTTGCGAAGGAGCTGAACATCCCGGTCATCGCCTTGTCGCAGCTCAACCGCAAGGTCGAGGAACGCACGAACAAGCGCCCCATGCTCTCGGACCTGCGCGAATCCGGCGCCATCGAGCAGGACGCCGACGTGATCGTGTTCCTGTACCGGGACGAGTTCTACAACAAGAAGGACGACAACCCCAAGGCCGGCGTCGCCGAAATCATCATCGGCAAGCAGCGCAACGGCCCGGTGGGCGAGGTGGAGCTGGCCTTCCTGAAGAAATACACGGCGTTCGAGAATCTGAGCGCCACGCCCTATCCGTCCGAGTCGCCCTACGAATAACATGTCGGGAGGATCCATGTTCTACACTGCGGAGGAGACCCTGCCCCGCGCGGACCTGCTTCGCCTGCAGGCCGAGCGTCTGCGGGCCGTTGTGGAAAACGCCTGTAATTCGCCGTTCTACAAGGAGCATCTCGCCAAGGCCGGTGTCCGTCCCGAGGACATCAGGAGCGTGGACGATGTGCGCCGCCTTCCCTTCACCACCAAGAACGACCTGCGCGCCCAGTATCCCCACGGCCTGCTCTGCCGCCCGCTGGATCAGTTCGTGCGCCTGCACGCCTCATCCGGCACCACCGGTTCCCCCACGGCCATCTTCTATACCCAGGCCGACCTGGACCGCTGGGCCGACCTGGTGGCGCGCAGCATGTACTCCGCCGGAATGCGCAAGGGCGACATCTTCCAGAACATGAGCGGCTACGGTCTGTTCACCGGCGGCCTGGGCATCCACTACGGAGCCGAGAAGCTCGGTTGCCTGACCATCCCGGCCGGAGCCGGAAACTCCAAGCGCCAGGTCAAACTCATCCGCGACTTCGGCGTCACGGCCGTGCACATCATCCCCTCCTACGCCCTGTATTTCGGCGCCTTCCTCAAGTCCGAGGGCATCGATCCGGCGAACCTGAAATGGCGCATCGCGCTCATCGGCGCCGAGCCGCACACCGAGGAGGTGCGCCGCCGCGTGGAGGAGTTGCTTCACCTCAAGGCGTACAATTCCTACGGCCTTTCCGAGATGAACGGCCCGGGCGTGGCCTTCGAATGCGAACGCCAGAACGGTATGCACCTCTGGGAGGACTCCTATCTGGCGGAGATCGTCGACCCCGAGACCGGCGAGCACGTGGCCGAGGGCGAGGTGGGCGAACTGGTCATGACCACCCTGACCCGCGAAGGCATGCCCATCCTGCGTTACCGCACCCGCGACCTGACCCGTTTCCTGCCCGGGGAATGCGCCTGCGGCCGGACCCACCGCCGCATCGACCGGATCACCGGCCGGGCCGACGACATGCTCATCATCAAGGGCGTGAACATCTACCCCATGCAGGTGGAGCAGGCTCTCATGTGTCTGCCGGAGGTGGGCCAGAACTACGTCATCGAACTCTTCACCGAGGAATTCATCGACCAGATGCGCGTCAAGGTGGAGATCAAGGAAGAATTCTTCGTCGAGGACATGCGCGTCCTGCGGAAGCTCCAGAAGCGCATCGCCGACCGGCTGCGCGACGAGCTGCTCATCACGCCCCGCGTTGAGCTCGTGCAGCACGACTCCATTCCCAAGGGCGAGGGCAAGGCCAAACGCGTGGTGGACTTGAGGAACGCCTGATGGACTACGTCTGGGCCGCGCTCTTCCTGTCCCTGATCACGGCCGTGCAGTTCCTGCACGTCTTCGGCCTGCCCGCCAACTGGGTGGCCCTGACCTTGCTGGCGGCCTGGACCTGGCTGCATCCGACCCAGCCCGAGGGCATGACCTGGCTGTTCATGGGCCTGCTGCTCGTCCTGGCCCTGGCGGGCGAGGCCGCCGAGTTCGCGGCCCAGGCCCATGGAGCCCGCAAGTACGGGGCCAGCGCCAAGGGCAACCTGGGCGGCATCATCGGGGCCATCGCCGGGGCGATCCTTGGAGCTCCATTCCTGTTCGGCCTGGGAGCGCTCATCGGCTCCTTGGCCGGGGCCTTCACCGGCTGTCTGCTGATCGAGATCATCCAGGGCAAGGCCCTGCCCGAGGCTCGACGCGCGGCCATGGGCGCGTTCTGGGGCAAGGCCCTGGGCACCACCCTGAAAATGAGCCTGGGCGCGGTCATGATCATCCTGAGCATGCCGCGCGTCTGGCCGTAACTGAATTCGGAGAAGACGGATGAACCCGCACTTTCCTTCCTACCGCGGCGTCATGGAATACCACTGCCTGGGCTGCGGCAAGACCTACGGCATCGACGAACTGCTCTACACCTGCCCAGAATGCGGCGGCGTCTTCCTGCTGCGCGACACGACCTTCGACAGTCTGAAGAAGACCTCCGGCCGAGAATGGCGCGAGATCTTCGACGCCCGCGCGGCATCCAAGAACCCGGCCCTGCGCGGCATCTTCCGCTTCTACGAACTCATGGCCCCAGTGCTGGAGCCCGAGGACATCGTCTGCCTGGGCGAGGGCAACACGCCCATCGTGGAATCCAGCCCGGCCCTGCGGGAGATCACGGGTCTGCGCACGGCCTACAAGAACGACGGCCAGAATCCGAGCGCGTCCTTCAAGGACCGGGGCATGGCCTGCGCCTTCAGCTATCTGCGCAACTGCATCCGCCGTCAGGGTTGGGACCAGGTGCTCACGGTCTGCGCCTCCACGGGCGACACCTCGGCTTCGGCGGCCCTCTACGCCGCCTACGTCGGCGGCCCGATCAAGAGCGTGGTCCTCCTGCCCCACGGCAAGGTCACTCCGCAGCAGCTGGCCCAACCCCTGGGCAGCGGGGCCATCGTCCTGGAAGTTCCCGGGGTCTTCGACGATTGCATGAAGGTGGTCGAATACCTAGCCGACAACTACCGAGTGGCCTTGCTCAACTCCAAGAACGCCTGGCGCATCCTGGGCCAGGAGTCCTACGCCTTCGAGGTGGCCCAATGGTACGGCTGGGACATGGCCGGGAAGTGCGTCTTCGTGCCCATCGGCAACGCCGGCAACATCACCGCGGTCATGGCCGGTTTCCTCAAGCTCCTGGACCTTGGCGTCATCGAGACCCTGCCGCGCATCTTCGGCGTGCAATCCCACCACGCCGACCCGGTCTACCGCTACTACGCCGTGGACGACCCGGCCAAGCGGAGCTACGCGCCCGTGCCCGTGACCCCGAGCGTGGCCCAGGCGGCCATGATCGGCAACCCGGTCTCCTTCCCGCGCGTGAAACACTTCGCCGAGCGCTACGAGACCCTGGGCGGCGAGAATGCCTTCCAGGTGCTCCAAGTCACGGAACAGGCCATCATCGAGGGCATGCTCCTAGCCAACCGTCACGGCCACATCGCCTGCACCCAGGGCGGCGAATGCCTGGCCGGCGCTCGCCGGGCCAAGGAGCTGGGCCTGCTCTCCGACGACGAGTCCTGCATCCTGGACGCCACGGCCCATCACCTGAAATTCGTGGGCTTCCAGCAGCAGTATTTCGACAACACCTTCCCGGCGGAGTTCGGAATCACGCCCGATCCGACCCTGGCCAACCGCCCCGAATTGATCCTCCAGCCCGAGGACAAGGCCTCCCTGAGCCCGGAGGAATATACGGCCAAGGCCGCCGTCAACGTAGTCCGGCGTCTGGGCCTGACGAAACGCTGATGGCCGCGCGGGAGCGGGCCGACCAGCTCCTGGCGCTGCGGGGCCTGGCCGAAAGTCGCGAAAAGGCCAAGCGCCTCGTCATGGCGGGCCAGGCCTTCGTCATCGAACGCGGGCAGAAGACGCCCATCGCCAAGCCCGGCCAGATGCTCCCGGCCGATGCCGAACTGCTGGTGGAGGGTGTGGAACGCTTCGTCAGCCGAGGCGGTTTCAAGCTGCTCACGGCCGTCGAACGATTGGGCTTCGACCCCTCGGGCATGATTTGTCTGGACGCCGGAGCCTCCACCGGCGGATTCACCGACTGCCTGCTCCAGCACGGCGCGGTCCGCGTCTACGCCGCGGACGTGGGCTACGGCCAGTTGCACTGGAAGCTGCGCCAGGATCCGCGCGTTGTGGTTCTGGAGCGGGTCAACCTCAAAGAGCCTCCGGACGCCCTTCTTCCCGAACTCGTGGACTGCATCACGGCCGACGTCTCCTTCATTTCCGTAACCCGCGTGTTGGAAGGCTGTTTGCGTTTTCTCAAACCCGGCGGACTGGCCGCCGTGCTCGTCAAGCCCCAGTTCGAGCTGGGGCCGGGCCGCACGGACAAGGGAGTGGTGCGCGACGAGGCGGATCGGGAAGAGGCCGTGGAGACGGTTCTCCGGTTCTGCGAGAGGCTGGGCTTGACCTGCCTCGGACGGGTCGCCGCGGACATCCGCGGCCCGAAGGGCAACCAGGAATACTTGATCCTGCTCAAAAAGCTTGGCGGGTAGTCACTTCGGGGGTAGGTTCCCCTCCTTTGCGGGAGGACTCATGATCCGGGGTATGCTCTATTCCGTCATTTCGGCCATCTGCTACGGCCTGATGGCCATCATGGCCAAGCTCGGCTTCGCGGCGGGCATGGATACATGGGGCATGCTCCAGCACCGCTTCGCCTTCGGCGCGCTCATCCTGGCCGTGGTCCTGCTCATCCGCAATCCCGCCGCCCTGCGGCCAAGCCCCCGCCTCCTGGCCAAGGCCGCGCTGCTGGGTTGCGTGTTCTATGTCTTCCAGAGCGTGCTCTTCTTCATGGCTCTGGAGCGGATTCCGGCCTCCACAACGGCCCTGGTCTTCTATTTCTATCCCGTGGCCGTGACCCTGCTCTCGGCCCTCATCTTCCGCCTGCGCATCGACCGCTGCGTCGTCGCCTCGCTCACCCTGGTCATGCTCGGATGCGCCCTGGTCTTCTACGACGCTTTCCTCAAGGGACTCTCGGGCGCAGGTGTGTTCTACGCCCTGGCCTCCATGATCCTGTTCTCCGCCTATCTCATCGCGGTACAGCTCCTGCTGAAGAACGAAGAGCCGCTCCAGGCCACGTTCTTCGTGGTCCTGTTCGCGGCCCTGGCCTTCACCGTGATCAACGGCCCGGGAACTATCCTCCAGCTGAACTCCTTCGAGCGCCTGGGCATCGGCCTGAGCCTGGGCATCATCCCCACTGCCGTGGCCATTTCCCTGCTCTATCTGGCCATCGAAAAGATCGGCAGCGCCTGGACCTCCATCTTCTCCACCTTCGAACCCGTGGCCACCCTTGCTGCGGCCGGGCTGATCCTCGGTGAGCAGGTGGTGGCCCTGCAACTCTTCGGCGTGGCTTTCATCGTGGCTGGAATCGTCCTGCCCAACGCCCGTATGCTCACGGCCCGCAAGGTCACGGGGACGAAAGCCGCCTAGCCTCGCTCGGCACGACGCTCCAGCAACCCGCCGAGCATGCGCAGATGGGCTCGCTCCTCCTGCCCGAGCTGCAAAAGCATCTTGGCCTTTTCGGCGTCGGCCGGCTCCTGCTCGGAACAACGAAGATAAAAGTCCAGGGCCTGGGCTTCGAACTGCATGGCCAGCTCCAGTGCATCCCGAGCCTGGGTCGCGCGCAGGCCCATGTTTTCCAAGAAATGCCCGGGCTCCACGCCGCCTTCGGCCATTTCCTCACCACGCGCGTTTCTGATCCGGCTCCGAGCCTGATCCTCGAAGGACGCCCTGTCCTGAGCCCCGGCATCCTCCTTGACATGAAGACGGTAGAGCCGCTCCCGGTGCCGCACCTCGAAACCGGCCAATTGCCGAAAAGCCAGGCGAACGTCCTGGCTTTCGGCCCGAGCCATGAGATCTTCGTAAAATTCCTGCAGGATCATCTCCATGCCGCAAGCCAGAAGGAGCACATCTCCCTTGTCCGCCGCAACAAGGCAGAAATTCAGCCCCTGATGGCCAGGACCGATGGCCACGCCGCCCTGCCAAGCCGCGATACCGCCCTGCAGGTTGATCACTCGGGAGAATCCCAGGCCCTCCAGCAGACCGGCGGCGGCCACGCTGCGGCTTCCTGAACGGCAATACACCAGCACCAGCTTGTCCCGCTTGAGTTCACCCGCACGTTCCGGCAATTCCCCCAGGGGGATGAGACGCGCTCCCGGCAGATGGAATTCCTGATATTCGAAGGGCTGCCGGACATCCACCAGGACATGCTCCTCGGCCGCGCGGCTTTCCAAAAAACGTCGGGCCTCCTCAGCGGTCATCTGCAACATGGCGGAACCTCCATCTTCGCCAAAATACCCCGCCAACGGCGGCATTGCAAGAAACCCAGCGTTTCAGTATGAATCCCGACATGAGTTGGTCCGTACGCCGCGCGTTCAGGGAAGCGCTCCTGCTGGTGCTCTTGGCTCTGCCTCTGGCGGCGGGAGTCAACGCCATCCGCCCCAATGGGCTGCCGCTGTTGGAAAATTTCGCGGAGCGCGAAGCCGCCGCCGCACGCGCCCGCTTCAAGACCCTCTCACCGCTCCAGGCGGCGGAACTGCTGAAGCAAGGCCGGGCCGTCTTCGTTGACGCGCGCCAACCCGATGCGTTCGCCATGGCCCATGTACCCAAGGCCGTCAATTTGACACCGGCGCAGGCGGCGGCCGGTGAAGGCCGGGATCTGCCCCGGGACAAAACCATCGTGATCTACTGCGACGGCATGGCCTGCGGCGCGAGCCACGCGGTGGCCGAGGAACTGCTTCGGCACGGCCTGGACGTGGCCGTGCTGGACAACGGCATCGAAGGCTGGATCATGACCCGCGGGCCCCTGGAGCGCGCGGAATGAAACACATCAGGCTCCTGCTCCGGGTGACCCTCGGCCTGGTCTTCCTGGCCGCTTGTTGGGACAAATTGCTCCATCCCGAGGCCTTCGGGCGGATCATCCTGAACTACCGCATCCTGCCCGGCGCGTTGGTGGCTCCGTTGGCGGTGCTCCTGCCTTGGCTGGAGCTGCTCTGCGGCCTGGCCCTGATCGTCGGCGCGCTTTCCAGTGGCGCGGCCCTGCTCTGCGTGCTGTTCATGGCCACGTTCCTCACGGCCGAGGCTTCGGCCCTCTGGCGCGGCCTGGACATCGTCTGCGGCTGTTTCAGCACGGACCCTTCGGCCTCGGGCAGCCTTTCCCTGGCCATGCTGCGCGACAGCGGCCTGCTGCTCCTCTCCCTGGCCGTGCTGTCGTTTTCACAAAAACGACAACGCGCCGAGTAGCGCCAGCAACATCGCCGCCTTCAACCAGCTCCGGTCCGGCGGGTCGAATCCCGCCGCCCAGGCTTGAGGCTCGTCCAAGCCCCGCGAGGCCACTGCCAGAGTCTGTTCCCAGGTCCGCCGTCCCAACGCCCGCAATACGGCCGAGGCGAACAAGGTCCAGCGGCGCATGAACGACACACGGCGGCAACGCTGCTCCAGGCTACGGCGTACCGCGCTCATGACGCGCCAACATTGCGGCAGAAAATGAATCATGAGCGTCAAGGCCAAGGCCGGTTCCCAGGATCGGCGGCCAAGAAGAGGCCGTCCGGTCCAGGACAGGGCCAGACCGCACTGTCTCGGCGGGGTGGACAAGGCCAGGGTCAGGCCCAACAGCACCAAGGCGAAGAGCCGCATGGTCAGGAGGGACGCCTGTCCCAGAATATCAGGGAACGGCAGGTCGTCCAGCCACAAAAGTCCGGCCTTGAGCGCCCCCCAGAACAACGCGAAAAGCACCCCGCTCCGCCAGATGCCGGACATGCCCCGCCAGAACGGGCGCAAGAACACCGCCAGAATCGACAGCGCCACGATCCAGGCCGCCAGCCCGAACGCGCCGCCACGCCAGATGAACCAGCCCGCGGCCAGCGCCCAGCCGAGCTTGAGCCGGGGGTCCAGGCCGTGCAAACGCCGCGCGGCCTCAGCCATACCCGTCGTCCCAGGGGACAAGCCCTCTTCCCGCCAGCCAGGAGCACGGCGGACGTACGCCATGGGTCCGCACCCCATCCATGACGGCGGCGGGCCGACCGGACAGGACCAGCCGCCCCCGGTCGAGCACGAGCATCTGGTCGGCCAGATCGGCCACCGGGTCCAGGTCATGGACCGCAACCACCTGGGTCAGACTTTTCCGGCGATTTTCGGTAAGGATGCGCCGCATCTCCAGCGTCCCGTGATAGTCCAGACCGGCGAAAGGCTCGTCCAGGAGCAACAGGCGCGGATCGTCAAGCAAGGCCGCCGCCAGACAGAGCTTTCGCCGCATGCCCCAGGACAACGTGTGCGCGGGCTGATCCCAGGCCCCGGCCAGGTCGAAACGCCCGGCCATGGAGCGGACCATGGCCTCATCCGTGGCGGATCGCCCCAACATGAGATCTTCACCCACCGTGGCCCCAAGGATCTGGAGATCGGCATCCTGGACTACGAGACGGCTGATGCGCCGTAACGCGCGCTCCTGGCCCGGAAGCCGAAGATCGGCCACGCGCAGCAGACCGGCGCCTGGGCTTGCCAGACCGGCGAGAACGGCTAAAAGCGTGGACTTGCCGCTGCCGTTGGCCCCGGCCAGGAGCACGAGATTTCCCGCCGCGACGCCGAAGCTCACGTCGTGCAGGGCGGGCGTATCGTCGTAGGAGAAGCCGAGAGTGCTGGCGCTGATCATCTGGGGTTCCATGCCGATCCGGTTCGAAGCTTGAGAGCTAGCACGGGTTCGCTGGAAAGAAAACGGGGGGACCATTCGGTCCCCCCGCACATGATCCTGGGCAGTGGATTAGATTAGAACGTATAGCCGACGGTCGCGCCGATGAGGTGTGTGCGGTTGTTCTTGAAGCTCACATTGGGCGTGGCGAACGGCTCCGAAATCGCGAAGTTGTCGCGATCCCTGGCCCAGAGGAACTGGTAGGAGAGGTCCAAGGTCAGATCATCCCACTTGAAGCCAAGACCGCCGGTGACCAACTGGCGGTCGTTGGCGGTCACCATGTAGTCCTCATGGCCGTCGCGGATGGGTTCCTGGTCCCAGACATAACCGGCCCGCAGGGCCAGCCAATCCATGGCCCAGTATTCCAGGCCCACGTTGAGACGCCAAACGTTGCGCCAGTACTTCCAGTCCGTGGTGTCGGCGGGCGGATTGTTGTCGAAATCGTAATTGAAATTGTTGTATTGCTCCCAGCGGGTGAAGGTGGCCCCGGCCTCCACGCTGAAACGTTCGTTGGGCGTCCAACTCACGGCCAAGGTGTAGCTGTCGGGCAGAGTGGTGGTCATGCTCATGCCGCCTTCCTGATAGGCGTTGAACGGCGCCGCCCTGGTGCCGGAGTAGCTCACCGAGCCTGAACCATAGAGATCCATGGGCGTTCGGATGACAAGGCCCGCGGCCCACTCCTCGTTGAACTTGTACAGAGCGGAAATGTTGGCGCCGATGGCCACGCCCTCGGACTGCAGATGCATGTCGAAGTCACTGCCGCCAAACGTGATGTGCCGCCAGATGTCCACGCCGGCCTTCATGACCTCCAGTCCCACGCCGATGCTCAAGGCGTCCGAACAACGGAAAGCCACGGTGGGAGCCACGGAATAGGATTCGAAGAGCACGTCGTACATTTTGGCCGCGCCCGCCCAGTCGTAGGGATATTTGGTGCCCAGACCGAAACGGGTGAATTCGCCTATGCCCAGAACCACGTCCTCGTTCACGGGTTGAACGTAATACGCATGCGGGACCGCGAAGGTCTGATCCTTGAGCTTCTGGTCCACACCGTTCCGCACGACGGTGGCCGACGGCGTGATGAAGGTCACGCCCGCCACGGCCTGCGGCTTGCTCATCAGGGCCAGGGTGGCAGGATTGAAGGCTATGGCCGACGCGTCGGGGCGTTGGGTGGCGGCCAAAGCACCGCCCATGGCGTTCCCCCTGGCGCTGTATTCATACAGGGCGAAACCGGCGGCCCGGACAACCCCGGGCACGGCCAAAATGCAAACGAACATGCACATGAACAGCCAGGACGGCCGCCCCCCCCTCCACATTCTC
This sequence comes from Desulfovibrio aminophilus DSM 12254, assembly GCF_000422565.1. Classification (NCBI taxonomy): domain Bacteria; kingdom Pseudomonadati; phylum Thermodesulfobacteriota; class Desulfovibrionia; order Desulfovibrionales; family Desulfovibrionaceae; genus Desulfovibrio; species Desulfovibrio aminophilus. The sequence goes on along the minus strand of NZ_AUMA01000003.1, from coordinate 309,479 downwards.
ATCGTCTTTCCCCCTCCTCGGGCCTGCGCATTCCTGAATCATAGCGATCCATCACGAACTGGCGGCGACCGCCGAAATGACTATGGAAAGCGAAATCCCGCGGGAGGACTCGGGACAGGCCCTCAAGGTGCGAGTATTCGCTTGCATGGCTAACTATATGATCCGATACGATTTGTAAAGAAAAAGTGGGCATTTGCCCGAAGATTAGACAGCGTCTTCCTGTCGCTTGGCGGCCTGGAGAATGAACACTTTGGAATCCCTGACAAAAAAAGAAAAAGCCGGGGGTTCCCGGCTTTTTCGCATTCAATCCGAAAACGGATCAGTTACTTCTTGGTCTTGAAGTCGTGCATGTATATCCAGAGAACCGCGCCAACTTCCACTTCCTTGCCGTTGATCTTCTCATCGTCGGCGTTCAGGGCGGCGAAACCCCACCACCCCGCCTTGGGGCAGGCATAGGTGAACACGCCGTTCTGGTCGGTCTTGACCACCTGGGTGACCATGTACTCGGTGGGGGCCTCGTACTTGCCGTCCTTGTTGTACATCTCCACTTCCACGTCGCAGTTGGGCACGGGCTTGCCCTTGAACTTGACCACGCCCTGGAAGACGTTGCCCGCGTAATTGCCGAAGGGACGGGACAGCGGCACGATCTCGGCCTTGAGGCCCAGATCGGCGTCCCAGCCGTCCTCGTCGCCGAAGGCGGCCACCACGGTCTTGGTGTAGTGAATGATGTAGTTGTCTTCGGCCGGTTCGGGATAGGGCTGGGGCTCCACCGCGAAAATGTACACGCCGGGCTTCTTCACCGCATAACTGGCCTTCCAGGCCTTGTGGTCCATGACCTTGGTCTCGGTCAGACTACCCAGCAGATCTTGCGGCTTGCCGTCGACGTACACGGCGAAATTCTTGGGCTTGACCATGTCCATGCCCACCATTTCCATGGGATGAGAGAAGGAGATGGTCAGGTCCACGGCCTTGTCGCCTTGGGCCAGCATGGGCTTGTTCGGAATGACCATGCCGAAGTGGGCCCAGGCGGTGGCGGCCACGCCCAGCAGGAGCGCGGCCGCGGAGAGGGTGGAGATAATTCGTTTCACAGGTGCACCTCCGCGTCTTGATGTCTCGTGAACATACGATTGGACAGTTCATCACACATGAATGCACACATTTTCAAAAAAAATGTCATGCGTCAAGCACGGGTTTAAAAAAAGAAACACCGCCATGCGGCGGTGGACAACGTGGGAAGGGATGCAGAGGAAAAGAAAAAAAATAAGGGCGAGTCGTGCAACGCGCCCTTATTCAAGGGAAGCCGGACACCCGGGATCAGGCGATACCGCTGCTTCCTTTCGGACCTGACGGGGTTCTCGAATCACCCGCCGTCCGGCTTCCCTGAAAAGCTATGTGGCGGAGAGGAGAGGATTTGAACCTCCGGTACCCGTAAAGGTACACACACTTTCCAGGCGTGCTCCTTCAGCCAACTCGGACACCTCTCCGCAAGAGGAAGGTCTACCTAATACAATTCCGTTTTCCTGGCAAGAGGTCGAAGGGCATTTCAATCCGGCAGGATCAGCCCTCCTCGGTATTCCGAAAGGTTGGATGCGCCCGCCGAGGCCAATGCCTCCGGCAATTCTCGGGCCAGCCCGAAGGCGAAGTCGGGGCGCAGGAAGTTGGCCGTGCCCACCTGGATCGCCGTCGCGCCCACCAGCAGAAATTCCAAGGCGTCATCGGCCGAGGCGATGCCGCCCAGGCCGATGACCGGGATGCCGACCGCCCGGACGCATTGGAACACGCAGCGCAGGGCCACTGGCTTGATGGCCGGTCCCGAGAGGCCGCCCACCACGTTGGCCAGGCGTGGACGGCGGGTGCGGGCGTCCACGGCCATGCCCAGGAGCGTGTTCACGGCCGAAAGGGCGTCGGCCCCGGCCGATTCGGCGGCCCGGGCGCAGGCCGTGATGTCCGTGACGTTCGGCGAGAGTTTGACGATGACCGGCTTGCTTCCGGCCCGCCTCTTCACCGACTCCGTCACCCGTCCGATCTGGACCGGATCCTGGCCGAAGGCCGCGCCGCCCTCCTTGACGTTGGGGCAGGAGACGTTGACCTCCAGGGCCGCCACACCTTCCTCGGCCGAAAGCACTCCCGCCAGCTCGCCGAACTCCTCCTCCCCGCAGGCATAGAGGTTGGCGATGATCGCGGTCTCGCGCCAAGGCAGGCGCGGCAGCTTCTCCTTGAGGAAGCATTCCACGCCGGGATTCTGGATGCCGATGGCGTTGAGCATGCCGCACGGCGTCTCGGCCAGCCTCGGCATGGGGTTGCCTTCACGGGGCTTGAGCGAGAGCCCCTTGACCACGATGCCGCCCAATTCGCGCAGGTCGCCGTAATCCTCGAATTCCAGGCCGAAGCCGAAGGTGCCCGAGGCGGTGAGCACGGGATTCTTGAGCCGCAAACCCGCTATGGTCGTCGTCAGGTCCATGCCGCGCCTCCTAGAGCTGTACGTCGCCAGCCCAGAACACCGGTCCCTGGGTGCATACCTGGACATGATGCCCCAGGCCGTCCCGGCAGACACAGCCCAGACAGGCGCCCACGCCGCAGGCCATGCGGTTCTCCAGGGACACTTGGGCCCGAACCCCGTGATCCAAGGCGGCCTGGCGCACGGTGCGCAGGAACGGCGTGGGGCCGCAGGCCAGCACCAATCCGTCTGGGGCGTATTCCGCGATTTTTTCCGTGATCCCCGCGATGATCCGGGGCAGGTCCGCCGGGGTCGCCTCGTGGATGGCCTCGACGCGTAGACGCGCGGCCATTTCCGCATAGGGATAGCAGCTCAGGGGGAGCCGGTGGGCGAAAAGCAACTCCAGTTTCCCGGGCGCTGGATGCGCGGCGGCGTAGCCCAGGAACGGGGCCAGCCCGACTCCCCCTGCCAGCAGCAGGGTGCGCGTGTCGGACTCCAGGGCGAAGCCGTTGCCCAACGGACCCCAGACCGAGACCCTGTCGCCGGGGGCGAGACCGGCCAGACGCTTCGTCCCCCGGCCCACCACTTGGAAAAACACGGAGATGCCCTCCTCGTCCGCTCCGGCCAGGGAAAACGGCCGCCCCCACAAGAGCTCCAAGTCCCAGCACGACGGCCGGAGCATGACGAACTGCCCGGGCTTCCAGTCATCGAATCCTGGACCGAGCAGGCGCAGCCGATAAAATTCCCCCGGTCTTTCCGATTGACCAAGCGGGGTCAGTTCCCCTACCGTCAACTCGCGGCATGTCCGTCGCGTCATGAACAACCCTTCCGGCAAGAATGAATAATACGACACCCGAAATCATGGCTCCGGCCGGCGACGTTCCGGCCTTCCTGGCCGCCCTGGCGGCCGGAGCCGACGCCATCTACCTGGGCCTCAAGCATTTCTCGGCCCGCATGCAGGCCGAGAACTTCTCTATCAGCCAACTGTCCCGGCTGGCAAACCTGGCCCACGACCGGAACGCCCGGGTCTATGTGGCCATGAACACCCTGCTCAAGCCCGGCGATCCCGAGGCCGCGGGCCGCCTGCTGGACCGGCTGAACCGCCTTGTACGGCCGGACGCGATCATCGTCCAGGATCTGGGGCTGGTGAATCTGGCCCGACAGACCGGCTTTTCCGGCGAAATCCACCTCTCCACACTGGCCAACCTGACCCACGGCGCGTCCCTGCGGGCTGCGGCGGAACTGGGAGCCAGCCGCGTGGTCCTGCCCCGCGAACTGAGCCTGGACGAGATCAAGATGTTGGCTTCCTCCTGCCCTGCCGGGCTGGACCTGGAGGTCTTCGTCCACGGCGCCCTCTGCTACTGCGTCTCCGGCCGTTGCTGGTGGAGCAGTTGGCTGGGCGGCAAGAGCGGTCTGCGCGGCCGCTGTGTACAGCCCTGCCGCCGCCTCTATCGGCAAGGCCCCAAGGGCAAGCCGGAGCGGCTCTTCTCCTGCCTGGACCTGTCCCTGGACGTGCTGGCCCGTCCGCTCCAGGACGTGCCCAGGGTGCGGGCCTGGAAGATCGAGGGCCGCAAGAAGGGGCCGCATTACGTCTACTACACGGTCAAGGCCTACCGCCTGCTGCGCGACGAGGGCAATACCCCGGAGGCCCGCAAAACCGCGCTGAGTCTGCTGGATCAGGCTCTGGGACGGCCCCGGACTCATGCCGGATTTCTGCCCCAGCGACCGCACAAGCCCGTGGACCGCTCCCAGGAAACCGGCTCGGGGCTCTTCCTGGGCACGCTCAAACGCGAGACGGCCAAGGCCGGCGGACGGCCCATCACCCGCATTTCCTTCCAGTCCCGCGAGGAACTGCTGCCCGGCGACCTGTTGCGCCTGGGTTACGAGGACGAGCCCTGGCACCGTACGGTGAAGGTCCGCCAGCATGTGCCGAAGCGTGGCCGCCTGGATCTGCGCCCGGAGAAAGGCCTGCCCGCGCCGCCTGCCGGGGGAGCGGTCTTCCTGGTGGACCGGCGCGAACCGGAGTTGGCCCGGGCCATCGCCGAACTGGAACGCGTGGTCGTGGCCTCGGGACCGTTGCGCGAGGAGGCCGCCTCGGAATTCCGCCCCACCCTGCCCGCTCCGGCCCCGCGCCGCCGATCCCAATTTCGGACCCTCTGCCGGGTTCTGCCCAAGGGCCGCCTGGACGGCGAACCGTCGCTCTGGCTTGAGCCCAAGGCCCTGCACACCCTGCCGCCGCGCATGGCCGCGCGTGTCCAATGGTGGCTGCCGCCCGTGATTTGGCCCGAGGAAGAGGCCCGTTACGCCGAGGCCGCGGATTCCCTGCGTCGAAAAGGCGCGCGGGACTTCGTCTGCAACGCGCCCTGGCAGATCGCGCTCTTTCCCGAACGCAAGGGGTTGGAATTTGCGGCCGGGCCCTTCTGCAATATCTCCAACGCCCTGGCGTTGGAAGAGCTTCGAGCCATGGGCTTCGGTTCGGCCTACGCGAGCCCCGAATTGCCCGCTGAAGACCTCCTGGCCCTGCCGAGCCAAAGCCCCCTGCCCCTGCACATCGTGCTCAAGGGCCTGTGGCCTTTGGGGCTGTCCCGGCATCTGGCCGACGGCGTGCATCTGGAGGAACCCATGAGAAGCCCCATGAACGAGATCTTCTGGGTCAGGAGGATCGGGCAGAACCACTGGGTCTACCCCAACTGGGAGTTGGATCTCTCGCCGCACAAGGCGGAATTGGAAAAGGCGGGCTACTCCTGCCTGCTGACCATCCGGGAGTTCTGGCCCAAGACCGTGCCGCACTCGGACCGCCAGGGGCGGTTCAATTGGAGCCTGAGACTGCTCTGATTCCTCAATCCGGCAGGCGGATCGCGCCCTTCAGGTAACAGACCGCGTGGCCCGCGATCTTGACCCGATCGCCCATGGCCTCACAGAAGAGCTCGCCGCCCCGGGACGAGGCCTGGAACGCGGTGAGCGTCTTCTTGCCCAGCCTGCGGGACCAGTAGGGAGCCAGGGTGCAGTGCGAGGAACCCGTGACCGGATCCTCGGGAATGCCCACTCCCGGGGCGAAGGAACGGGAGATGAAATCGTAGTCCCCGCCAGGGGCCGTGCAAATGACGCAGATGGTCTCCAGCTCGGCCAGCAGGCCCATGTCCGGTCGAAGCGCCCGAACCTCCTCCTCGGAGTCGAACACGGCCAGGTAGTCACGCGTGGCCCACATCTCCCGGGGCTTGGCCCCCAGGCCGCGAATCACCCGTTCAGGCACGGGAAAGGGCTTCGGCTCCCAGGCCGGGAAGTCCATGAACAGCAATCCGCCCTCGCGTTCCACGAACAGCCGCCCGCTCTGGGTTTCGAAGACGATGCAGGCGTCGGGATATTTCTTGTGCTCAAAAAGCACGTGCGCGGTGGCCAGGGTGGCGTGGCCGCAGAGGTCCACCTCGGTCTCGGGGGTGAACCAGCGCAGCTCGTAGTATTCGCCCTTCTTCAGATAGAAGGCCGTCTCGGCGAGGTTGTTCTCCGAGGCGATCGCCTGGAGCGTGGCGTCGGGAAGCCACTTCCTCAGCGGCACCACGGCCGCCGGGTTGCCGCTGAAGACCCGGTCGGCGAAGGCGTCCACCTGGAAGAGTTCGAGTTCCATCGTTCCTCCCCGCCGCCGGCGGCGCTCAGTAGACCTGCTTGAACAAGTCCTCTTCCGATCCCGAGGCGCCGCCCGAAGAAACGTCGCCTCCGCCGCGCGAGACTTCCGTGGGCTGCGTACCCTCCTTGAAGGGCAGGAAGAGATCCTCGGTGGTGCCGGGACCGGCCAGAAGGCCGTTCTTGGCGTCCACATGGACCATGACCACGCCCGTGGGCTGCTCGAAGTCCTGGTAGGGGAACTTGTCCTCCACCTGCTTGCGGTAAGCGACCCAGATGGGACTGGCGGTGCGTGATCCGCTTTCCAGACGGCCCATGGGCTGCAGCTGGTCGTAGCCCACCCAGACCCCGGTGAGCAGATACGGCGTGTAGCCCATGAACCAGGCGTCGTGCTCGTCGTTGCTCGTGCCGGTCTTGCCCGCCACGGGGCGGCCCAGTTCCTTGGCCCGCCAGCCAGTGCCGAACTGGACCACGTCCTTCATCATGGTGGCCATGATGAAGGCGGTCTGGGGGCTGATGGCGTCCTTGACCTCGGGAATGGAGCGATAGAGCTCCTCTCCCCAGGCCGAGAGCACCCGGTGGACCATGACCGGCTTGATGGTCGTGCCGCCCCGGGGGAAGGGCGTATAGGCCTGGCAAAGATTGAGCAGGCTCACCGAAGCCGAGCCCAGGGCCACGGAAAGATCCTCGGGCAGGTCGGCGGTCAGGCCCATGACCTTGGCCCGCTCGATGATCCGGCGTACCCCGATCTTCTGGGCCACCCGGATGGTGACCAGGTTGCGGGACTTGACCAGGGCCGTGCGCAGGAGTGTGGGCCCGTAGAAGATGCCCTCGTAGTTCTCGGGTTTCCAGATCTTGCCCAGTTCCACGTTCTCGAAGACGATGGGCGCGTCCAGCACCATGGAGGCCGCAGTGAAGCCGTTGTCGATGGCCGTGCAGTAGACCAGGGGCTTGAAGGCTGAACCGGGCTGCCGCAAGGCCTGGGTGGCCCGGTTGAACTGGCTCAGTTCGAAACCGAAGCCGCCGGACAGGGCCACCACGTCGCCAGTGTCGGGCTTGAGTGAGACGAGCGCGCCCTCGGGACCGGGCAGACGCTCCAGATCCAACAGATGTACGCCCTTCTCCGGCGAGGGCTTCTCCGACAGAGTGGCCCAGACCACGTCGCCGCGTTTGAGCACGCGCGTGGCGTCCGTGACCTTGGGCACGTCCTCCGGGGCCCTGCGGGGATTGGGCGTCCGGCACCAGCCCATGCTGGACACCGGAATGATCCCCTGCTGCTTGCCGAACTGCACCCGCACCTGACCGGGCGCGACGGCCGTGACCAGGACCTTGATCCAGCGGCCGGGCCAGATGTCCTCCGGGCCGTAGTCCGTGTCGCCGAGGAAGGCCTGGAACTGGTGCTGCTCAAGATGCTGCACCGGCCCGTCCCAGCCGCGGCGCTTGGCCGCATCCAGCAGGCCCTGCTTGAGCGCGGCGTCGGCCGCGGCCTGGTGCGTCAGATCGCACGGGGTGGAGACGTGCAGACCGCCCTCATAGACCGCGTCCTCGCCGAACTTGTCGATGAGCCAGCGGCGCACTTCCTCCAGGTAGTACGGGCCCACCTTCCAGGAGATGTCCGGCATGCTCTTGTAGACCAGCGGCTGGGCCAAGGCCTCCTCGTATTGCGCGCGGTTGATCCAGCCCATCTCGAACATGCGCTCGAGCACGTACTTCTGGCGGTTCTTGGCCAGGTCCGGATCCCGGTTGGGGCTGTAGCGGCTGGGGGCCTGAGGCAATCCCGCGAGGATGGCGCACTCGGCCAGGGTCAGCTCGTTCACGTGCTTGCCGAAGTACTCCCGGGCGGCCGCCTCCACGCCGTAGGCGTTGGAGCCGAGGAATATCTGGTTCAGATAGATGGTGAGTATCTCGTCTTTGGTCAGGTAGTGCTCCAAGCGGTAGGCCAGGATGGCTTCCTTGAGCTTGCGTTCGTAGCTGCGCTCGGAGGTCAGCAGAAGGCGCTTGATGATCTGCTGGGTGATGGTGCTGCCGCCCTGGCGGATGTGCCCGGACTTGAGGTTGATGAGCGCGGCGCGCAGGATGGCCGTGATGTCCACGCCCTCGTGCTGGTAGAAACCCGCGTCCTCGGCGGCCAGGAAGGCCTTGGGCAGCCAAGGGCTCATCTGATCCAGGCGGGCCAGGAAGCGTTTCTCGCGGTAAAAGTAGCCCAGGACATGGTTGTCCGAGGAATACACCGTGGTCACCAGGGGCGGCCGGTAGTCGGTGATCTTCTGGAACCCGGGCAGGTCGCGGGAAGCCCAATGCACGAGCATGTACAGTCCGGCGGCCGAAAGAAGCAGGCCGGAAACCAGAAGAACCAGCAGAACTCGTAGAACCTTCATCACATCCTCGTCCTCAGAAACCGCGCCGGACCGGCGCCAGGCCGCGTCGGGGCGGCAGGCCCCAGGCCAGGCGCAGGCGCCCATGCAGGTCGAAAACTTCGGCCCGGGTCATGGCAAGCCGCTCCAGAAGCCCGGCGACGCTCCGGGATTCCCGGCGGACCAAGCACCCCTGGGCGTCGAACACCGTGATCTCCACGCCCGTGACCCACAGCGGAAACAGGCGGCAGTAATAGGGCCGCCCCTCGCGAGGCAGCAGGCAGCCCTGGGTTCCCAGGAGCCGACAGGCTCCCCGTTCGTCCAAGGCCAGACGGAAATGTTGCTTGCGGGCCGGAAACAGCGCCCGGACCTCCGCCTCCTCCCCCGGGAACAGGCGGCAGACCCCGTCCACGAAGGCCGCCGTGTTGTCCTGGAGGGCGAAGCCTCCAGACGCGGGCAGAATGTCACGGATGCGGGCCTGCTCCACTTTGGACAGGGGAAAGCAGAACTCTTCCCGCCCGATTTCGGTGCGGCAGCAGGTGGGGCCTTGCAGCGCGCAGCGGGCGCAGACGCCCGGATCGCCCGCCTGGCTGTGGGCCGTCACCATGTCAGTCGCCGACACCGCCGCTGGACGAACCGGAGGCAAAGCGGAAGCGGCCCTTGCCCAACAGGTCATGGAGGTGGATGAGCCCGGCCAGTCGCTCGTTCTCGCCCACCACGGGCAGGACCAGGATCTGGTGCGCCTCCATGATGTCCAGGGCGCGGGCCGCCGAGTCCCCCACGCGGACGCGCCGGGGGTTGCGGGTCATATGCGCCTCCACCGGATCTTTCGCCTGGAAGCCGCCCTTGCAGACCATACGCCGCACGTCGCCGTCGGTGAGCACCCCGCTCACGCGGCCGTCCGCGTCCAAAACAGCCACCAAGCCCAGCCCGCCCCGGTTGAGCGTTTCCAGGGCCTGGGACAGGGGCGCTCCGAGCCGCGCCAGAGGGAGGTTCTCCGTGTGCATGAGCGACTGAACGAAGAGCGAGAGCTGACGCCCCAGGCTGCCGCCCGGATGGACGCGGCG